>NZ_JAQISN010000002.1:300000-600000 GCF_037450285.1 Erwinia sp. SLM-02 | reverse complement strand
CGCACCCGGCGCGTCTTCCATTTCCGGGGTGGCCACCGGCGTTTCGTGGCTGTTATCGCGCCACGCGGAAATACCCAGCCAGACCAGATAGGCGGCACCGACCACTTTCAGAATAGTGAAGGCGGTGGTGGAGGCGGCAAGAATAGCACCCAGACCCAGCGCGGAGGCGGTCATCAGAACCATGGCCGCCAGCACGCCGCCGACCACCGTTGCCAGCGCGTGTTTGCGCCCGAAGCGCAGGCCGTGCGTCATGCTGATTAAGGCCGACGGGCCGGGAATGGCAATCAGCGCGGCAATCACGCCGGTATAGGCCAGCCAGAGGTGGAGCGTCATACAAGGATCCTTTCTTTTAAAACCCTCTGCCTGAGGGTTTTTACGGTAAGCGTTAAATGGATTTCGTTAAAATACGAAGGAGCAATAGTTTATTTTCCCGGCAGTGATAAGTAAATCACATGGCAAAGATTTTCCATCGGTTTTAAGGCTGTCGCTGCAGTACGTGCTCCCCGGTGCCGGCCTTCAGCCGCAGATTATCCAGTAACGCCAGCAGCGACAGCAGGCTGACGGCCATAAACGCCCAGAAAAAATCCACCGGCAGCGGCTGAGGATGTGCCTGCAGAGACATCGAGGCGCGCAGCGCCAGCGCGGCAAAGGCGATCCCGGCACTCATGCTGAACTGGAAGAACATGCTGAACAGCGTGGAGGCGGCGCTCATCTGCGGGCGCGGCACGTCGGCAAAGCCCAGCGAGTTATAACAGGTGAACTGCATCGAACGCGACAGCCCGCCGATAAACAGCACCAGCGCCAGCAGCGGGTAGGGCAGCGCCGGGGTGATAAAGGCACAGACTGCAATCGCCGCCGTGCTGATAAGGCCGTTGACCAGCAGTACCTGGCGGAAACCCCAGCGGCGCATCACTGCCGTGGTGAACGGCTTCATCGCCAGATTCCCGGCGAACACCCACAGCACCAGCACCCCCGCTTCCATTGCCGACAGGCCAAAACTGACCTGAAACATCAGCGGCAGCAGAAACGGGATGGCGTTAATGGCGGCACGAAACAGCGAGCCGCCCTGCAGGGTGCTGCGAAACGAGCTGATGCCAAGTGAATCGATCGGCAGCATCGGTGCCGCTGCCCGGCGCGCGTGTCGCCAGGCCAGTCGGGCGCTCAGGCTGCCCAGCAGCAGCAGTGCCGCGCCCGCGACCAGGCGGCTCTGGCCCAGCCACTCCAGCCCGGTAATCAGCGCCGCGCAGGCGATGGCGGTCAGCAGGAACCCCGTCAGATCGAAGGGGCGCGGCTGGCCGCGTTCGCCTTTCGGGATCAGCCAGAAGGTGCAGATCAGCGCCGCGATGCCCAGCGGGATATTCAGCCAGAAAATCCACGGCCAGTGGCCGACGGTAACGATCAGTCCGCCGAGCGGCGGCCCGAGCACCGGGGCAATCAGGCCGGGCCAGGTGATCAGCGCAATCATGCGCACCAGATCCTGTTTTTCCGTCACCCGCAGCACCAGCAGCCTGCCCACCGGCACCATCAGCGCGCCGCCAATCCCCTGAAGCACGCGGCTGAAGGTAAACATCGGCAGCGAGGTGCTCAGGCCGCACAGCAGTGAAGCGAGGGTGAACAGCACGATGGCGCTGGCAAAAATGCGCCGTTCGCCAAACCGGTCGGCCAGCCAGCCGCTCAGCGGGATAAACACCGCGACCGCCAGCAGAAAGGCGGTGATGCCGACGTTCATATCCACCGCGCTGACCGAGAAATCGCGCGCCATCTGCGGCAGGGCGGTGGCGATCACCGTGGCATCCAGGTTTTCCATAAAGAAGGTGACGGCCACCAGCAGGGCTATCCACCAGGTTTTCGGCATCGGCGCAGTGGAAGAGGAGGCGGGCGTGCCAGATTGCATAATGGCTCCGTGAGGCCGGTGAGCAAAAAAAAGCCGGCCGCTTAAAATTTACAAACACGTAACATAACAGCTGCTGCCTTCGGCGCCCAGCGGGGCGGGCCAGCGAGGGGAAAAACGTACTAATCTGCTGTTCGCACTGAAGATTGCCGCTAAAAAAGCTGAGAAATTCAGCGACCGCAAAACAGTGAGCCGGGTCACACTAACCTGCTGTTAATCGGCGGCTATTTTTAATAAACAGGGCTGAAAGGTAAATTTGTCAGTTTATGTTTATTCATTCGCCCTGATATTTTCTTTTTTTTATAAAAAAACCGTATTTAACGTTTCATTTATTTTTTGAAATAATATCTCATTAAGATTAATAGAAACATTGGGTTGCGCGTAGAGACGCCCGTACTATACTAACAGGCAGTACGATAAATTCATCATGTGAATTCTGTCGGTAATATCCGACAGCAGGAGGCTTTTATCACTTTCAATCACACTGAAACGATAAACAACATCCCCGGCGAATTTGAGAACTGGTATCTCGACTATGAAGCCGGCCCCGAAGCGGTCATGGAGCCACAGCCGGAGCATATCCGTGGGCTGCCGGTTTCCGATATCCTGACGCCATCAGACCGCTATCAGGAACTGTTCGTTGCGGTGCAAACATCGCGTATTTTTAGCGACAGTAAAACCTTTGCCGACTGTGCGCCAAAATTCGATCCGGAACGTATTATGTTTCGTTATTATCTGGCACGTGAACGCGATGATTTTAATTTGCTTCACTTCGTGCTGGAAAATTTCGACCTGCCGCAGGTCAATGAAAGTCATTATGTTTCTGACCCGGAAAAAACCATGGCGGAACATATTGATGCACTGTGGCCGGTATTAACCCGTCACCCGAAACAGCACTGTGAATATTCCTCGCTGCTGCCGCTGCCAAAACCCTACGTGGTTCCCGGCGGTCGCTTTGGCGAAACCTACTACTGGGATTCCTACTTCAGCATGCTGGGCTTTGCCGCCGCCGGGCGCTGCGATCTGCTGCGTAATATGGCGGACAACTTTGCCTGGATGATCGACCGCTACGGCCATATTCCCAACGGTAACCGCACCTACTACCTCAGCCGTTCGCAGCCGCCGGTCTTTGCGATGATGGTGGAGCTGTTTGAAAAGAACGGCGTCAACGAGGCGCAGCGCTATCTTCGCCATCTCAAAAGCGAATACGCTTTCTGGATGGACGGGCGGGAAAACCTGGAGCCGAACCAGGCTTATCGCCACGTGGTGATGCTGCCGGACGGTGCGGTGCTGAACCGCTACTGGGACGATCGCGATACGCCGCGTGACGAGTCTTATATTGAGGACGTGGAAACCGCGCGCGACTCATCGCGCCCGTCCAGCGAAGTCTATCGCGATCTGCGCGCCGGAGCGGCGTCGGGGTGGGACTATACCTCGCGCTGGCTGAGCGAACCGGGGCGTCTGGCCAGCATTCAGACCACCAGCATTATCCCCATCGATCTGAACGCGTTCCTCTACAAGCTGGAGATGGCGATTGCCCGTCTGTCGGCGGCCAAGGGCGACGAGGCGACCGCCGAACGCTATCAGCAGCTGGCGCACCGTCGCCAGGAAGCGGTGAATCACTATCTGTGGGATAACGACACCGGCCTGTACCGTGACTACAACTGGCGCGACGGCGAGCAGGCGACCTTCTCGGCCGCCGCCGTCACCCCGGTTTACGTCGGTATGGCGAGCCTCGACCAGGCGAACCGGACGGCGAAAGCGGTGCGCGATTATCTGCTGGCGCCGGGCGGCTTGCTCTCCAGCATGGAACAGACCGGCGAGCAGTGGGACAGCCCCAACGGCTGGGCGCCGCTGCAGTGGATGGCGGTGAAGGGCTTCAGCATTTATGGCGACGAGAATCTGGCGCATGAAATCGCCAGCCGCTGGCTGAGAACCGTGTCATCAACCTATCAGCAGCACCATAAAATGGTGGAGAAGTACAACGTCAGCGGCGATGCCGCGCTGCTGGGTACCGGGGGGGAATACCCGCTGCAGGACGGGTTTGGCTGGACTAACGGGGTGACCCGCCGCCTGATGGAGATGTACCCGGAGGGATAAGTATCATCCCTGCTAATTATTCTCCCTGTTATATAAGCTAAAAACCTTATTTCTCCGCGGTTAATCATGGTATTACTTGAGAGTAAACGCCTGATTAATCCGGAGATCTACCATGAAAAAACTCACCCTTACTGCGCTGGCCCTGCTGGCCGCCTTCAGTACCGCCTCGCAGGCTGCTGAAGAACTGCGCTTTGGCGTCGACCCGACCTTCACCCCGTTTGAAAGCAAAGCGGCGGACGGATCGCTGCAGGGGTTCGATATCGATCTGGGCAATGCCGTGTGCCAGCAGATGCAGGTGAAATGCGTCTGGGTGCAGACCGCCTACGATGGGATTATTCCGGCTCTGCAGGCGCGTAAATTCGATGCGATCCTGTCCGCAATGGCGATGACCGAGAAGCGCCGCCAGCAGGTGCTGTTCACCGATATGATCTACAACGTGCCGAGCGCGCTGCTGACCTCAAAAGCCAGCAGGCTGCAGCCGGATGTCGCTGCGCTCAAGGGCAAAACCGTCGGCGTGGCGCAGGGCACGACTCAGGAAGCCTTTGCGAAAAGCGTCTGGGAAACGCAGGGCGTGCAGGTGGTGAGCTATCAGAACGAAGCGGAAATCTACCCGGATCTGGCCTCGGGGCGTCTTGATGCCACCTTTATCAACGCCGCCGCCGCCGAAACCGGCTTCCTGAAAACGCCGCAGGGCGCGGGCTATCATATTGCCGGTGAGCCGATGTACGACCAGAAATACTTCGGTGAGGGCATCGGCATCGGCCTGCGCAAGGACGATACGGCGCGGGTCGAAAAGATTAACCAGGCGCTGGCCGAACTGCATAAAAACGGCACCTACGATAAGCTGGCGAAGAAGTATTTCAGCTTTGACGTCTACAAGCGCCCGGAATAAGTGATGACCACAACCGTTCTTCCTGATTTTACCGCGCAGCGGGCGCGCTTTCTGGCGGCGGTGGCGCGCAACGGCGGCACCGTTACCCGCTACGACCATCCATTAACCGGCCCCGACGGCGAAGCGCTTTCCACCGATGTCGCGGTGCTGGGCCGCCCTGATGCGCCGCGGGTGATGCTGATTATTTCCGGCACTCACGGCGTGGAGGGCTACTACGGTTCCGACAGTCAGATCGCCTGGCTGGACGCGCTGGAGGGCCAGACGCTGCCCGATGACGTGGCGGTGGTAATGGTTCACCTGCTGAATCCGTGGGGCACCGCGCACCTGCGGCGGGTGAATGAAGATAACGCCGACCTCAACCGCAATTTTATCGACTTCGCCGCCGGTGCGCCGGAGAATGCCGCGTACCGCGAACTGCATGCGATCTACACCTGCCGCGACGTGAACGGCCCTCAACGTGCCGCCGCCGACGCTATGCTGGCAGAACAGTGTGCCGCACGCGGCTGGAGCGGGGTGAAGCAGATTGTTGAGGCCGGGCAGTATCAGTATGCCGACGGCATCTTCTTCGGCGGCAGCCGGGCCAGCTGGTCGCATCTGACGCTGAAACAGATTATCGCCAGTCATCTGCAGCACGCGCAGCGCATTATCAGCTTCGATCTGCATACCGGCGCAGGCGCCTGGGGGCATCCGATGCTGCTGGCGATCGCGGAACGGCCTTATCCGGCGCTGGATGAAGCGCGACGGATTTTCGGCGAGTGGCTGACGGTGCTGATCACCGGTGCAGGCCGCGACAGTGAAACCGGCGTGACCGCCACGGCCACCGGCTATCTGTCGCAGTTCCTGCTTGATAATCTGCCGAAAACCGAGCTGATCCAGCTGGTGGTGGAGTGCGGTACCTATGCCGGGGATGAGATGCATCGCCGGGTGCGCGACGACCACTGGCTGCATCTTTACGGCGAGCCGGCAAGCGAGCAGGGACGGCAGCTCAAATGGCAGATCTTTGAAGGCTTCAATCCGCAGGATGCTGACTGGCAGGCGCTGGTGGCGTTCCGCACCCGGCAGATTTTCCAGCGCGGCTGGGCGGCGCTGCTCGCCGCCGGTTAAGGGTTACAGGCGTCCGTAGAAGGTCATGCGGGCGCTTTCCGACAGCGCAATACCCGGCCGGGCATTCCAGGCCAGCACCACCAGCATACGGGTGATGTCACCCTCGGTTGGGGTCACCCGATGCAGCGCGTTGCGCCCGCGAAACAGCACCAGATCGCCCGGTTCAATCTCCAGTTTTTGTACCTCCTGCTCGCCGTTCAGCACCTTACCCACGCCGTCATAATTCATCTCTCCGGCTTCCGCATCGCGCAGATGGCTGACGTATTCGAATACGCCGCCCGCTTCCGGTTTCTGGATCAGCAGGGTGATGGCAAACGACGAGTTGTCAAAATGCCAGCCCAGCTCCTGGCCCTGATGGGCATAGTGCAGGTTGATCGATGACAGGCTGTCGGCGTAGGGATACAGCTCTGGTTCGTCCAGCACGCGGCACAGGAAGGCTTTGAATACCCCGGAATCGTACAGGGTACGCAGCGGCGAGTCCGCCGGGATCTCTTCGTCGGTGATGCAGCCCTTGGAGGACACCACCTGGCGGTTGCGCGGATGGTCGGCGGCCAGGGATTCATCGGTTTTTTGCAGATAAACGTTGTGCTGGCTTTTGGCGTAGAAGGCCAGATGCTGATTCGCCTCGCCCTCTTTTTTGATGATGTCCAGCGCGGCCGGGGTCAGAAAACCGCGCAGCACCAGCGCGCCGGAGTCCGCCAGCTGAAGACGACAGCGTTCGGTGTAAGCAGCATCATTAATCGGGTGAGCAGGCAGATTGAGGAGCGAGGTCAGTGCGTTCATCGGGTTCTCGTCGGCGGCAAAGTGAGAACTTCACTGTACGGCGTCACTCTGCCGCTGACTAACTGTTTTCGCAGGTATTTTACGCTTTTGCGATCCCTGCCGCACCGCGCTAAATCGGGGCTTTTGCCAGCATAATCAGACTGCCTTCCTGCGCCAGCAATGAACGCAGCGGCGCAAACAGCGGCTGCGGCAGATCGGCGGGATCGCACCACTGCCATCCCGCGCATTTTTCCGGCTCGCATCGCTGCGGCGTGCCGCTGGCCGCGTGGGCCAGCACGAACAGCGTGACGTAGTGCTTTTGCTCGGCGTGAAAAAAATCGTTGGTAAACGGGCCTTGCGTGGTGGCACCGAGGATCAGCCCGGTTTCTTCGAGCACCTCGCGGGCGGCGCACTGCTGCGGGGTTTCACCAAACTCCAGGTGGCCGCCGGGGGCCGACCAGTCGCCCTCGCCGTGGCTGCCCAGACGCCTGCCGAGCAGGATTTTGCCGTCGCGAAAAATCAGTACGCCTACGCCGATGCGGGGTTGTGACATGGGTGTTCTCCCTGAAATGAAACGATCGCGATGATAATAGCCGCCTTCCGGGGCTGATTCACAATATTGATAATCTGTGATGCAAACGGTACTCAACTCGCGGCGGGGTGACTATGCTGCCAGTGGGATAATTTGAGCTTTTTCAGGAGAGCTGCAATGAGTGACAGATTTATCAGTGCCGACCGGATACGCGACCGTTTTTCCAAAGCCATGTCGGCAATGTACCAGGCGGAGGTGCCGCAGTACGGCACGCTGCTCCAGCTGGTTCGCGACGTGAATCAGCAGGAATCCACACGCGTTTGCAGTGCGTTATCCCCGGAGGAGCTGAACCGCCTGAGCGTGGAGCGCCACGGCGCGATTCGGCTGGGAACCGCGGCCGAGCTGGCCACTATGCGCCAGCTGTTTGCGGTCATGGGCATGTCGGCGGTGGGCTATTACGATCTCTCCGAGGCGGGCGTGCCGGTGCATTCCACCGCCTTCCGCCCGGTGAGTGAAACCTCGTTGCTGATCAATCCCTTCCGCGTGTTTACCTCGCTGCTGCGGCTGGAGCTGATTGAGGATCCGGCTCTGCGACAGCGGGTGGCCGATGTGCTGGCCGGCCGCGATATCTACACGCCGCGCCTGCGTGAGCTTCTCGTTTTGTGGCAGCAGCAGGGGGGCTTCAGCGAGAGCGAGGCCGACGAGTTTGTCCGCGAAGCGCTGGAAACCTTCCGCTGGCATCAGCAGGCGGCGGTGGATCTGCCAACCTACAATGCGCTGCTGGCCCAGCACCGACTGATTGCCGATGTTGCCTGCTTCCGCGGGCCGCATATTAACCACCTGACCCCGCGCACGCTGGATATTGACCGCGTGCAGCAGCTGATGCCGGAGTACGGCATCAGCCCGAAAGAAGTGATCGAAGGCCCGCCGCGCCGCCGCTGCCCGATCCTGCTGCGGCAGACCAGCTTTAAGGCGCTGAATGAAGAGATCCGTTTTTCCGACCGCGAGCAGGGCACCCACACCGCCCGCTTTGGCGAGATCGAGCAGCGCGGCGTGGCGCTGACCCGCAGGGGGCGCGAGCTGTACGATCGCCTGCTGCGCGAGGCTTCAGCGCAGAAGTTCAGCGATAACACCGCCCATCAGCAGCACCTCAGCGCCGTGTTTGCCGCGTTTCCCGACAGTGATGCCGAACTGCGTCAGCAGGAACTGGCCTTTTACCGCTACCGGCGTAATCCCGGCGCTGCGGCGCAGCCGGGGCAGGATCTGGAGGCGCTGATCGCCAGCGGGGCAGTGATTGCCGAGCCGATAATCTACGAGGATTTTCTGCCGGTCAGCGCGGCGGGGATTTTCCAGTCCAACCTGGGCAGCGATACCAGCAGCGTCAGCAGCGGCAATCCCAGCCAGGCGGCATTTGAGCAGGCGCTGGGCTGCGCGGTACAGGATGAGTTTACGCTGTATCAGCAGCGGCAGCAGGACTCGCTCGATCGGCTGCGTGAGGAACTGAGCTAATGTTCTGAGTGAGAACGCGTGGCGCAGGGATGAGGGCAGCCCTGGCCGCGGAAACTGAGATTTATCGCCCGAATACGGTTACGCTCGTCGTTCAGGCTGCCTGGCTCAAGGCTGTCGATTTGGCCGGAAGCGCCTGTCTGTGCAGGCGCTGAGCAGCGAATCAGTTGCCGAACGGCGCACTTTGGGTCAGCACGCGCTCGATGACATTGAGCGCGCCCTCGTCGTTATTGCTCTCGGTGTGGTAGCGCGCAACCTGCTTGACCGCAGGCTGTGCGTTGGCCATCGCAAAGCCGAAGCCCGCATGCGCCACCATCTCGATATCGTTACCGCTGTCGCCGACGGCCACGACTTCCTCATCGGCAATGCCCCACTGGCGCTGCAGCAGCGCCAGCCCGTGCGCCTTGTGCACGCCGGGAATAATCAAATCGACAAAGCCGAAGCCGCTGGAAACCGGGGTGACGATGCCGTCCAGCGCGTGGCCGACGTGCGCCATCAGTTCCGGGATGTTTTCATCCGGCAGATTCAGCGAGAACTTGAAGACGCTTTCATCCAGCGGGTCAAAGTTCTCGCGCATTTCAAGGCGGTGGTAGTGTTTTGACATCAGCGCCACCAGCGCATCCGGCGACGAGTCCAGCATCCAGGCGCTGCGCGGGCCGCAGACGACAACGTGAACATCCGGGAATGCCGACAGCACCGACAGCACTCGCTGAACGTGTTCCGCACTGAGCGCGCCGCAGAACAGCGTCTGTCCACGATCGATAATGTAAGCGCCGTTTTCGGCGACGAAGGTGATTTCCTCACGAATTTCCGGGAAGAAGCTGATCAGCTGGTAATACTGATTGCCGCTGGCCACCACAAACCGGATGTTTTGCTGTTTAATCCGCTGATACTGCGCCAAAAAACGGGCTTTGTTATAGGTTTTCTGGTCAGAAAGAAAGGTGCCGTCCATATCGACGGCGATCATTTTAATCACGGTTCCATGCCCTGAAGTAGAAAAATCATCCGCTATTTTCGTCGGAAAAGGTGCAAAAAAAAAGAGGCGAATTTTGCACCTTTGTGCCGCATTTCTTTCGTTTTTGCGATGCAGGCCGAGTCGCGGCGATTGTTATCACCCCTCAGGTTTCATAATATGAAAGCAATTATTTACTAATGAAACTTTAATGCTGCAAATCCTGCGGCACAGTGAGGATGAGATGAAAGAGCGGCACCGGCTGATTCTGGATCGGGTGGAAGAAAAGGGGAAAGTCAGCATTCAGGATCTGGCGCTGCAGTTTGCGGTGTCCGGCGTGACGATTCGCAAGGATCTGGTGCTGCTGGAGAACCTGAATTACCTGACCCGAACCCACGGCTATGCGGTATCGCTCAACGATCTCAGCGAGCGGGTGAGCAGCAACTTCAGCACCAAAGAGGCGATGGCGAAGCGCGCACTGAGCCTGCTCGGCGAAGGCGACACGGTATTTATCGAAGCCGGCAGCAGCAATGCGCATTTAGCCCGCGAGATTGGCCGGTCCGGGCTGGATGTCACGGTGATTACGCCCTGCGTCTATGTGGCGAATGAGCTGAAGAACTGCCATCAGGAGGTCGTGCTGATTGGCGGCGTGCTGCAAAAACGCAGCGAGTGCCTGGTGGGGCCGCTGACGCATCTGTGTATTAACAACATCAACTTTAACAAAGTGTTTATTGGGATTGACGGCTACAGCCCGGAGCACGGTTTTACCGGCCGCGATGTGATGCGCGCCGAGAACATCCGGCTGGCGATAGAAAAACGGGTGCAGAACTTTGTGATCGCCGAGTCCGCCAAGTTTGGCAAACTTTACCCCTACAATGTAGCTAAGCACGGTGATATTGAGACGATTATCACCGATCGGCATCTTTCCGGGGAATTTGTTGACAGCCTGACCCGGCAGGGAGTCAAGGTGCTGACCGCCTGACCGCCTGACCGCCTGACCGCCTGACCGCCTGACCGCCTGACCGCCTGACCGCCTGACCGCCTGACCGCCTGACCGCCTGACCGCCTGACCGCCTGACCGGTGAGTCGGGCGCTGGGCGTTTTTCATCAACAGGCTGATTCGGGCACTTTTCTTTCATACTTTCTTCCTTTTGTTTCGAAATTATCCACCGTTGCAAACCCAACTTGCGATTTAGATAAATTCTCACTCTGTTTATTGATTAAAGTGATAATTTACAATAAGTTATACGATTATTTTGTTAATTCACAGAATGTGATGGCGATCGTCTTTTATACAAAGATACAGATGTATTTTTCAATGAAATGAAAATATATTGCATATGAAACTTTTTGATTGTGAATCGTATTTTGCACCGGAGGTCACCATGGAATTCTATTTAGATACTGCTGACGTTGCGGCAGTCAAACGCCTGGCGGCAGTTCTGCCGATTAAAGGCGTAACGACAAACCCAAGTATCGTTTCACGCAGCAAGCGCCCGTTAAGCAGCGTGCTGCAGGAACTGGTGTCGATTTTGCCTGCCGACAGCACGCTGTTTGCTCAGGTTATTGCCCATGATGCCGCTGCAATGGTGGATGAAGCGCTGCATCTGCGTGAAATCGTCCCGTCGCTGGTGGTGAAAGTGCCGGTAACGCATAACGGCCTGACGGCCATTAAGGCGCTGACCCGGCAGAATATCCCGACGCTGGGTACCGCCGTGTACGGTGCGGGGCAGGGGTTCTATGCCGCGCTGGCCGGTGCCAGCTATATTGCGCCCTACGTCAACCGTGTGGATGCCCAGGGCGGCGACGGCATTATGCTGGTCAGAGAGCTGCAAAAGCTGCTGACGCTCCACTGCCCGCAGAGCAAAGTGCTGGCGGCCAGCTTCCGTACGCCGCGCCAGGTGCTGGACTGCATGCTGGCCGGATGTGAGTCGATCACCGTCGATCCGGATGTGGCCGAGCTGTTCCTGCTCGATCCGGCCGTCGACAGCGCGCTGCAGCGCTTCGATCAGGACTGGACGGCGGCCTACGGCGACCTGAAAATTTCCTGATGGGCTTAGCGTTTATAAAAATGCGAACCCGATAAAAGGGTTCGCACTGTTTGAGTTTATCGCGGTTTACCGCAATGTAATTTGGATCTCAATGACGGGTTCATACGTTATCCGCTTCCCGACTATTTTTCCGCCGTTATCGCGTCCCGCGTTTCCACACGGCGGCCCCACATTCTGACCACAAAGCTACCGGCACCGGCGACGGTCAGCAGCGCCACCACGCCCGGCCAGCCCGCACGTTCCAGCATCAGACTGCCCAGCGCAGAACCGACGGCCATACCGATAAATACCCCGGTAAACATCAGCGCGTTAAGACGGCTGCGGGCGGCGGGTTCCAGACCGAAGATCAGCGTCTGGTGGGAAACCAGCGTGGCCTGTACGCCAAAATCAAAGCCGAGAGCGGAAATCACAATCAGCGCCAGCTGAGCCGGAACCGGCAGCAGCGGCAGCAGAAACAGCGCGGCAAAGGATACGGTCGCCAGCGCCGTGGCCAGGCGGGTGACTACCGCCGGGCCGTGGCGATCGGCGAGCATTCCCGCCAGCGGTGCGGCCAGCGCACCCGCTGCCCCGGCCAGACCAAACGCACCCGCCGTGGCGCTGCCCAGACCGTAATGGCTGTGCAGCATCACCGCCAGCGTTGACCAGAAGGCGCTGAAGCCAACGGACAGCAGACCCTGCGCCAGCGCGGCACGGCGCAGTTCACCGTGGCGCAGCCACAGATGGCGCATTGAGGCCAGCAGATCCGGGTAGCTCATCGCGGTGCTCGGCGCGATATGCGGCAGGCGACGCCAGAGGACCAGCGTAATCGCCAGCACCAGCACGGCGGCGAGAATAAACATCGTGCGCCAGCCTGCATACTGCGCCACCACGCCGCTGACCACCCGCGAAAGCAGGATCCCCAGCAGCAGCCCGGTCATCACCGTTCCGACGGTTTTCCCGCGCTGCGCTGCCGGTGCCAGATGGGCGGCAGCCGGGACGATATCCTGCGCCATGGTGGCGGCGATCCCCACCGCCAGGCTGGCGACCAGCAGCACGGTAATATTGCCCGCGGCGGCGCTGAGCAGCAGCGCGAGGGTCAGCAGCAGCCCTTTGATGCTGATAATGGTGCGACGATCGTGGCGATCCCCCAGCGGGGCCAGCAGCAGGATCCCCAGCGCATAGCCGATCTGGGTCAGGGTCGGCACCAGGCCGCTGGCGGTGACGCTGGCGTGCAGCTGGCCGGATAAGATTTCCAGCATCGGCTGGCTGTAGTAAATCGACGCCACGCTGAAGCCGGCACCGGTGGCCAGCATCAGCACGGTGGAAGCCGCCAGAGGGCGTTCGTCGTGCGATGATTGAGTTTGCGTTGACATGGTTGTTACCCGTTGTTCGTTTCATCAGAAGTTGCGGCTATTTTTCACCGTTACGATGACAGTTGGTAGTCGCCCGCCAGGAAGAACTGTTATACGATTGGCGTATGAGCAAACAGCAATCTCCCGGCATTGACCGTATAGAACTGATGCAAACCTTTGTGCGCATCGTGGAAGCAGGCAGCCTGTCTGCGGCCGCGCTGCGCCTGTCGACCACCCAGCCCACCGTCAGCCGCCGTCTGCAAACGCTGGAAAAGCTGCTCGGCCTGAAGCTTCTGCAGCGCAACACTCACGTGATGAAGCTGACCGAAGACGGTGAGCGCTGTTACGCCCACGCGCGTTCTCTGCTGGAAAGCTGGCAGGGGATTGAGGACGATCTGCGCGGCGTGACGGAGGAGCCGCAGGGGGTGCTGCGGGTGCTGGCCCCGCATGCCTTCGGCCAGGACCAGATGATCGCCCCGCTGCAGGCCTACCTGCAGCGCTATCCGAAAATGACCGTTGACTGGATGCTCAGCGACCGCACGCCAGACTTTATCGCCGAGGGCATTGACTGCGCGGTGCACGTCGGGCCGGTGACCGAACCGTCGGTGGTGGCGGTTCTGGTGGCCGAAGTGCCGCGCATCGTCATCGCCTCACCCGCGCTGCTCGGCGATCGTTCGCTGCCGGAACAGCCGCAGCAGCTACAGGATCTGCCGTGGCTGGCGCTCAGCACCTTTTATCGCCACAGCGTGTCGTTGACGCACGATACCAGCCGCGAGGTGCAGCGCTTTGATATTCAGCCGCGCCTGCTGACCGACAGTCTGTATGCGCTGCGCAATGCGGTGCTGGCGGGGATGGGCGTCGGCATTGCCTCTTCGTGGCTGGTGCAGCAGGATCTTGCCGAGGGCAAACTGCGGCATCTGGCACCCCAGTGGCAGGCGGCGGCGCTGCCGGTGTACCTGGTCTATCCGCACGCGCGCTATTATCCTGCCCGGCTGCGCATGTTTCTGGCGATGATGCGGGAAACCATGCCGGTGCTGACCGGCACCCAGCACCCGGCTTAATCCTGTCGTGACCGGGGCGCAGAGCTGGCGCAGCAGTTGTTTCGCCTGTTGGGCTTCCGCCAGTTCAGTACCGCGTTAACTTTCCGGGAAGGTCAGCTTAAACGCCGCGCCGCCCAGCTCGCTGGTTTCGCAGCGTGCTTTTCCACCGTGGGCTTTGGCAATCGCCTGAACCACTGCCAGGCCCAGCCCGGTGCCGCCGCTTTCCCGCGATCGCGACTGATCGCCCCGGGTAAAGGTATTGAACAGGGTGCTGCCGATCTCGTCTGGAATGCCCGGCCCCTCATCTTCTACCGCGATGGTGACGCCCTCAGGGCTGCGGAAACAGGACACCATCACGATCCCCGGCGTGGCGTAGCGCCGCGCATTGTCCAGCAGGGCCAGCAGCGCCTGACGAATTCGCGCGGCGTCGCAGTGCAGGGTGATGTCATCCAGCCGCAGCACCAGCGACAGCCTGCGCTCGGCCAGCGAGGGGCGCATCAGCTCCGCCACGGCAGAGATCTCCCTGCTGATTTCACCGTCTTCAGCGTGCAGCGGCATATGGCCGCTTTCCGCCAGGCTCAGCGTGCGCAGGTCTTCAATCAGCCGCGCCAGGCCCTCGGTCTGCTTTACCAGATTAACGAACAGCGCCTGATCCGGCGGAAATACCCCATCGGCCAGCCCCTGTAGCCGTCCGCGCAGGATGGTCACCGGAGTGCGTAGCTCGTGGGCGATGGCCGCATTCCAGGTGGTGATCTCGCCCGAGGCCGTTTCCAGGCGCTCGGCCATAGTATTAAAATCGTCCACCAGGGCAGCGGTTTCCGTCAGCCTGCGGTCGCCGGCCTGCGCACGGGCGCTAAGCTCGCCGCCGGCGATTTTGCGCGCGCTGTCTGCCAGGGAGTTCAGCGGATACAGCACCTTGCGGGCAAATCGGACGGCGGTCAGCACCGCCACCGCCAGCGACAGCGCGGTAGAAATCCCGAACTGCAGCCATTCTCCGGTAGTCGGCTCGTAGCTGATTTCCTCCATGTTGGTGAACAGCAGCGCCAGGCCGTACCAGGCGTAATACACGCCGAAAGAGATGATGATCGATGAGCAGGTGACCTGAGTCATCAGCACGACCAGGTGGCGGCTCAGGCCGGAACCTTTCATGCTAGTCCCCCAGCCGGTAGCCGAGGCCGCGCACGCTCTCGGGCAGGCCTGAAATCCCGGCCTCCTCCAGCTTTTTGCGCAGCTTGCTGATATGGCTGTCCACCGTACGCTCAAGGGTTTCCCCCTCGGCCAGGCAGTTTTCCAGCAGTTCCAGGCGGCTGAAGACCTTTTTCGGGTAATGCATCATGTGGGCCAGCAGGCGGAACTCCGTGGTGGTGAGCGCGATACCCAGTTCTTCCCCGGTAAGGGCATTCAGCACCCGGAACTCTTCGGGATAGAGCGCCAGCCGGGGGGTTCTCAGCACCTGCTGCCCGGCGGTAACGGGGCGGGTCTGATATGCCGCACGCCGCAAAATAGCGTGGGTGCGGGCCACCACCTCGTCGGGATTGAACGGTTTGATCACGTAGTCATCGGCACCGATGCGCAGCGCGGCCAGCTTATCGGTATCGCCATCGCTGGCCGTCAGCATCAGCACCGGGGTATTGCCGCGTCGGCGCAGCTCGGAGAGCACCTGCCAGCCGTTCATGCCGGGCATGCGGATATCCAGAATCACCAGGCAGGGGTCATGCCGCGCATGCAGTTCAAGCGCGTCGACGCCGTTGGCGGCGTGAAGCGTCTTAAAGCCATCGCGCTGCAGATACGCCTGGACGATCTCAGCGATTTCCGCTTCGTCTTCGACCACAAGGATCGGGAATTGTGTGTTCATAGTGGCTCACAATATGGCATCGACAGCGGGTTGTTAAGGCCAGAATTTTTATTTTTTATCTCCACACTCCCTCCACATTCGCTCCACCGATTCTGCATAAAACCGCGTTAGTCTGCCGCCTTTCAACCTCCTGAATTTTGGAAATAATGCCGCTATGAAAATTAAAGGACGGGTGCTGTTGCTGGCTGCTGTTGTCCTGTCGCTCGTCGGCTGTGGGCAGGATGAGGATAAGACCGCCGCTCAGCCCCCTCAGGCCACCAAAGTGACGGTAACGTCGCTGGAAGCCGGCGACGTGTCGGTGACCCGCAGCTGGCCGGGGCGCGTTGTGGCGCTGCGCACCGCGCAAATCCGGCCACAGGTCGGTGGGATTGTTACCGCGCGGCTGTTTGATCAGGGCTCTGAGGTCAAGGCGGGCCAGCCGCTGTTTCAAATCGATCCGGCGCCGTTTCGTGCGGAAGTGGCAATGGCAGAAGCCACGCTGGCCAGAGCGGAAGCCTCTCACCGCCAGCTGCAGCAGAAGGCGAACCGGCTGAGTCAGATCCAGCATACCGGGGCCATCAGCCGTCAGGATTTTGATGATGCGCTGGCGAACAGCGCCCAGGCAGCGGCCAGCGTGGCGGAAGCCAAAGCTTCGCTGCAGCGTAAAAAGCTGGATCTGGCTTACTCCACGGTGAAGGCCCCGGTCAGCGGGCGAATCGATGAGGAATTCGTGACCGAGGGTGCGCTGGTCAGCGCGGCGGATACGCAGGCGATGGCTATCGTGCAGCAGACGGAAAAAGTCTATGTCGATGCCCGCCTGCCGGCATCGGAGCTGCGTCATATTATTGACCGTCCGGCGGCGGACGGAACCGCGCCGGGCGCGCTACGGGTCAGCCTGCTGGATGAGGCCGGTAAAGCCTACGACGTGCAGACCCAGCTGCTGTTTTCCGGCGTAAGCGTTAATAACGAAACCGGCGACGTGGTGCTGCGCATCGTGGCGGACAATCCAGGGCGTGTACTGCTGCCGGGGATGTATATCCGCGTCAACATTACCCGACATATTGCTAAGGACGGGCTGGTAATACCGGGTCAGGCGGTGCAGCGGCTTAACGGCAGCAGTTTTGTCTGGACGGTCGATAGCGATGGTGCGGCGCGAAAGATAGGCGTTGAGCTGGCGGGCGAAAGCGGCCAGGGCGAGATCGTCAAAAGCGGCCTGCAGGCCGGAGCAACGCTGGTGATCGAGGGCCAGGACAAGCTGCAGGAAGGCATGCCGGTGACGGCCGTCCCGCTCGCGCCTCGTGCGTAATACCCGCTTTAATCAGTACAGGAAAATCTGATGCCGCAATTTTTTATCAACCGCCCGATCTTTGCCTGGGTTATCGCGCTGTTTATCGTGCTGTTCGGGCTGATCGCTATTCCACAGCTGCCGGTGGCACAGTATCCGTCGGTGGCCCCGCCCAGCGTGTCGATCACGGTAACCTACCCCGGCGCCACGCCGCAGACGATGAACGAATCGGTGATTTCCCTGATCGAGCGGGAACTGTCCGGCGTGGACGATCTGCTTTACTTTGAATCATCGAGCGATACCTCGGGAATGGGCACTATTACGGTGACCTTCAAGCCGGGCACCGACATCAAGCTGGCCCAGGTGGACGTGCAGAACCAGATTAAGGTGGTGGAGCCAAGGCTGCCGCAGACGGTCAGGCAGAACGGACTGACGGTTGAGGCGGCGTCTTCAAACTTTCTGATGATTGTCGGGCTGAACTCGGCGCCGGGCCGCTTTACCGAAGCCGATTTGAGCGACTATTTCGCCCGCAATCTGACGGAAGAGCTACGCCGGGTAGAGGGCGTGGGCAAAGTCCAGGCATTCGGAGCGGAGAAGGCGATGCGGGTATGGATTGACCCCGCGCGGCTGATTTCCTACCGTGTGACCATCAGCGACATTACTAACGCTATCAGCCTGCAAAATGCGCAAATCGCGCCGGGACGCATCGGGGATTCGCCCACGGTTGAAGGCCAGCGCTCGGCTTATCCGCTGACCGTCAGCGGGCAGCTTGGTACGCCTGCTGAGTTTCGTCAGATCGTGCTGAAGGCCAACACCGACGGGTCACGCGTGACGCTGGGCGACGTCGCGCGCGTGGAGCTGGGGCTGCAAACTTACTCCTTCTCCATCCGTGACAACGGCGTGCCGTCCACGGCGGCGGCGATCCAGCTGTCGCCCGGTGCCAACGCGGTGAAAACCTCGGCGGCGGTGCAGGCGAGGCTGGCAGAACTGGCCGGTACGATGCCGGAGGGGATGAGCTATTCGATTCCGTTTGATACCGCGCCGTTCGTTAAAATCTCCATCGAGAAGGTGATCCACACCTTTATCGAGGCGATGGTGCTGGTCTTCCTGGTGATGTTTCTTTTCCTGCAGAACGTTCGCTATACCTTTATTCCGGCCATTGTTGCGCCGATCGCGCTGCTGGGCACCTTCACCGTGATGATGCTGAGCGGGTTCTCGATTAACGTGCTGACGATGTTTGGCATGGTGCTGGCCATCGGTATTATCGTCGACGATGCGATTGTGGTGGTGGAGAACGTTGAGCGGCTGATGGCAGAAGAGGGGCTGTCGCCGCGAGAGGCCACGGAAAAGGCGATGCGTGAAATCAGCGGCGCGGTGATTGGCATTACGCTGGTGCTGACCGCGGTATTTATCCCGATGGGGCTGGCCAGCGGTTCGGTAGGCATTATCTATCGGCAGTTTACGCTGTCGATGGCGGTGTCGATTCTGTTCTCTGCGTTCCTGGCGCTGACGCTGACGCCCGCACTTTGCGCAACGATGCTGAAGCCGATTACCGCGGAATCTCACCATAAAGGGCGTTTTTTCAGCGCGTTCAATCGCGGTTTTGAGCGGCTGTCTTCCGGCTATTCTTCGTGGCTGGGCCGCCTGCTGAAGAAAACCGGCCGGATGATGCTGCTGTATGTGGCGCTGTGCGCGGCGCTGGCAATGGCCTTTAAAATCCTGCCGTCCTCGTTCCTGCCGGAAGAGGATCAGGGCTACTTTATTACCTCTCTTCAGCTGCCTTCCGATGCGACCACCGAGCGTACCAGCGACGTGGTGAAAAAGCTGGAGGCGGCGATCGCCGACCGTCCGGGGGTCGATCGTAACCTGTCGATTATGGGCTTCAGCTTTGCCGGTTCCGGGTCCAACTCCGCGCTGGCCTTTACCATGCTGAAAGACTGGGGAGAGCGGGCCGGCGCTACGGCAGAGGGGGAAGCCGCCAGGGTGCAGGAGGCGATGTCCTCCGTACCTGACGCCACGGTGATGAGCCTGCTGCCGCCGCCGATCGCCGAACTGGGCAACTCCACCGGCTTTACGCTGCGGCTGGAGGATCGCGCCGGGCATGATTACAAAGCGCAGACGGCGGCGCTACAGATGCTGCTGAGCGCGGCGGCCGGCAGCGCCGTCGTCAAGGATGTGTACCCCGATGGCCTGCCCGACGGCAACAGCATTAATCTGCGTATTGACCGCCAGAAAGCCGAAGCGATGGGCGTAACCTTTGCCGATATCAGCCAGACGCTCTCCGGCGCGCTGGGGTCGTCATACGTGAACGACTTCCCCAACGGGGGCCGCATGCAGCAGGTGATTGTGCAGGCCGATGCGCCGTATCGTATGCATCTTAAAGACGTACTCTCGCTCTACGTGCGCAATAAAAACGGCGGCATGGTGCCGTTGTCCGAGTTTGTGCAGGCCGACTGGCAGGCATCGCCGCTGCAGCTGATTCGTTATCAGGGCTATCCGGCCTTCCGGATTGCCGGCAGCGCCGCGCCGGGTTATTCAAGCGGCGATGCGATGGCCGAAATGGAGAAGCTGGCCGAGAAGCTGCCGCCGGGGTTTGCCGTTGAGTGGACCGGCCAGTCGCAGCAGGAGCTGCAGTCGGCTTCGCAGGCACCGATGCTGATGCTACTGTCGATGCTGGTGGTGTTCCTGGTGCTGGCCGCGCTGTATGAAAGCTGGACCATCCCGCTGTCGGTGATGCTGGTGGTGCCGCTGGGGCTGCTGGGAACCGTGGCCGCGGTGCTGCTGCGCGATATGTCCAACGACGTGTTCTTCAAAGTTGGGATGATCACCATCATTGGCCTGTCGGCGAAGAACGCCATTCTGATCGTCGAGTTCGCCCGCCAGCTTTATCGCGAAGAGGGCAATCTTGTCAGCGCTACCCTGCGCGCAGCGCGCATGCGTCTGCGGCCGATCCTGATGACCTCGCTGGCCTTTACCCTTGGCGTGGTGCCGCTGATGCTGGCAACGGGCGCGAGTGCCACAACGCAGCACGCCATCGGCACCGGAGTGTTTGGTGGGATGGTCACCGGAACGATTCTGGCAGTGTTCTTCGTGCCGGTCTTCTTTATCTTCGTTATGGCGGCGGCCGACAGGCTGCGTGGGCTGGCGGGGAGAGTTAAGCGCGAGTAAGGTGCTATTGCAGGCAGCCCATCCGGGCTGCCTCTACCCGGTGGCAAAACTCATCGAAGTCGTCCTGGTCACATTTTCCCTTAGCCTCCTTATCTTCGTCGTTCTCCTTATTCACCTTAAAATTCTGACGAAATTCGCTAACTTTTATCATTAAAAAAACTATTGTTCCTTAAAAATTAATAGCCGCTCGCTGTCAAAGCAGCCGCCATTAAGATGTGAACAAATGTATATTATCGCCGAAATAGCATTCTTTGACGCCGACAGTATTAACGAGCTTCCCGGAGGGAATTCGTTATCTGACGCCTTAAATCTTGCGGCTCCCGGTCAGTTGAAGTTTCTATTAACAGTTTCACCCTAAGCGCATTGCATAAAGTTCATCGCTTTGTGCCGGATAACTGTTGGCATATTGATACATAATTCACTCCGACAAGGAAAAGCAATGAAAAAGGTACTTCTCTCTGCCGCTATGGCAACTGCATTTATCGGCCTGTCTGCAGCAAACGCGGCAGATCAGAATGTGGGTGGCGGTCAGGTTAATTTCTTCGGTAAAGTGACCGATGTTTCCTGTACTGTTTCCGTTAATGGCCAGGGCAGCGATGCCAATGTTTATTTGTCTCCGGTAACCTTAACCGAAGTGAAAGGTGCATCGGCCGATACGCTGCTGAAACCAAAATCTTTCACCATCGACGTGTCTAACTGCCAGGCCGCTGACGGCACCGCGCAGGACGACCTGACCAAGCTGGGCGTAAACTGGACCGGCGGTAACCTGCTGGCTGGCGCCACCAGCAAACAGCAGGGCTACCTGGCGAACACCGAAGCCGCCGGTGCTAAAAACATCCAGCTGGTTCTGGCTACTGACAGCGCCACCGCACTGACCAACAAAATCATCCCGGGCGACAGCACCCAGCCGAAAGTATCCGGTGACGCTGCAGCCGTGCAGGACGGTGCACGCTTCACGTATATCGTGGGCTATGCCACCAGCACCCCATCTACTGTGACCACCGGTGTGGTTAACAGCTACGCGACTTACGAAATTACCTACCAGTAATTATCGCCTGAAATTAAAGCGGCACCCGCTGCCGCTTATTTTTTTATTCTGAGGTCAGCATGAAGTCGATTGCCCTTTTTTTCTTTTCCATTTTTAGTGTCGCGGCCAGCGCCAACAATATTATTGTCAACGGCACCCGCTTTATTTATCCCGGAAATGAAAAAGAAATAACGGTGCAGCTTTCTAACACCGCCGACCGCCCGGCGCTGGCGCAAACCTGGCTGGATAACGGTAATCCCGATGCCACGCCGGATACGATCAGCACGCCTTTTATTATTACCCCGCCAATTTCCCGCGTGGATGCCAAAAGCGGGCAGACGCTGCGCATCAAACTCGGCAGCGATGCCGGACTGGCGAAAGATAAAGAAACGCTGTGGTGGCTGAACCTGCTGGAAATACCGCCGGTGGTGGCTAGCGGTAAAAATGAAGGGCAAAACGTTCTGCAGCTGGCGATCCGTTCGCGCTTCAAATTTATCTATCGCCCGACCGGGCTGGGCAACCGCGATGCGGCGGTGGAAAAGCTGGTGCTGTCCGCCAGCGGTAATCGCCTGTCGGTTTCTAACCCCACGCCGTTTTATATCACCGTCAGCCGCATCTCACGCGACGGCGGCCAGCCGCTCAACGGTAAAACGGTCATGCTTGCTCCGCAGTCGAGCCAGGTGATTGCGCTGAACGCTGCGGTGAACAAAGGCCAGACGCTGACCGTTAACAATATCAATGATTATGGTGCCGATGTTGCTGTGAAAGTCGCCGTTCAATAAGGGTGAAAATGATGAAGCAGAAGTCATTCTGCCCGGCAGGTTTACGCACGGCGATAGCAGTTGCGCTTTGCGGTTTGCCGTTTGTTTCCAGCGGACAGGAAAACCCAGGGGCGACCTACACATTTAACGATGGTTTTATCGTCGGCAGTCGCGAAAAAGTCGACCTGTCACGCTTTTCTACCAGCGCCATCACCGAGGGAACCTATTCACTTGACGTCTATACCAACGGCGAGTGGAAAGGACGCTACGATCTCAATGTCACCCGCGATCAAGACGGGAAAATGGGGATCTGCTACACCCGCGCGATGCTGTCGCAGTTTGGCATTGCCGCCGAAAAGCTTAATCCCACGCTCAGCCAGCAGGAGGGTTTCTGCGGCCGTCTGCAGGCGTGGCACAGCGAAGATACGATTAAAGATAACCTGATTCAGTCCTCCCTGCGGCTGGAAATCTCCGTGCCGCAGATTTATGAAGACCAGCGCTTTAAAAACTTTGTCAGCCCGGAATTCTGGGATAAAGGCATTACCGCGCTGAACCTGGGCTGGATGGCAAACACCTGGACCAGTCATGCTTCTGCGGGCGAGAGTTCGGACAACAGCAGCGCCTATCTGGGTATCAACGCGGGATTTTCCTGGGACGGCTGGCTGCTGAAGCACGTGGGGAATCTCAACTGGCAGCAGCAGCAGGGCAGCGCGCGCTGGAGCAGCAACCAGACCTACGTCCAGCGGCCGCTGCCGCAGGTGGATTCCATCGTCAGCGCGGGGCAGATCTTCACCAATGGTGAGTTCTTCGACACCGTTGGCGTGCGCGGTGTGAACCTGGCGACCGACGACAATATGCTGCCGGACGGGATGCGCTCCTATGCGCCGGAGATCCGCGGCGTTGCGCAGAGCAACGCGCTGGTGACGGTGCGCCAGGGCGCGAACATGATTTACCAGACCACGGTGCCACCGGGGCCGTTCGTGTTGAAAGATGTGTATCCTTCCGGCTACGGCAGCGATCTGGAAGTGTCGGTGAAGGAATCTGACGGCAGCACCGAGGTGTTTAACGTGCCCTACGCCTCGGTGGCACAGCTGCTGCGCCCGGGGATGACGCGCTATGCGCTCTCCGCCGGTAAGGTCGACGACAGCTCGCTGCGCAACCGCCCCGTATTGTACCAGGCCACATGGCAGCATGGTCTGAATAACCTGTTCACCGGCTACGTTGGCGCCACCGGCTTTAATGACTATCAGGCCTTCCTGCTCGGCACCGGAATGAATACCGGCTTTGGTGCGGTCTCCTTTGATGTTACCCAGTCGCGGCTGAAGAGCGACACGCTGAATGAAAGCGGCCAGAGCTACCGCGCCACCTTTAACCGGATGTTCACCGAAACCCAGACCAGCATCGTACTGGCGGCGTACCGCTACTCCACCAAAGGCTATTACAACCTGAACGATGCGCTGTTCGCGGTCGATCAGGAGAAATACTACGACAGCAGTTACACCCAGTGGCGGCAGAAAAACGGCCTGACCTTTACCGTAAACCAGAGCCTGCCGGACGGCTGGGGCGGCTTCTATCTGAGCGGTCGCATCTCCGACTACTGGAACCGTTCCGGCACCGAGAAGCAGTATCAGCTCAGCTACAACAATATGGCCGGCCGCCTGTCATGGTCGGTGGGGGCCCAGCGCGTTTATACCCCGGACAGCTCCGGCCACAGCCGCGACGATCGCGTGTCGCTCAACTTCAGCTACCCGCTGTGGTTTGGCGAGGGTCGCACGGCCAACCTGACCTCGAATACCTCATTTAACAACTCGCATTTCGGCAGCTCGCAGATTGGCGTCAACGGCTCGCTGGATAGCAGCAATAACCTCAACTACGGCATCTCCACCACCACCTCCAGCGGCGGTGAACATGATGTGGCGCTCAACGGCAGCTACCGCACGCCGCTGGCCACGCTGAACGGCAGCTACAGCCAGGGCGCGGGCTATCGCCAGAGCGGGCTGGGCGGCAGCGGGACGCTGATTGCCCACGGCGGCGGTGTGGTGCTGTCACCGGAAACCGGCACCACCATGGCGCTGATTGAGGCGAAAGATGCCGCCGGTGCCGAGCTGCCGGGGTCGCCGGGAACGCGCGTGGATAAGAACGGCTATGCGCTGCTGCCGTATCTGCGTCCCTACCGCATCAACGCGGTGGAAATCGATCCTAAAGGCAGCAGTGACGACGTCGCCTTCGAGCGCACGGTGGCCCAGGTGGTGCCGTGGGAAGACAGCGTGGTGAAAGTCTCCTTCAATACCGCCATTCAGCACAACATCACGCTGCTGGCTCGGCAGGCAAACCAGGCGCCGCTGCCGTTTGCCGCCTCCGTGTACGATCCGGACGGTAAGGCCATTGGCGTGGTGGGGCAGGGCAGCATGCTGTTTATCAGCGACGCGAACGCACGGCGCGCGGTGGTGAAGTGGAACGGCGGAGAGTGCTCGGTTGAGCTGAGCCAGGAAAATAATAAGGAACGAGTATGTCGCTGAGTAAGCAGCTGGTTATCTTGACGGGGCTGATGATGATGGGAACAACGTCTGCCTGGGCAGCCTGTTCTCGTCTCTCCCAGCCGACGGTGCAGCTGGATATGGTGGTGGGCAGGGTGGTTGTGCCGCCCGATCTGCCGGTGGGGTCGGTGATTGCCACCCGCAACTGGACGATGAATGCGCCCGGTGGCTCCAGCTACAGCTGTACGTCAGGAACCAACCGCTTTGTGGCGAAGATGGCGCTGGCGGGCAGCACCAATCTGGGCAATAAGGTGTTTTCCACCAACGTGCCGGGAATTGGCATGCGCTTCAGCCGCGGCGGGGCCACGGTCAATATTGTCTACCCGGATACCTTTTCCTCAACGGTGGCCAGAACCACCAGTTATTCCCTTGAGGGGTCGCGTTTTACCCTGGAAATTATTAAAACCGCCACCACCACCGGGAGTGGGACGCTGGCGGCGGGGAAATATACCAGCTACGACTGGGAAAACGGTAACAACCCCATTCTGGATACCTACCTGAGCGCCAATGCAATCACCATTGTTTCGCCCTCGTGTACGGTGCTGAGCGGCACCAATATGAATGTGGACGTGGGGACGATTAAGCGCTCCGATTTAAACGGGGTGGGGACGACCGCGGGCGGCAAAGATTTTAATATTCAGCTGCAGTGCAGCGGCGGTTTAAGCGCCGCCGGGTTTGCGAATATCAATACGACCTTCTCCGGGAATCTTGCCACCAATACCACCGCGACCAAAGGGGCGCTGATTAACGAGAAAACCGGTAATTCAGCCGCGAAGGGCATTGGCGTGCAGGTGCTGAAGGAGGGAACGCCAATTGAATTCAATAAAAAATACAGCATCGGTACCCTGCAAAGTCAGGAAACGCGCTATATCACCTTGCCCTATCGTGCACGGTTCTACCAGTATCTGCCGACCACCAGCACGGGCGAAGTGGAATCTCATATGGTCTTTAACCTGACGTACGATTAATCCACGAGGTGAATATGAGCGAATCCGTATTGCATTTAACGATAGAAAAGATCGTTAAGATGATTCTGGTGGGTAGCGCTTTAACCGTTTTCTCAGCCCCGGGTCAGACACCCTTCTATGATGACGGGCGCATCGATTTTCGCGGCAGCGTCAGCGACACATCATGCAGCGTGGCACTGAATGGCAGCAATAACGCCGGCAGCGGAAATATCTGGCTGGCGCCGGTCAGCCTGAGCGAAGTTCATCAGCGCGGGGCGGGCGCCTTTATGAAACCGCAGGCCTTCACGCTGGAGCTGTCAAAATGCCAGCTTAACCATCCGGTCGGAGACGATGCGCGAATGCCACTGCCGGTGGTCAGCGTGCGATGGATAAGCGGCGTGGGAATTAGTGCGGTGAATAACGCCAATACCGATTATCTGGAGAATATTTTACCCGATGGCGCCCGTCATATTTATCTGGCTCTGGCGACCAATGGCGACGGTACGCTGGCGGCGGAAAATAGAATTGTTCCGGCCGATCCACAGCAAAATCAGGTTCAAATGCAGGACCAATCGGTGAGCCGTGGGATATTAACCTACTATATTGGCTACGTGACGACCGCTCCACAGCAGGTCACCAGCGGCCCGATTAGCAGCCTGGCAACGCTGGAGCTGGACTATCATTAACCCCTCTAAATAATGCCGGATATTTCCGGCATATCAGAGAGTCACCGGTTCTTTTATTAGCTGTTCGATACTGACTTCCTGCCAGTAAAATCCCTGCATCGCGAACCACTCCATGCCGTTTAACCAGCGCTTATGCTCTTCATTCTCTACGCCTTCAATTACCACCCGATGATTATTTTTCGATAAAAAAGTAATTAATGTGGCCATCAGCTGGCGTCCGTGGTCCTTTTTCATCAGGTGCCAGAAAAACTGTTTATCAATTTTGACATAATTGAAGTGATAACCGCGGATGGCACTGATACCGGCATGACCAGAACCAAAGTCATCCAGCCATAATGAGATGTTTAAGGGAAACGGCCGGTTTGCCAGGGCCTGGTTCAGTAAACTCATTGAGTATTCAGCCACCTCAAAATGGACGTGGCTTAACTTTTCAATTCTGTCCGCGATATCCTCACGCTGAATCACCGAGAGGGTATGATCGTCAATGTTGATGGTGAGAAAAACACCATTTTCAAGGAACCAGCGGTGGTGC
This sequence comes from Erwinia sp. SLM-02, assembly GCF_037450285.1. Taxonomy (NCBI): domain Bacteria; kingdom Pseudomonadati; phylum Pseudomonadota; class Gammaproteobacteria; order Enterobacterales; family Erwiniaceae; genus Erwinia; species Erwinia sp. SLM-02. Next base: position 573,062 of record NZ_JAQISN010000002.1, on the reverse strand, counting down.
TGCTCTGCCTGCGCCAGCTGTTCGATAAAAATAGCTTCACGTAGTGAATTGTTTACATTACGAAAAAAATACTCTGGCGAGACGGCGCTCAGGTCAAAGCGGCTCAGGCATTCAACGGCAACGAGTTTCCCCTCGGGAGAAAACATCTTCTGATAGACATAGCGAATGGCTATGTCGTTACGAGATAACGTGTCGTTAAGCATCGTATTGCTCATTATATTCCGGTGTCAGTTTTTATTTGAGTTGTCATCGCCGGCGGCAATGACAATCAGAATACGCTACAGGTTATTAAATCTGTAAAGCAGGGATTACTAAAATCGTCTGGCCTTCAGCTTTTGATCGACGGTTATTTTTAAAACGATATCCTCTATGTATTTTTTTGTGTCGGGGTTTTTATAGTTGAACTTACAGGAGATACGAAAAGCACTCCGCTCGTGAGAACGGTTCTGATAAACCGGGGTCACATTAACCACTTTCAGGCTGGCGACAATAATACCGTATTCTGCAAGTGAAATCTCCACATTGTCTAATGCCATTCCTTTATCCATGAACTTTTTTTTGAATGATTCGGATATAAATGAACATCCTCCCTCAGAGAGATCGTTGATTGTGCATTTATAGCTCTCGCCACTTTTATGGCGGCCGGAGCAAAAAAAACCGAAATCATTTTTTACGCGCACGCGTTGAGTTAATCGCCGCTGTGAAATTTTGATGCCAGCAGGTAAAAAAAAAGCAAGGGCATTAGTGGTGTTTTCAGGGTCATACTCAGCGTTTAGCATTGCGCTAAATTCAATTTTTCCCAATTGACTGTGCAGCACAAAGGAAAACATTGTATTATCAGCAATGGCTGGAAAATCCAAATCGTCAGGATTAATATAAAAACATGAGAAATCAACCTTTTTAATATTCGCGGACCACAGTTCTCCTTTATGGTTAATGTCTATTTCAGATTTAACTCTGCACTCTTCTCTCAAGATGGCCAGTATTTCATACTTTGATTCTTTTAAGATCCCCACTGACATTCCATATCCTCTCATGCTATTTTTTTTAGTACCATTTTGGTCTTTATCCTATAGGAAAAAATCACCACTTAGTGCAAGAGATTGTGAGGGTCGTCTATTGTTAATGTTTAAATAATAGATGAAGACAATTAACAGGTACTTGACAGTTTGGTTGTTTATTCTCCCATGTCATATAATTTAAAATAACACTTATTTATTATGTGGTTATTGTTGTGTTGTTTAAACCAATGATAAACACACTTTTGGTAGCGCGTTTGTTACGGTGAATAAGCCACGGGTGCTCTGTTCTATTTTTTATTTTGTACTGAGAGGGAGGGGTGAATTGTAGGGTTTTTACCTCAGGCTCAATTTTTCAATCCCACTGGCCGCGTGATGTTTGTCGTATTTTTGAATGAAGAATTTCTGACAGATAATAGCCGTGATGAGGCGCATCGCACCTGCGGGCCGCAGGTCGAAAGCGTATTTTATTGTGCCGCTCAATTCTCCTGCGTATGGTCCGGCGAGTGTTCCCCCCCTGAAGTCAGCCCCCCGGGAGAATAGCGGCTAATAAGGTTTAAAGCTGTGACGTTAATTTCATGATTCTGAAACGATTGTCCTTTCCTCGCCGTACCGGAGCCGGGATTACGCCAGGTCGACAAACTGGCGTTCATCGGCAATTTCTTTTTTTTTCTGCCCGATTTCTCCCCTCGCGTGACCTCTTTGATGAGCTTTCGATTCAATACCTTCAGGGAACCGCGTAATGACCATAAAAAATACAGTCCGCCCGACGCGCGCCGGGGCCGCCTCTGGCCGTAGTCGCCTTGCTATTGCTATCACCGGCCTGCTGGCCGCCACCGCCGTCGCGCCCGTTGGCGCGCTGGCGCAGTCCGCGACGCTGCAGCAGCCAGCAGCGAAGACCTTCTCGGTTCCGGCCGGGGATCTGGCGGGGGCGCTGCGCAGCGCCGCCGGCCAGGCGGGCGTCATCCTGATTTTCACCCCGGAGCAGACCCGCGGGAAAAACAGCGCCGGCGTGCGCGGCAGCTACGGCGTTGATCAGGCGCTGGACATTCTGTTGGCCGGCAGCGGCCTGCGCGCTGAACAGACTGACAGCGGCTACCGGCTGGTCGACAGCGCGGCGGAACAGGTTCTCGCCATTCCAGAGCTGTCGGTGGTCGCCGGGCTGTCCGACAGTACCTCCGCCGGGCGCTCCACGCTTGACCAGCAGGACATCGACCGCATCCAGGCCGACAACGTCGCCAGCCTGCTCGACAAGCTGCCGGGCGTGTCGATGGCCGGTTCGCCCCGTCCGGGTGGGCAGAGCCTGAATATCTGGGGCATGGGCGACATGGAAGACGTTAAGGTGGTGCTGGACGGCGCGCCAAAGGGCTTCGAAAAGTATCGCCAGGGTTCGGTATTTATTGAGCCGGAGCTGCTGAAGCGCGTGAGCGTCGACAAGGGTCCGCATAACATTCAGAACGCCAACGGTGGCTTCGGCGGCACCATCACGATGGAAACTAAAGACGCCGGCGATATGCTGCGTCCGGGTGAAGATCTCGGCGGCCTGCTGAAATACAGCTACCACACCAACGATCGTCAGGGCACTTACAGCGGCGCGCTGTACGGCCGCAGCGAGGAGGGATTTGCCGACGGCCTGCTGTACGCCAGTCGCCGCGACGGCGGTAACATCAAGCGCCCGGACGGCACGCGCTTCGCCTATTCTGAGAACGATCAGACCTCCTACCTGCTGAAAACTAACCTCTATCTGACCGACTCGCAGACCCTGACCCTCTCGGCGATGCGTTCCGAATCCGACGGCTGGCAGCCGTTTGCCGCCAAACGCGACGACATCGCCGCACCGAGCCAGGCGAACATCGACCGCTACGGCTATGAGGAGGCCTGGCGTCGCATTCTGGTTTACCGCGACCAGAAGGACAGCAACTACTCGGCGAAGTGGAACCTCGCCCCGGAGTCACAGCCGCTGGTCAATCTGACCGTGGCGCTGGCCTATTCGAAAACCGAGCAGCACGACCGGCGGCCTGATTCCGCCTCGCAGTCCAGCTATCTCGGCACGCTGGGCAACGAGAGCTGGGTGAGCTATACCGACCGCCAGCTGGACGTCAGCAACGTGAGCGAGTTCAGCAGCGGGCCGCTGGAGCACAAGCTGCTGGTTGGTATGCAGCTGCACAAGCACGACCGTGATACGTTGATGTACTACCCGTCCGGCGCGACCAACGCCAGCTACAACTACGGCTACTTCCAGCCTTACTATATGCCGGCGGGTAAACAGGAGACGCGCAGCGTCTACCTGCAGGACGCGGTGAGCTACGGCGACCTGACTATCACCCCTGGCCTGCGCTACGACCACGTCACCAACACCGGACGGCCGAACCTCGCGCCGCGTTATAACGACAGCGATCCGCTGGCCGGCCACGACTACAGCAGTGTGACCTACACCGGCTGGTCGCCGCACCTCGGCACCATCTGGAAGGCGACGCGTAACGTCTCACTGTTTGCCGACGTCAGCCGCACCTGGCGCGCGCCGGTGATCGACGAGCAGTACGAAGTGCAGTCCGCCGCTTCCAGCGTGCCGGGCACCAGCCGCAATCTGCAGGTGGAGCGCATTACCGGCATCCGGCTGGGCGCGGTGCTGGACTTCAACGACCTGCTGCTGGACAAGGACAGCCTGCAGATCCGCACCACCCTGTTCCGCAACCGCGGAAAGAACGAGATCTTCTACCGTCGCGGCGTGCTGTGCGAAGAGGGCAGCTGCGGCCAGCCGCTCTCCAACTACCGCAACCTGCCGGGCTACACCATTGAAGGGTTCGAGGTTGAGTCGTTCTACGACAGCGAAAGCGTGTTCGGCAGCCTGTCGCTGTCATCGATTCGCGGTAAGCGCGACGGCTCACCGCGCGACCCGTGGGGCAATGAAACATGGATCGCCGAAATCCCGCCGACGACCGCGCATGCGATGCTTGGCCTGAAAGTGCCGCAGGCGAATCTGGCCTTCGGCGTAACCGGCGACTTCGTGCGCAAGCAGGACCGCTCGCCGGTGGATGGCGATCCCCAGGCGGCGGTCTGGGCGCTGCCGAAAACCTCCGGCTACGCGCTGTACGGCCTGTTCGCTTCGTGGGAGCCAAACTTCTGGCGCGGTCTTGAGGCGCGGGTCACCGTCGATAACCTGCTGAACCACAACTACTATCCGTACCTCGGCGAATCGGTTTCCGGCGTCGGCCGCAATTTCAAGTTTAGCGTCAGCCAGCGTTTCTAAACCTTCCTCCCAGCGGGGGCCACAGCGGCCCCCGAACCGCACGCGCTGCCGCATACCGGGGTAAAGCGCGTTAAAATTCAGCAATAACTTGACACGCCATTTACATTATCTAAATAATAATGATTGTTATTTTCACTATCATTACTATCGGGTGTTTTGCATGGCGAGGAAACAGACCGCAGCGTCCCACGGTTTTGCCGAACAGCTCTACCTTGAGCATCACAGCTGGCTGTGCAGCTGGCTGCGCAACAGGGTTAGCTGCCCGTCCCATGCGGAAGATCTGGCGCAGGATACCTTTATCGGCATCCTGCTCAGCCCGCAGCTGTTGACTATCCGCGAGCCGCGCCCGTTCCTGGCTACGGTGGCACGTCGCCTGGTCGCCAACTTCTACCGGCGTAAAAAGATTGAAGATCACTACCTGCAGGCGCTCGCCGAGCTGCCGGAAGAGGCGATCCCCTCGCCGGAAGTGCGCCAGCAGGCGATTGAAATGCTGGAGCAGCTCGACCGCGCGCTGGACGGGCTGCCGCCGCACGTGCGCGAAGCGTTCCTGCTGGCGCACCTGCAGGGCATGCGCTACGGCGATATTGCCGAACGCCTGCGCGTATCAAGCAGCTCGGTGAAACAGTACCTGCAGCGCGCCAATCTGCACTGCTTCTTTGCGCTGTCGGCGTGATGACGGCGGAGGGGGGCGCGATGGCTGAAGAGATTGACCCGCAGAGCGCACGCGAGGCGGTGGCGTGGCTGACGCAGCTGATGTCGGAAGAGGCGGACGGTAAGGATAAGGACGGCTGGCAGCGCTGGCTGGCGGCCAGCCCGGAAAACGCGCGGGCCTGGCAGCATATCAGCCGCTTCTCCTCGCAGTTCTCGCTGCTGAACGGCGAGGCGGCGCACCGCAGCCTGTCGACGGTCGCTAACCCGCAGCGCCGTCGGCTGCTGCGCTGCGCGGCCGGCATCGGTTTGATCGGCGCGGTCGGTGCCGGGACGATGCCCTGGCGATCGTGGCAGGCCGACTACCGCACGGCGATCGGCGAGCAGCGGCGGGTCATGCTGAGCGACGGCACCGATCTGCTGCTGAACACGCAGACCGCGGTGAACGTCAGCCTGCCGCAGCTGCGCCTGCTGCAGGGCGAAATACTGGTCGCCTCACCGCGCAGGGGCATGCCGCTGCAGCTGTCGCTGCCGCAGGGCAGCGTGCAGGCGCACAACGGCCGCTTCAGCCTGCGGCTGCGCGACGACTATAGCGAGCTTGCGGTCTATCACGGCCAGCTCAGCGTCACGCCTCTGGATGGCCGGCGCTCCACCCTCAACGCGGGCTACAGCGGCCGGTTGAATCTCAGCGGTTTCCGCGAAGCGGGCAGGGTGAGCGGGGAACCCGGCTGGCAGCAGGGAATGCTGTACGCCGACAATATGCGGCTGGATGACTTTCTCGCCGAGCTGGCGCGCTACCGGCGCGGCGTAATCCGCTGCGATCGGCAGGTCGCCGGCCTGCGGCTGTCGGGCGCCTTCCCGCTCGCTGACACCGATCGGATTATCGCCTCGCTGCCCGGCACGCTGCCGGTTCAGGTCAGCTCGCTGTCGAAATACTTCATCAGCATCTCGTAGCCGGCCATCAACAGAAGAATACGCTCAAAAAAAGTGGTGTTAATATTTATGGAAGAATATAAAACTACAATAAAGAGAATTTAAGATAAATAACCCCATAATTCAGCGCGGTTCTGCCCGTTTCTCTCCGCTCGGGTGACCTCAGGGTAATCCCCCGATTGTTCTCCGGCATATCGGGCACCTTTCACGGCCAATCCGGGTACCGCTGCTTATGATCGCTTACTCCGTCCTTCCCTCCAGCCCGTTTCCCGCCTCGCGGCAGCAGCGCCGCCGGGCCGCGGCCGGCCTGCTTACCCTGGCGCTGCACGGCGCGCTGCTGCTGTGGTTGAGCTACCGTGCGGCGCCCCCGCCGCCGCTGCCCGCCGCACAGCCGATGCTGCTGCTGGCGGTCGCCGAGCAGGCCGAGTCGGTGCCGGACAGCGAGAAAAGGCCGACCGGCGTGCGCCAGGTGCAGGCGATCGCCGCGCAGGCCGAGCCAACCCGGCAGACCGCGCCGCAGCTGACGGAGGCGCCCGACGCCCTGATTCACCGTACGACCGCCGCCGCACAGCCTGACAAAACTCCGGTGGAGAAGCAGAAACCCCCGAAGCGTCCGGTGGAAAAGGCGCTGCCGAACCCGCCCTCCCGCGCGGCGGCCGCGCCGGATACCAGCGCACCGCCACCGATGGCGGGAAAAACCGTTGCCGCCCCGCGTAACCAGGCCGCAGCCCAGCCCAGCCGCAACGCCTCGGCGTGGAGCGGCGAACTGCTGGCGCATCTCAGCCGCTACAAGCGCTACCCGGCGATCGCGCTGCGCCAGCAGCGGCAGGGCGTAGCGCAGATTAGCATTACCCTCGACCGTCAGGGCAGGGTGCTGGCGGTGAAGCTGCTGCACTCAAGCGGCGTCAGCTCGCTGGATCGGGAAACCACCGAATTACCGCTGCGCGCGTCGCCGGTGCCGCCGCCGCCGCCGGAGATGGCCGCAGGCATGGCCGAGGTCAGCATCAGCCTCCCGGTGCGCTTCGACCTGAAAGAAGCGCGCAAATAGTCCAAAGCGCCGACAACGCTTACCGCTGCGCAGCAGATTCACACCACCGTAGCAGCGCCCGCTTTTGGCTGTGGGTTCATCGTTTTCTTGACGTGCAGGGAATGTGTCAAAGCACTTTCAGGATGGTAGCCCGGGAGGCCGTAACTTAGGGTGTATGGGCAATTTGAGGTGTGGCAGGCAACGTCACAGCGGCCCGAAAGGCGGGTAACTGTGTGAGAGAAATGCTCAGGCTGGATGGAAGTAGCAAAGTCGCGGTATGTGGCTAAGACAAAAGAAATCTACCGGAGTCCCAGAAAGCAAAAACCCGCCGTGAGGCGGGTTCTTTAATTTTGGTGCCCGAACCCGGAATCGAACCAGGGACACGGGGATTTTCAATCCCCTGCTCTACCGACTGAGCTATTCGGGCAACGGGGCGCATTAAACCGTAATGGCCGTTCGACGTCAACGGCTTTGTCATAAAAAATACCTGAATCCCCGCTGACTGCCTGCTTTTTGCTCTGATGGCGCAAAAGGTGTTCAGGACAGCGCGCCGTTTTTGCGGCACATGGCAATAGCGAGTACGTCCTCCGCCAGCCTGCGGGCGATTTCAACTTCCTGCACCTTACGTTTAACCAGCAGACGAGACAGGCAGCCCTCCAGAATTAACTCCATCTGATGAGCGACCAGGGCGACGTTATCCGCCTCCAGCGTAGCCAGCAGCTCGTGGGTATACTGCCACGACGCTTTCTTCTGCTGTTCAGCAAGCTGATGGATCGGATGGTCGGCATGAGGATAAAAACTGCAGGCGGCGATAAACAGGCAGCCGGGATAGCGCTGATTTTTTACCGCGTCTTCCAGAACCTGGTAGCGCGCCAGCAGTTTTTGCCCGGCGCTGAGGCTGTCATCCAGCAGCAGCTTGCGTCGCCAGACATCGATTTGATCGCCGTGGTAGCGCAGGGCGTCATAAAGTAACGCTTCGCGATCGGGCCAGAAGCGCCGGATCTCTTCTTCCGAACAGTCCAGCTCGCCTACCAGCATCGTCAGGGAGGTGGTGGCCGCGAGTCCGTCTCTCTCGAGGATATTCAGGGCATGCTCGAGTACTTGTTCACGCTGCAATGGGCTCTCCTTTTCTGTTCCGCACTGACGGGGTCAGGGATGCGTTTTAAGACCTTAGTGTTGTTTATGGTGACACTTTCTGCAAATGTTTAAGAAAATCATCCGGCTTCATAAACCCGGTTACGCGCGAACCGGGGATCTCGTGACCGCCGGCATCGAAAAACAGAATAGTCGGCAGCCCCAGCACCTGTAAATGCTGCAGTAAGGCGCTGTCCGTGGTGCTGTTGGCGGTGACGTCCGCCTGCAATAGCTGAATGCTGTTCAGCACCGACTGTACCTGCCTGTCGCTGAAGGTGTATTTCTCAAACTCTTTGCATGCCACGCACCAGTCCGCGTAGAGGTCGAGCATGGTGATTTTGCCACCGCTGGCCTGTAGCTGCTGGTCGAGCTGCGCCGCGCTGCTGATGCGCTGGAAGTTAAGGTGTGCATCTGCCACTGCGCTGGCCGGCGTGCCAAACGCCCAGTCCTGCAGCGGGCGGGCGGCAATCAGCATCGCCGCCAGCAGCGTCACCTGTACCACACGCAGCCAGCCGCGCTGGCTCTTCAGGCTGCTGATAAACGCCCAGCCAAAGAAGGCGACGCCCAGCAGGCTCCACAACCGTAGCCCCCAGACGTCCCCGACCACCCGCTCCAGCAGGAAAACCGGCAGGGCAAGGATCACGAAGCCGAAGCCCTCTTTGACCGTTTGCATCCATGGGCCGCTCTTCGGCAGCAGACGGTTGCCAAACAGCGTAATGGCGATCAGCGGCAGGCCCATCCCCAGCGCATAGAGATAGAGCGTCCCGGCGCCCGCCAGCATATTGCCGCTCTGGGCGATGTACAGCAGGATGGCGCTCAGCGGTGCGGTGGTGCAGGGGGAACAGATTAATCCGGCCAGGGCGCCCATCAGGAACACGCCGGGCAGCGAGCCGCCCTGCTGGCGATTGCTCCACAGGGTCAGGCGGGTTTGCAGCGCGGAAGGCAGCTGAAGGGTAAACAGACCGAACATCGACAGGGCGAGCACGATAAATAGCACCGACAGGCCGATCAGTACGGCAGGGGCCTGCAGTGCGGCCTGGAAACGCAGACCGGCTGCCGCCACGATAATGCCCATCACCGTATAGGTCAGCGCCATGCCCTGAACGTAGATCATCGCCAGCATAAACAGGCGGCCCAGGCTGAATTTACGGCTGCCGCCGAGAATAATCCCGGAAATCAGCGGGTACATCGGCAGCACGCAGGGGGTAAAAGCGACGCCGATGCCGATCAGCAGCGCCCAAAGCGGGGAGAACGGCAGCGAGGAGGGCTCCTCAGACGGCGTGCTGGAGGCGGCCGGCGGCTTTTCAACCGCGGAGGGGTTACCGGCTGCGGCAGGTGGCGCTTCAATAGCGGACGGAGAACGGGCTGCGAGAGGTGAAGCTTCTGCAACGGGTGGGGTACTGGCTGCGGAAGGTGAAGCTTCAGCCGGTGCCGTCGTGACGGAGTCGCCCGGTACGGACGAGGGTTCCTGCCCGAAGACTGCGCTCAGCGGCACGCTGCGGGTTTCCGGCGGATAGCAGAATCCGACGGCGGCGCAGCCCTGATAGGTGACGGTAAGCTGCGCTCCGCTACCCGCCTGCTGAATGGTGAACGGCAGCGTGAGGTTTTCCGGATAGATTTCGGTTTTGCCGTAGAACTCATCCTCATGCGGCTTGCCGGCGGGCAGCGCCCACGGTGCCAGCGTGGCGTTCTGCACGTTGATATGGATCTGCTGACGATAAAGGTAGTAGCCAGGCTTAATCTGCCAGCTCAAAGTGAGCTGGTTTTCCTGCTGACTGAAGTCAAAAGCAAAAGCCTGATTAACCGGCACAAACTGGCCGTTACTGCCCTGGCCGAAAAGCGATGCGCTGGAACTGATGCTGAACAGGGTACACAGCAGCAGTAAAAAAGAAGTCAAAATTCGTGGGATCATAACGGGCGTTTGCTCTCTCCATTCGGGGCTGAAACAGGCCGGAAAGCGGCGCTGTCGGCTATTCCTTGTACGGCAAACGCAGATAATAGCATGGCAATACGGGGATGGCTTTTTCAGGATGATGTCGATGGTGGTGCGCGGGCCGCGCACGATGGCGTTCGGCCCGCAGCAGCCAGGGCTACAGCACTAAATGCCCAATCAGGAAGCCGAAGACCACGGAGAGAATAATCGCCAGGGTGCCGGGGATCAGGAATGAGTGGTTGAAGACGAAGCGGCCAATACGCGTGGAGCCGGTATCGTCCATCTCAACGGCGGCAAGCAGCGTCGGGTAAGTCGGCAGCACAAACAGCGCCGATACCGCCGCGAAAGAGGCCACCGCCGTGACCGGCGACACGCCGAGCAACAGTGCGGCAGGCATCAGCGCTTTGGTGGTGGCGGCCTGGGAATAGAGCAGCGTTGAGGCGAAGAACAGGACGATAGCCAGCATCCACGGATAGCTGTCCAGCAGCTCGCCGGCAACGGTCTGAATATCGCCGATATGCGCTTTGACAAACGTATCCCCCAGCCAGGCAACGCCCATCACGCAGACGCAGGCGCTCATACCGGACTTGAAGGTGCTGGCGCTGAGGATCTCACCGGTATCCACCTTACAGACCAGGCAGATCAGCGTGGCGACGGTCAGCATAAATACGACGATTGCTTCGTTACGCGGCAGGACCGGGTTCTGGATCAGACCGACGGCGTCGCTGATGGCCGTGGCGTAAAACACCACCGCCACGATGCCGATTAAAAACAGCAGCACGGACAGCTTCGCGCCGGGTTTCTCTTTAAATTCGCTGGCGCCGCGCAGCGTCACCTCGCCTTTCGCCAGCCGGGCCTGGTACACCGGATCGTCTTTCAGCTCTTTACCAAGGAAGTTGGTCACCAGCGCTGCGACAAAAATAGCGGCCATCGTTGAGGGGATGGCCACCGCCAGCAGCCCAAGATAGCTGACGCCTTTCGGCTCCAGCAGCGCGGCCAGAAACACGACAGCGGCGGAAATCGGTGAGGCGGTAATGGCAATCTGTGAGGCCACCACGGCGATCGACAGCGGGCGGGAAGGGCGCACGCCCTGCTCTTTAGCCACTTCGGCAATCACCGGCAGGGTGGAGAAGGCGGTATGGCCGGTCCCCGCCAGCAGCGTCATACCGTAGGTGACCAGCGGTGCCAGAAAGGTAATATAGCGCGGGTGCTTACGCAGCAGCCGCTCGGCCAGGTTGACCAGGTAATCCATCCCGCCGGCGATCTGCATCGCGGCAATGGCGGCAATCACCCCCATGATGATTTCAATGACGTCAAAGGGTATGGCTCCGGGCTTTATCTGGAACCCCAGGGTAAGCACCAGCACGCCTAAACCACCGGCAAAACCAATCCCAATCCCCCCCAGACGGGCACCCAGGTAGATAGCCAGCAGGACAACGACAAGCTCGGGTAGCAACATCTATGTGCTCCTTAAATTACTGATAATAAGTTGTTAATGATTTGTAGACCGTGGAAAGTAAAAAGGCACGTCGTTCGCTGAACTGACGTGCCTTAAAAGGGCTATTGGGTAAATCGCTTATTTTTAGTTTTCATCGGTGTAGCGTTTTGCTTTGTAAACCGGGAACATCAGGTTCTGGGTCGAGAAAATGTCATCCAGCTCGCTTTCGGTCAGCAGTCCGCGCTCCAGCACCACTTCACGCACGCTTTTACCGGTTTCGGCACAGATCTTACCGACGATATCGCCGTTGTGGTGGCCGATATACGGGTTGAGGTAGGTGACGATACCGATGGAATTAAACACGTAGGCTTCGCATACCGCTTTGTTGGCGGTGATGCCGTCGACGCATTTTTCCAGCAGGTTGTAGCAGGCGTTAGTCAGAATATGGACGGACTCAAACAGCGCCTGGCCAATCACCGGCTCCATCACGTTCAGCTGTAGCTGACCCGCCTCGGAGGCCATGGTCACGGTAATGTCGTTACCAATCACCTTGAAACAGACCTGATTGACCACTTCCGGCACCACCGGATTGACCTTGGCCGGCATGATGGAAGAGCCTGCCTGCAGCTCCGGCAGGTTAATCTCGTTCAGGCCGGCGCGCGGTCCGGAAGAGAGCAGGCGCAGGTCGTTACAGATTTTCGACAGCTTCACCGCCAGGCGCTTCAGCGAGCTGTGGACCATGACGTAGGCACCGCAGTCGGAGGTCGCTTCAATCAGGTCTTCCGCCGGTACGCACGGCAGCCCGCTGACTTCAGCCAGTTTCTGCACCGCCAGCTGCTGGTAGCCGTCCGGCGTATTCAGTCGGGTACCGATGGCGGTCGCGCCAAGGTTCACTTCCAGCAGCAGTTCAGCGGTGCGCAGAATGCTTTTAATCTCTTCGTTCAGCAGCACGTTAAAGGCATGGAACTCCTGGCCGAGGGTCATCGGCACGGCGTCCTGCAGCTGGGTACGACCCATTTTCAGGATGGTCTGGAATTCGACGGCTTTACGCTGGAAGCCTTCGCTAAGCTGGGCAATGGCATCAAGCAGCTTGAGGATCGAGCTGTATACCGCGATGCGGAAACCGGTGGGATAGGCATCGTTGGTGGACTGGCATTTATTAACGTGATCGTTTGGGTTGAGGTACTGATACTCGCCTTTCTGGTGGCCCATCAGCTCAAGGCCGATATTGGCCAGCACCTCATTGGTGTTCATGTTGACCGAGGTTCCCGCGCCGCCCTGATACACGTCGATGGGGAACTGATCCATACATTTGCCGTTGTTCAGCACTTCATCACAGGCGCTGACGATCGCATTGGCGACGTTGCGTGGGATAGTTTGCAGCTCTTTGTTGGCCAGCGCGGCGGCTTTTTTCACCATCACCATGCCGCGGACAAATTCGGGAATGTCGCTGATTTTACTGTTACTGATGTAGAAGTTTTCAATCGCACGCAGAGTATGAACACCGTAGTAAGCATCCGCCGGAACTTCACGTATACCTAACAGATCTTCTTCGATACGAATGTTATTAGCCATGAGAACCTTCTTGTTAGAACTGCCGGGAAATCTTCACAATTTAAGCGCCTGCCTTCTCTGGCAACCGGTACCGATCGTTTCGTCAGCACGGAGTAGATCCTGCGCACGGTCCGTGTACAACGAATTTCAGCAACAATAACCAGCTCGGAATCAGGTCACCGGGGATTATCGTGGCGTTAAACGCCCTGAGCCGTATTTTATCCGTTCGTGACCGCTCAGGCACGATCATATTCTGTTACCAGTTAAAAGACGTAATCCAGATCACTTAAAGCGTGTGCCATTTCAAACATCTTCAATAATATGTGATCGCCGCGGCAAAAGATGTGGGGGGACGAATTTCCACATTTATAGTTGAAAACGGGGTATGCCGCTCCCATCTTCTATAATATCGGTCCTCAGGATCGCCATTTTCTGCCGTCCTGCCATCAGCGGGACGGCCACTGACAGAGGAGAATACGGTGCGTTGGTTACCGTTCTTAGTGGTTTTTGTGCTGGTCTGGATCGAGATTTCGCTCTTTATTCAGGTCGCTCACGTGCTTGGGGTCTTGTTCACCATGCTGCTGGTGATTTTTACCTCCTGCATTGGTATCTCGCTGGTGAAAAACCAGGGGATGAAGAATTTTATGCTGATGCAGCAAAAACTTAACGCGGGTGAAAGCCCTGCTGCCGAAATGGTGAAGAGCGTTTCACTGATTCTGGCGGGCTTCCTGCTGCTGATCCCGGGCTTTTTCACCGACTTCATTGGCCTGCTGCTGTTACTGCCGCCGGTGCAGAAGCATCTGACGCTGAAACTGATGCCGCATCTGCGCGTCTGGGGCGGCGCGCGTCCCGGTACCGGGGCGGGGTTTACCGTCGACGGCGAGTATGAGCGTAAAGAAAGTCAGCTGATTGAACATGACGACCGTGATGATAAACGTTAGTCGACTGGCATAACCCTACCCAACGGCGCGGACGGATGTTCGCGCCGTTTTTTATGGTTTACGGTGTTTAAAAAATGGGCGAACGGAAGCACAAGCAAAAAAAATATTTTCTAGCCCTTGAAAGGGGGTTGTTCCGTCCTTATCTCTTCCGTCACGAGGCCAGCTTCGAGCGAAGCCCGGCATTCATCCCAAAAGACTGATTGGACTTCTCAAAGGAGAGCTATCAATGAAAATTCGTCCACTGCACGACCGTGTGATTGTTAAGCGTAAAGAAGTTGAATCTAAATCTGCAGGCGGCATCGTGCTGACCGGTTCCGCAGCGGGCAAATCGACCCGTGGCGAAGTGCTGGCTGTAGGTAACGGTCGTATCCTGGAAAGTGGCGAAGTGAAGCCGCTGGACGTGAAAGTTGGTGACGTGGTGATTTTCAACGAAGGCTACGGCGCGAAAACCGAGAAGATCGACAATGAAGAAGTGCTGATCATCTCTGAAAACGACATCCTGGCGATTGTTGAAGCGTAATTTACGCGAAACTCACTGAACGTAACGAATTTAAGGGAAATTATAAAATGGCAGCTAAAGACGTAAAATTCGGTAATGACGCTCGCGTAAAAATGCTGCGCGGTGTGAACGTACTGGCAGATGCAGTAAAAGTTACCCTGGGCCCGAAAGGCCGTAACGTGGTTCTGGATAAATCTTTTGGTGCACCGACCATCACCAAAGACGGCGTGTCCGTTGCGCGTGAGATCGAACTGGAAGACAAGTTCGAGAACATGGGCGCTCAGATGGTGAAAGAAGTGGCTTCTAAAGCTAACGATGCTGCGGGCGACGGTACCACGACTGCAACCGTACTGGCTCAGTCCATCATCACTGAAGGCCTGCGCGCAGTTGCCGCTGGCATGAACCCAATGGACCTGAAGCGCGGCATCGACAAAGCCGTTATTGCAGCCGTTGAAGAACTGAAAAAACTGTCCGTTCCTTGCTCTGATTCTAAAGCGATCGCTCAGGTTGGTACGATTTCTGCCAACTCCGACGAAACCGTGGGCGAACTGATCGCTCAGGCGATGGAAAAAGTCGGTAAAGAAGGCGTTATCACCGTTGAAGAAGGCACCGGCCTGCAGGACGAGCTGGACGTGGTTGAAGGTATGCAGTTCGATCGCGGCTACCTGTCTCCTTACTTCATCAACAAGCCAGAAACTGGCGCCATCGAGCTGGAATCTCCATTCATCCTGCTGGCTGACAAAAAAATCTCTAACATCCGTGAGCTGCTGCCAGTACTGGAAGCCGTAGCGAAAGCCGGTAAACCACTGCTGATCGTGGCGGAAGATGTTGAAGGCGAAGCGCTGGCAACGCTGGTGGTTAACACCATGCGCGGCATCGTGAAAGTGGCTGCGGTTAAAGCACCTGGCTTCGGCGACCGTCGTAAAGCTATGCTGCAGGACATCGCTGTGCTGACCGGTGGTACCGTGATCTCTGAAGAGATCGGTATGGAACTGGAAAAAGCCACCCTGGAAGATCTGGGTCAGGCTAAGCGCGTTGTGATCAACAAAGACACCAGCACCATCATCGATGGTACCGGTGACGAAGCAGCCATCTCTGGCCGTGTTGCTCAGATCCGTCAGCAGATTGAAGAAGCCACTTCTGACTACGATCGTGAAAAACTGCAGGAGCGCGTAGCGAAACTGGCAGGCGGCGTAGCCGTACTGAAAGTGGGCGCAGCAACTGAAGTTGAAATGAAAGAGAAGAAAGCACGCGTTGAAGATGCCCTGCACGCGACCCGTGCTGCGGTAGAAGAAGGCGTGGTTGCCGGTGGTGGTGTGGCGCTGGTTCGCGTGGCTTCTAAGCTGCTGGAACTGCGTGGCCAGAACGAAGACCAGAACGTGGGTATTAAAGTTGCGCTGCGCGCAATGGAATCACCTCTGCGTCAGATCGTTGCCAACGCCGGTGAAGAGCCGTCTGTCGTGACCAACGCCGTGAAAGCGGGTGAAGGTAACTACGGCTACAACGCACAGACTGAAGAATACGGCGATATGATCGACTTCGGTATCCTGGACCCAACTAAAGTGACCCGTTCTGCTCTGCAGTACGCGGCATCTGTTGCTGGCCTGATGATCACCACCGAATGCATGGTGACCGACCTGCCAAAAGGCGACGCGCCTGATTTAGGCGGTGCTGGCGGCATGGGCGGCATGGGTGGTATGGGCGGAATGATGTAATTCCTCCCCCACTTGACCGCCGCAGGCGGGAAAGTAGCCACGCCCGGTAAGGTTCGCCTTACCGGGCGTTTTACTTTGTACGATCGGTTCAGGGTTACTCACAGGTGAGCGCGAGTTGTTGATACAGGCTCTCCGGGTCGTCGTCGGGCGGCAACCGGTATCGGATGTCACACTGCTCGGTCGAGTGATTAACTTTGACATGTAACTGCCCCTCGTTTGCCGCATTCTCTATAAACACCACGCCATCATCGACTGCCTCAGCGACAATTTTCCGATCGTCCCAGACGGTACTGCCTTTTGGCAACAGCCGGCCGTCGGCCAACGAGATCGTCATTAACAACCGCGTGCCTGTCAGCATGGCGACATTAACGGTTTTGACCGTACCGTATGCGGGGCGAAGGGTGCGGTGCCCGTTTGAGACATCCGCATTTTTCGGAAGCCGTTCGACATCAATATCAATGGCGTTATCGTGCCAGGCTGCCAGCGAGGGGATCACTGCCATTCCGCGCCAGTCTGTCCAGGCGGTTCCCCCCGGAGTGTTAACGGGGATACCTGCAAGCGGATCGCTGAGTTTGATCAGGCCGTAGGTGCTCTGGACGGGATTGTTACTGAAGGTGATGCCCCGTTTGTGGGCGACCACGCTTCCGCTGGTGCTGACGCTGTAGTTGCGATAGTGCTTGTTATCCACCAGCAGATTAAGATTCACATTGGTATAGCGTAAATCGTTGGAAAGTGAAGCCTGCAGAGACCGGTTACGTTCGCTCTGTTCTTCTTCTACGGCAAGCTGCAATTCACTCTGGCTGTTCAACGGCATGCTGACGCTGGTGCCTGGCAGGCGTCGCCGATCGTAGGCGCGATAGTAATGGCGGAAGCGTTTCTCACCCAGCGGCCAGCTAAAATTAATGTTCACGCTGTTATTGTTCCTTGTGCCCCCGCTGCCGTGAGCGGCACTGGCCGTCAGAAGTAGCCCATGACTGAAACGTCGATTCCAGTTGATCATGTAATAACGCCAGGTCCCTTCATCGGAATACGTTGTTGACCGAGTGTGATTGACCGACAGCGTTCCAAGCCAGTCTGTCGTCCAGCCAAGGCCCACGCTGACTTCCAGATTATCCCTGCTGTAGTAGTCATGCTTACGGCTTCTGGTGTGGCTTGCGGCTTCTACTAACGTTAAAAAGCCTGCGGTATTCTTGTTTACGCCCAAAGACAATGACAGATTATTGCCCAGATCGTGATTGCTGTAAGCACGCAGCTGGACGCTTTGATTATGCTGATAGCGATTCTGCACCAGCAGCGCCTGCAGGTGGAATGACTGACCCGTCATTGATTCAGGGCTACCGCTTACCGAAGCGGCCACGGACTGATAGTTGTCGCTAAACAGTACCCCGGAACGTAACGACCAGCGATTTAGCAGGCGCCAGTTATGGTTCATCGTCAGTAATGCCGGAACATTGCCGCTGTCAGAATAGTTTTTCAGTTTCCCCATCGCCACGCTGTATCCCTGCGGTGCCGGTTGTGATGCCGCCGCAAGCTGCGTGACGGGAACAACAAACTGGTGGGTTTCGCCCTGGGTTTCAACCACCGTGACCTGAAGTTCTGCATTAACATTTTGCACGGGGATGTTGGTCAGATGAAACGGCCCGGCAGGTACTAAGGTGCTATAAATCAGCCGATCGTATTGACGAACTTCGACGCGTGCCTGAGGCGTGTTTGCGATGCCGTCAATCTCTACTCCGCTGGCGTCAGCCCGATCCGAGTGCATGCCGTCAGGAAATAGCTGCACCCCTTTAAGTAAGCCGATGGAAAAAAGCGTGTTTTGCGCATTAATCTCACCTGCCTGTACGATGCGATTCAGGCTGCCGAAATAATGCTCCAGATAGGTTGAGTTAACCGCGGCAGTGATTTTCCCATGTTCGTCCTGAATATTTTGCTGGCTGCGCAGTAGCCAGTTGGACACATTGATGCCGCTGTTAAGCGATAACCAACTGTAGCGCTGAGTTCCATCTTTAAACGTATTCACGTTGGTGAAAGAGTTATAGTTAACGTGTGCAGCCGTACCGCCGGATTCTGCCGCCAGATCGTCTTGTTGCAGCCACTGTGGCGGCACCACAATACTCAGCGTCTGTGTCTCAGGCTGCCAGGCGATGCTGGCGTCGGGGTGCTCACCAATCCAGTCGTAGCAATCTGCTGCACTGATGACTTCGGGTGGGATTAAGCCGAGGGATTCAAACATCTCGGGAGTAAAGCATACCGTGCCCTGGTCATTAGCCTGAATCTGAAACGACCCAACAAAGTTACCGTTCAGAGTGATATCAACCAGATTCAGACCTTTTGGTATGGCATTTAATTCATCAAGGGTATCCATGTTTTCAGAGATGATACCGCGGCGCTTAAGCGCCACCATGTCCCAGTTTTCATCAGTGCTCTCTTTCTGGCTGCTGGCTTCCGCCGGTTTGGCGTAATTGAACACAATCACAAGGAGTAACGTACTGGTCAGAATTCCAGATTTTTTTAACACGCCATCCTGGGCGTTTTGTGCGGCCAAAATCCCTTTCCTCGTCACGCTTAGTGAGTGATATCCATTTCTACCATCCCGGTCTCGTAACCATATTTTGACAGGGTTTCAATGCTGACTTTCTGTGTCGAGGCCAGGATCTCAGGCGTTTTTACCTGCACTTTTAAAGACTGCCCCGGCAGGATGTAGGCCTTATCCAGCAGCGCCGTTTTATTCGAAGGTAATAGCGTGATCTCCTGTGCCAGCCTGACGACGTATTTTCCCGGATTGTTAACGGTCAGCGTTTTCCCCTGTAATGACCAGACGAGCTCTTTCCACGGGTCGGCAATAATGGGCAGACCTTTGGGGTGAATAATAACCGGGATATTGTGGCGAATGTTCAAATCGATGGTGTTTTCATCGCCCTCTTTTTTAGGATGGATCCCTTCGAATACCACCCGCTTCAGGTGTTCCTGCTGCAGGGGGCGCTCGCTGACAAGAATGAAGCGTACGCGCTGAGTTTTATGTGCTCCTACGCGCGTAACCGGTTGAGTGGCGAAAAGCTTTGGCTGAGGATCGTCAGGTAAATTCAGGATTTTAACGTAGAGCAATGCTTCACGATCCTCCTGGTTCTGAACGTTCATACTTCCGCCACCTTCCGCTTCTTTAATAAATAACATTGATGATTCAGGCTTCATAATTGCAGCTGAAGGCAACGCCGTTGAGAAAAGCATCAAAGAAAAGACAGGCTGAATATAAATTCGGAAGTTCATAATGCCTCTGGTGATAATAAAGAGGGGAACCCGTGGGTTCCCCGAATGGATATTCAAAAAAAGGCGCAATTACAGATAGACAAGATCGTAGGTCGCCTGGCCATTCAGTTCGATAGCGTCGCCGGTGCTCAACTGCTTCGTTGCATTGATGAAAGGCTGAATTTTCAGATTAATTTGGTGCTGACGTCCCATCTGTGGGACCTGGCCAGAGTTGGCCCAGCTATACATGGTGCTGCTGGTGGGATCGAGGGCGGCTCCGGCATTCATGACGTCCCAGGACTGGCCGGAAACTGAGCTCAGGAAGTTGGTGATTTTTGAGTTATCAATCGTTCCGCTTTCCATTGTGACGGTATAGCCGCCAATAGCGGCACCGCTCGGTGTTTTGCCGAGGCTAAACACCTCTTTCATATCCATACCCGTAATGCCAGTCTTGCCCGCGCCCTCTGCGACATCTCTTGCTTTAAAGCCAACGCCGCTTGCTGTGGGGCAGCTAATCGACAGACTGGCGTTCAACGCAGGTAATGCACTGAAGTTATCTTCTGAAAGGAGAGCGGGGTTGATTTTACCCACTGTCAGTGATGAGGAGGTTCCGCCATTGAAGCTGATATTGCAGGTTGGGGGAACAATTTTACCTGTAATACTCATGGATGCCGTTGAGTTTGCCGCAGTCGCTACGTTGACGGTTGCTATCGCTGCAACAAGAGAAACGAGAATTGTCGTCTTTTTCATTAGTATATTCCTTTACCGGACAGATTTATAAGAATAAACGCACTGCTGAATTCACAGGCTGTTTATTCAATCCTTCACTGTTATGAACTCTTTTTCATAACGCGATAAATGGTATCCGTATTTCGTCTGGAGGTCATCTATAAAAAATAAAAACACCTTTAATGGTTTTTAATGTCGCAATGATGGAATTGTTTGGTTTTTTTTCTGGCTTTAAGTCGAGGCGTTCTTCTGATTTTTTATGAATATTATCGGTTTTGTTGCTATTAAGTGTTTTTTAAACGGGTGTTGTTAACTCTTTTATTGTCGACACAATGGTTTATTTATAAACAGGCTGCGTGTTGAATTTTTTGGATATTTACTGATTGAATTTTTATTTTGTATTTTGGGGGCTGTTTTTCAGGCTTTCCCTGCAGGCGTCGCCTATT
The DNA here is from genome assembly GCF_037450285.1 of Erwinia sp. SLM-02. NCBI lineage: Bacteria > Pseudomonadati > Pseudomonadota > Gammaproteobacteria > Enterobacterales > Erwiniaceae > Erwinia > Erwinia sp. SLM-02. The sequence goes on along the minus strand of NZ_JAQISN010000002.1, from coordinate 552,550 downwards.
CATGGTCTTATAAAATCCATTTCTCTCGTATACTTTAATAAAGGATATGCAGGTAGTGACCCTTGTGTGACGTTTTTATGCACGCACGCCTGACAACCCTTACCGGTATCCACTGCGCACTGGTGCCTCATGGCTGTTTTTTTTTGCCGTCGAAAAGGGTATAAGTAGGTGCGCACATCGTGGCCTGAATGATGCTGTTTTCGCAGGTAAAGGATGCCCAAGGCTCACCTTATGTCTGCCTGACTCTGATGATAATAAATGAGGATTATAATGCGGATTAACTTGTTGGGACTCTCCGTCGCGGCGCTGCTGTTGGCGGGTTGTAGTACTTCTAATACGCTGAGTTCTGCGGGCGAGCGCGTCACTTTTACCGATCAGCAACCGGCCAGTAGCTGCCAGCTGTTGGGTAATTTGACCGGTTCGCAGAGTAACTGGTTCTCAGGTTCTGGCGGGGAAGGCAGTTCTCTGCGCGGTGCGGCAAATGACCTGCGCAACCGTGCGGCTGAGATGGGCGGTAACGTGATTTATGGTGCAACCAGCCCAACGCAGAACATCTGGTCCAGCTTTGCACCACTCGACAGTAAAATGAGCGGCCAGGTCTATAAGTGCCCTTGAGGGCAGCAAAATGAGCGGGGTGGATAGCCATCCACCCACTATTCTCAGGCCTGAGGCGAATGCCTGCCTCGTCGGTCTCGGCTTATTCCTGCCGTAGTTGTAAATCGAGCGGTGTTTTGCTCGGCTCCCCACCGATTTCGCGCGCCAGCGTCGGCACCAGATAGCCTGAAACCATCCCCAGCAGCTCACGCACGATAGCGCGGGCCCGATCGTCATCCACGTAAAAATGCGCGGCGCCCTGCACCTTATCCAGCACATGCAGGTAATAGGGCAGAATACCGGCATCGAACAGCGCGTTGCTCAGCGCCGCCAGCGTTGCCGCATTATCATTGACGCCGCGCAGCAGCACGCTCTGATTGAGCAGGGTTACCCCGGCACGCTTCAGCATGCGCATACCGTGACGGAGATCATCGTCAATTTCCTGCGCGTGGTTAATATGGCAAACCAGCAGCGTCTGCAGGCGCGATTGCGCCAGGCGCTGGCACAGGGATTCGGTAATACGTCGGGGGATCACAACGGGCAGGCGGCTGTGGATACGCAGGCGCTTAATATGCGGGATGCGTTCCAGTTCTCCGATCAGCCAGTCCAGTTCGTGATCTTTTGCCATCAGAGGATCGCCGCCGGAGAAAATAATCTCATCCAGTTCTGGCTGCTCTCGGATATACTCTAGCGCCTGCTGCCAGTTGCGCTTATTTCCCTGGTTATCTTCATAAGGGAAATGGCGGCGGAAGCAATAGCGGCAGTTAACGGCGCAGCCGCCTTTAACCAGCAACAGCGCACGATTTCGATATTTATGTAACAGACCCGGCACCACGCTGCTCTGCTCATCCAGCGGATCGGTACTGTAACCTGGCGCATCAACAAACTCCTGCTGCGAGGTGATCACCTGCAGCAGCAGGGGATCCTGCGGATCGCCCCTGCGCATGCGCGCAGCAAACGCCCGCGGCACTCGCAGTGCGAAAAGTCGGCGTGCACCATGGCCTGAAGCCAGTTCAGGGTCATTCTGCAACGCTAAAAGTTGCAGTAATTCATCGGGATCGGTGATTACATCGGCTAGTTGATGCAACCATTCTTCTCGTGCAGGGGTATTTAGGGTTACAATGTGTGCCATTTTTTTGGCTTAGTACCAGTAATAAAATTGTAGAGGGCCTTTATGGCGACTTATTCTAGCAACGATTTCCGTCCCGGTCTTAAAATCATGTTCGAAGGCGAACCTTATGCCGTCGAAGCCAGCGAGTTTGTTAAACCAGGCAAAGGCCAGGCTTTCGCACGCGTAAAAATGCGTCGCCTGCTGACCGGCACCCGCGTTGAGAAAACCTTTAAGTCTACCGACTCCGCGGAAGGCGCTGACGTGGTTGATACCAACTTGAACTACCTGTACAACGACGGTGAGTTCTACCACTTCATGCACCCTGAAACCTTCGAACAGCATCCTGTTGAAGAAAAAACCGTGGGTGATGCGGCTAAATGGCTGCTGGACAACGCAGAGTGTATCGTGACCCTGTGGAATGGCAAACCAATCCAGGTACTGCCACCGAACTTCGTTGAGCTGGAAATCACCGACACCGATCCAGGCCTGAAGGGTGATACCGCAGGTACCGGCGGTAAGCCAGCGACACTGAGCACCGGCGCGGTAGTGAAAGTGCCTCTGTTCGTGCAGATTGGCGAAGTGATTAAAGTTGATACCCGTTCTGGCGAATACGTTTCACGCGTAAAGTAAGCCTGAATTAACAGGGGTTCGGTTAACCGGCCCCTGTCCGCACGTTTTTCCTTTTTATCATCGCCTTCAGAGCAATTGAATAAATTACGGCTATGCTTAAAGCGCTGTTCTTTATTAATGATTAAAAGGAAATTGCCATGAAGAAAAGTATTTTAGCCATTCTTTCCGTTCTGGTCCTCTCTTCCGTTTTGACTGCCTGTAACACTACGCGCGGCGTAGGCGAAGATGTCGAAGCGGGCGGTCAGGCAATTCAAAAAAGTACTCAGTAATCAGTGTGTCAGGCCGGTACACTGTACTGGCCTGACAACCGGTTAAAGCGTCTCACCCCCGATAGTAAAATCCCCTTGAGCCGCCGGCGCTACAGCGTCACCACGCCAATTATCGTCACCACGCTTAATATCGCCGCCAGGCCATAGCACAGCCATTTGCTGCCGGGAATATGCACTTTCAGATCGTGCAGTCCGTGATGAAGGCGATGCATGCTGCACCACAGGGGCAGAATAATGGCCAGCAGCAGGAAGATACGGCCGACAAAAGAGGTGGCGAAGCCCATTATTCGCGTGTAGCTGAAGGCTTCTTCCGGCGCCCAGCCGACGGGCAACAGCAGACCGACGAGCAGGATCAGCACCGGGCTGAACATCGCCGTCCACATGCCACCCGCACCAAACAGCCCCCAGAAGATCGGTTCATCAGAACGTTGCGGTATTGCTTTCATTTGTGCTCCTTACGCCCACAGCGCAGCGGCCAGGACCGCAAGACTGAGAACGATCGTTATGATCCATAACCCTTTAATCAGCGGTTCCGGCGGCAGCTTTTCCCCTTTAACGATAATGATCGACGCCTTGGGCGCCAGATCGAACCAGGTTTTGGTGTGCAGCAGCGCGGCGGCCAGCGCCAGCACATTCAGCAATAACGTGACGGGGTGCTGCAAAAAGGTGACATAGCCTGCCCAGCTTTCTGGCCCATGCTTGAGGGCAAACAGGCCGAAGATCAGTTCCAGACTGAACCACAGCGCGGGGATCGCCGTACTTTCGCGCAGCATATAGAAGCGGTAGAAGGGCAGAGAGCGCCACCAGCCGGACTCCACCGGGCGGCAGTAAGGATTGCGTTTTGTCATCATTTCGGTCTTCCTTAATGAGGTTTCAGCGTGGCGATAAGAAAGTCCCGGCTGCTCTCTATTTTCCCCTGCTGAATGGCGGCCGCCGGATCAACGTGTTTTGGGCAGACTTCGGAACAGAAGCCGACGAAGGTGCAGCTCCAGACGCCGTTCTCTCCGTTTAACTGCGGCATGCGCTGTGCTTTACCGCGATCCCGACTGTCCAGGTTGTAGCGATGGGCGAGGGTAATAGCGGCAGGGCCGATAAATTCCGGATTCAGCCCAAACTGCGGGCAGGCGGCATAGCACAGGCCGCAGTTGATGCAGCCGGAGAACTGATGATATTTCGCCATTTGCGCCGGCGTCTGGCGCCCTGCGCCCTGAGCGACACTGCCCGTATTGCCGATGATCCACGGTTTGATCGCTTCCAGGCTTTCAATAAAGTGGGTCATGTCCACAATCAGATCGCGTTCGATGGGGAAATTGGCCAGCGGTTCAATCTTCATGCCCTGGGGATAGTCGCGCAGGAAAATTTTGCAGGCGAGTTTCGGTATGCCGTTGACCATCATTCCGCAGGAGCCGCAGATGGCCATTCTACAGGACCAGCGGTAAGACAGATCGAACGCGAGGTTGTCCTTGATATAGCCCAGCGCATCCAGCAGCGAGGTTTGTTCATCCCATGGGACGCTGAAGATTTCGTGGCGCGGCAGCCGATCGCTCTCGGGGTTGTAACGCAGAATATCGATTTTACGCAGGGCGTTATCACTCATTGACGGGCTCCTTTTGGCTGTTATCCTCCGATGCGGCACCGTACACGCGCTGTGCCGGGGGCAGGTGAGTAATGGCTACCGGAGCCCAGCTGATGGAGGGCGCGGCCTGGGGATTAAAGAAGGCCAGGCTGTGCTGCAGATATTTTTCATCATTGCGCTCGGTACAACCTTCATCCAGGCGCTGGTGCGCCCCGCGCGACTCTTTCCGCTGTATCGCCGAATGGGCCATACATTCCGCAACGTCCAGCCCGTGTTTCAGCTCGAGGGTGTACAGCAGTTGCGTATTGAAGACGCTCGAACTGTCGGTAATCGCCACGTTTTCAACCCGCTGCTTGAGTTCGGCGAGCTTGTCGATCGTCTTCTGCATCAGGTCCGGCGTGCGGTAAATACCACAGCCTTCTTCCATCGCCATGCCCATCTCATCGCGCAGTGCCGCCAGATTCTCACCGCCCGTCTGGTGGGCCAGCGCGTGCAGGCGACGTTCGATATCGCTGCTCTGGGCGCCGATCGCGCTATAGGAGACCGGATGCGGGTGGGCGCAGCGCTGCGCGGCCTGCTCGCCTGCCAGGCGGCCGAACACCACCAGCTCCGCCAGTGAGTTTGAGCCGAGGCGGTTGGCGCCGTGCAGACCAACGGAAGAACATTCACCGACGGCAAACAGACCCTGGATTCGGGTTTCACAATGGGTATTGGTTTCGATGCCGCCCATGGTGTAATGGGCGGTAGGGCGCACGGGGATCGGAGTATTAACCGGATCGACGCCGACGTAGGCTTTGCTGAGTTCACAGATAAACGGCAGGCGTTCATGCAGCTTCTTCGCGCCAAGGTGGCGTAAATCCAGATGCACCACATCACCACGCGCGGTGGCAATGGTGTTGCCCTTGCGCCATTCGTGCCAGAACGCCTGAGAAACTTTGTCGCGCGGCCCCAGCTCCATATATTTGTTTTTCGGCTGGCCGACGGGCGTTTCCGGCCCCATACCGTAATCCTGCAGATAGCGATAGCCGTCTTTATTCACCAGAATGCCGCCCTCACCGCGACAGCCTTCGGTCATCAGGATCCCGGACCCCGGAAGGCCGGTCGGGTGATACTGCACAAACTCCATATCACGCAGCGGCACGCCGTGGCGGAAGGCCATCGCCATGCCATCGCCGGTGACGATGCCGCCGTTGGTGTTATAGCGATAAACGCGCCCCGCGCCGCCGGTGGCGAGGATCACCGAGCGGGCACGTACCTCAATCAGCGTGCCCTCCATCATACTGAGCGCCACCAGGCCGCTGGCGACACCGTCATCCACCAGCAGATCGAGGACAAAATATTCATCCAGGCGCTGGATTTGCGGATATTGCAGAGAGGTCTGGAACAGCGTGTGCAGCATGTGGAAGCCGGTTTTATCGGCGGCGAACCAGGTTCGTTCATTTTTCATGCCGCCAAAGCGACGCACGCTGACGGAACCGTCCGGCTGGCGGCTCCACGGGCATCCCCAGTGCTCCAGCTGTGCCATCTCCTGCGGGCAGTGCTCCACGAAGTAGTCCACCACCGGCTGCTCGCAAAGCCAGTCTCCACCGGCAACCGTATCGTGAAAGTGAGACTCGAAGCTGTCCTGCGAGGTGGTGACGGCGGCAGCACCGCCCTCCGCCGCGACGGTGTGGCTGCGCATCGGATAGACCTTTGAAATCAGCGCTATCTTCAGCCGTGGGTTCGCTTCCGCGGCGGCAATGGCTGCACGCAGTCCTGCCCCCCCGCGCCCACAATGACTATGTCGACAGTCAGGATTTGCACATGTTCCTCCCTGCTTAACTTTATGTAGTAATTACATAGGGTTGGCGAAGTTTTTCCGCCAGTCTGTGCCCAGTATACTTTGGCTAAAAATGCGCTGACTTGATGTGTTCGGGTATTTGGGTGGGTAGCGTAGAAAAAGCGTACAAAGGGTTTCTGGCGGTGAGGAACGGTTTTATTCCGTGCAGAATTGTGCGGAACGCCAGGGACAGGTAGACTTCTTGCCCTGACTGACTTTGGAGTAGAAAAGATGAGCGAAACGGCCAGCTGGCAGCCGAGTGCATCCATCGCTAATTTGTTAAAACGAGCGGCGATCATGGCTGAAATCCGGCGTTTCTTTGCCGATCGTGGCGTGCTGGAAGTGGAAACCCCGGCGATGAGCCAGGCCACGGTCACCGACGTCCACCTGTTCCCCTTCCAGACGCGTTTCGTGGGGCCAGGCGCATCGGCAGGCATCGACCTCTATCTGATGACCAGCCCGGAATACCATATGAAGCGGCTGCTGGCCGCGGGCAGCGGACCGATTTATCAGCTGTGCCGCAGCTTCCGCAATGAAGAGATGGGGCGCCACCATAACCCGGAATTCACCATGCTGGAGTGGTACCGCCCGCATTACGACATGTACCGCCTGATGAATGAGGTGGACGATCTGCTGCAGCAGGTGCTGGAATGCGCGCCGGCGGAAACCCTCTCTTATCAGCAGGCGTTTATCCGCCATCTGGAGATCGATCCGCTGTCTGCCGACAAGGCTCAGCTGCGTGAAGCGGCAGAAAAGCTCGGCGCGGGCGATCTGGCGAACCGCGAAGAGGATCGCGATACGCTGCTCCAGCTGCTGTTTATGCTTGGCGTGGAGCCGGAAATTGGCAAAGACCGCCCGGCGTTTGTTTACCACTTCCCGGCAACTCAGGCCTCGCTGGCGGAGATCAGCACGGAAGATCACCGCGTGGCGGAACGCTTTGAGGTTTACTTCAAGGGGATTGAGCTGGCGAACGGCTTCCGCGAACTGACCGACAGCCGCGAGCAGCGGCAGCGTTTTATGCAGGATAATAAAAAGCGCGCGGCGGCAGGTTTACCGGAGCAGCCGATCGATAACAATCTGCTGGATGCGCTGGCGCACGGTTTACCGGAATGTTCCGGCGTGGCGCTGGGCGTTGACCGTATTATCATGCTGGCGTTAAAGGCCGAGCAGCTGAGCGAGGTGATTGCCTTTACGGTGGATCGCTGCTGACAGCTACTCAGCCCCTTCGCTGCAAGAGGTCCCGAACGGGACCTTTTTTTTCGGCATAACGCGCTGAAAGCCTGCAGGCGTGGCTGCATCAGCAACCCGCTGACGCCGGTTCCCCGACGCACAGCGCGGCAGGCCAGCAGCTTACAGGCCACCCGATTTATAGGTTCTTGCCACCGGAGCCCCGTTGCTGGCCGGCGTTTTACGGCCAAGGGTTTCCATCCGCACCTGGAACGGTGGGAACGGCATCTCCAGCCCGTGTTCCTGATAGCCGCGCAGAATAAGCTGATGCAGCTCATGACGCAGCGGCATGCGGTGCCCCATCTCTGCGGCGTGGATACGCAGCTCAAACAGCTGGATCCCCTGCTGCAGGTCGACGAGGAAAGCTTCCGGCTGCGGTGTTTCCAGCACGTAGCTACAGCGATGGGCTGCCTGCAGCAGGACGTTGGTCACCTCTTCACTGTTGGCTTCCGCCGCGGCCGGGATAGTCAGCACCACGCGCGTAACCGAGTCGGAGAGCGACCAGTTCACGAACTGCTCGGTGATAAACGCCTTGTTCGGCACGATAATCTCTTTGCGATCCCAGTCGGTAATGGTGGTCGCGCGGGTATTAATTCGGGTGATGCTGCCGGTCAGATCGCGAATGGTGACGGTATCGCCGATACGAATCGGTTTTTCAAACAGGATAATCAGACCGGAGATAAAGTTAGCGAAAATCTCCTGCAGGCCGAAGCCCAGTCCCACACCCAGCGCCGCGACCAGCCACTGTAGCTTCGACCAGTCAACGCCAATCATCGAGAACCCGGTCAGCCCGCCGATCAGGATCAGCAGATACTTGGTCACGGTGGTGATGGCGTAGCCGGTACCCGGTGTGAGATCGAGATGCTGTAGCAGCGCCAGCTCCAGCAGGGCAGGCATGTTGCGGACCAGCTGCGTGGTGATAATCAGCACCAGTATGGCGATCAGTACCGAACCGAGGGTAATCGGCTGCAGGCTTTCCACGCCCTGAATGGTGGTGCTGACGTCCCACAGACGGATATTCTCGAGGAAGCCGAATGCGGAATGGATTTCCGACCAGAGCACGATGACGGAAACCAGCGCGATCAGCGTCAGAATGGAACGTACCAGTCGTAATGACTGGGCGCTGATGGCATCAAGATCGATAACCGGTTCTTCCACATCAACGCTGTCAGCGGCGCTCTGCTGCGCCGCGGCTTCCTCTTCGCCGCGTGCACGCTGGGCCAGGATCTCCGCCCGGCGATGACGGGCACGATCGAAGGCAATCCGGCGGCGCTGGATCAGCATCCAGCGGCGAATAATGTGGTAGATCACCAGCAGCAGGAACCAGATAGCCACCGAGGTTTCCAGCCTGGCGAGCAGCGCCTGGGCCGTCGCCAGATAGCCAATGCAGGACGCCAGCGCGGCAATCAGCGGAATGGCAATCATCACATTCCACAGGATGTTATTGATGAAGTTCTCGCCGTTGCCCTCCTTATCAAGGTGCAGCGGAATGCCGGCGCGCTTCAGGCTGACGGTCACCAGGCTCAGCGCGCCGCAGATCAGAATAAAGCACAGGCGGCCCAGCGTGGCGGAGAATTCGCGGTCTTCGAGATTATCAAAGGCGATAAGCACCATCATCAGCGGCACAACCAGGCCAATACACAGCGTGTAGAAGCGCATCGCCCGGGCCACACGCGTTTGCGGCCAGCGGAAGTGGATGATAAACAACCCCTGCGGGCGGGCGAAGGTAGCGCTGATCATAAAGGCCCACAGCAGCGGCACGCTGGCGGTGACGCCATCGCCAACGGCAACCGCAATAGGATACGGCCAGGCGTGCTGTAAGCCGTAGCCCAGCGCGGCCCAGAGTACCGGCAGGGGCAGGGCAACGAGAATCGACCAGAACACCGTGCGTAGCGTCAGGCTGAAGTGGTCCAGGGTGACTTTACCGACCTTGCTGGACGCGCGTTCGAGAAAGTTACGGAAGTGCCGGCGAGAACTGATACTGAAACCCACCAGCAGGATCGCACCCAGAATGGGCATAACCGTTTCGCGGCTGGTGACCATCATCACCAGTGCGCCACCCAGCTGACCCAGGGTATCCAGCGACAGCAGGCGCTGCAGGTCGCGCGCCAGGTCGAGCGGGTAGCTGATACTGATCGGGCTGACGTCCGCAATCCAGAACAGATAGCGGTGGGTCGCCTCTTTCACTTCATTCAGCGCATCCACCAGCTGGCTGTTACCGACCTTGAGTTTGGTGACTTCGAGGATCAGGTTATCGCAGCCGGAAAGCAGCGAGGTGAGCAACTCACGTTGGGTTTTTAGCTGCGCGTCGAGGATGCGGCGCTGCTCGCTGGTCAGATTGCTGTTGTCATCCTGGCGCAGCTGTTTCAGCGTCTGCTGGCGCTCCAGCAGATCTTCGTAGTGCAGCCGCTGCACGCGCAGCTGCGCCATCTCGTTATCCAGCTGCTGCGGTTTCGGCATATCCGGCAGGCGAGAAACCTGCGCTCTGAGCGCCTCACCCAGCACATTGGACATGCCCAGCCACTGCGACTGCTCACGCAGCGTGCTCAGCGCCTGGCGGACCTGGATCGTCTGGTTGGCGGCGGTACGCTGCTGTGACGCGACGAGATCCATCCGCTGCGCCTGCTGATTCAGCGCGGCGGAGAGTTCACGGTTCACGCGGAACTGCTCGGCGATGCCTTCCGGCATATCCCCACTGTTTTCCGCCAGCTGCTCGGTGCGGGCCAGCGCCATCTCCGCTTCGCGCTGGCGCAGACCGTTAAGCTGGTTGCGCAGATCCTGCAGATAGGCGTCCAGCTGGCTGGCCTTGAGCTGGTGGATCTCCGCCCGCATCCGCGCCAGTTCCTGGCGGTTATTTGCGGACAGCTGCGCCAGCTCCAGCTCGTCAACCCGCGCTTTCTGCGCGGCGGATTCTGCCTGGCGCGATGCCAGCTGCGCCTGTGCCAGCGGGGTGGTCGCCGTTGGCTGACCCTGCAGGCGGCGCTCCACTTCATTCAGGCTGCGCCGGGCATCGGTTTGCTGTAGCGGAAGCTGGGAGAGTGAATCACTGATTTCACGGGCGCGATCCTGTTCCTGCTGCGACAGACGCCCCTCTTCCAGCAGCTGGCTGCTGACCTGCAGAATTTCCTGATCGAGGTCGGCCGCGCTCATATTGCTGCGCAGCTGCTTATTGCTGTCGGTCAGGTTGGCAATCTGCTGGCGTAATTCACGGGAAAGCTTAGGAAAGTCATCAATGACCTGCTGATATTCCTGGGTTTTATCCAGCGAGGATTTCTGTTCATCCAGCCAGTTCAGGGTTGACTGCAGGGCATCGACAACTTCCGCCTGATTCGCAGTCGTTTTGTCTGACTTCGCCTGTTCAAGTTCCTGTTTGATTTGCGCGGCATCCGGTGCGCTGGCGGCGTAGAGCGGCTGGAGAAGACTCCAGCCTAACAAAATAGTGAGGATCAGGCGTGACATGGCAATCCGCTATGGATGATGAAGAACGTCTTCCGCACTGTCTTTTTGCAGTGCGATGGCCAGCGTCTCACCCAGGCGGACTTTGCTTTCCGCAGCCAGGCTTTCAGCCAGTTTTACTTTACCTTCGGCAAACAGGTTAATCACCGTAGAACCGAGTTTGAAGCGGCCCATTTCCTGGCCTTTCAGCAGGACAACGGAACCTTCAGCGTCCGCACCCGGGAAGCTCCAGCGCTTAATTACGCCTTCACGCGGTGGGGTTACGGTGCCCGCCCAGACGGTTTCGATGCTGCCCACGATGGTTGCACCAACCAGAATTTGCGCCATGGGGCCAAATTCAGTATCGAACAGGCAGATGACTCTCTCATTACGGGCAAACAGATTCGGGATGTTCTGTGCGGTGAGCGGATTCACGGAATACAGATCGCCGGGAACGTAGATCATCTCACGCAGGATGCCGTTGCACGGCATATGCACGCGGTGATAGTCGCGCGGCGCAAGATAAGTGGTCACAAATTCGCCGTTGCGGAACATCGCCGTCATCTTCTCATTGCCGGCCAGCAGGCCTTCCAGCGAGTAGGTGTGGCCTTTGGCCTGGAAGATTTGCTCGCCGTCGATATGCCCCAGCTGGCTGATCGCGCCATCGGCAGGCTGTACCAGCAGGTTTGCATCGGCAATCAGCGGGCGCGCGTCATCGCGCAGCGGGCGGACGAAAAAGTCGTTAAAGGTGCGATAGCTGGCGGTATCCGGCTTCTGCGCCTCTTTCATATCCACTTTATAGAACCACACAAAAACGTCGATGACCGCTTTGGTCAGCCATCCGCCGCGTTTGCTGGCACCCCAGCCGGCAAGTTCAGTCAGGGCCTTTTTAGGCAGTAAATTATTCAGGCCGAGTTTAATACGATCCAACACGTGAGCCTCCTGGCTTAAATCAGACAGCGAAAAATAAATGGGGGCGGATTGTAACAGCGCCCGGCGGTTAAGGCTATTGCCTGACCGGGCACCGTCGGTCAGCTGACCGGAAGCCGCCTGTTTTGGGCGGGCAGCTTCCATTTACGTGATAAATTACAGATTGTTAGTCTTTGTCAGAGCTGAAGTTACGGCGCGTCTTTGCCTGCACTTCGGACATGCTTTCCAGAATGTGGTGATAGTTGACGAAGCGCGACTCGTCGATTTCGCCATTATCAACCGCTTCACGGATAGCACATCCCGGATCGGCATCATGCTTGCAGTCACGGAACCGGCATCCGCCTAGATACTTACGAAATTCGACAAATCCGAGGGTGATTTGTTCCGGTTCCAGATGCCATAAACCGAATTCGCGTACGCCGGGGGAGTCAATCACGTCGCCGCCGTGTGGGAAGTGATAGAGGCGGGCAGCGGTGGTGGTGTGCTGACCCAGGCCGGAAACGTCGGAAACGTCGTTGGTGAGGATTTCGTTGCTGCTGAGATCCAGGCCGAGCAGGGCGTTAAGCAGGCTGGATTTACCCACGCCTGACTGGCCGGCAAAGATGCTGACGCGCCCGGTCAGCGCCTCTTCCAGCTCGACAAGACCCTGTTTTTCATGGCTGGAGACCATCAGCACCCGGTAGCCAATCCGGCGATAGATATCCATCTGCTCGTCGACGAATTTGCGGCCTTCGTCGTCGAGCAGATCGGTTTTGTTCAGCACCAGCAGCGGCTCTACGTCCAGCGTTTCGCTGGCGACCAGATAGCGGTCAATGATGTTCAGCGACAGCTCGGGCAGAATCGCAGAGACAATCACGATCTGATTAATATTCGCGGCGATAGGTTTCACCCCATCGTAGAAATCCGGGCGGGTCAGCACCGACGTTCGCTCATGCACGGCTTCAACGATACCTTTCACCGTTGCGCCGCCCTCCACGCCCGGACGCCACAGCACGCGGTCACCGGTCACGAGCGAACGAATGGTACGACGAATATTACAGCGGTGTACCGAACCATCCGCATCTTCCACGTCAACGTGCATACCAAACCGGCTGATCGCTACGCCATCCCGCGCCTCGCCGAACAGGCTGTCATCCGGTTCGGGCTTGTCGGCACGCTGCTTGAGGCGTCGATCGTGGTTAGCACTCACGCGACGTTGTTGACCTTTGGATAGTTTGTTTTTACTCACTGTTCCTCACACGAATCAGGCATGTTTCGCCCTACGGGGGCAAAACGTCTATCATACACGCTAATTAACGACAATGCCGCTTTGACCACAGTGAGATGCACTATGACCGCGAATGCTAATAACCTGATTTGGATTGATCTTGAGATGACTGGCCTGGACCCGGAGCGGGATCGTATTATCGAGATCGCGACGCTGGTTACCGATGCCAATCTGAATATTCTCGCGGAAGGGCCGGTATTTGCCGTACACCAGTCCGACGCCCAGCTGGCGCTGATGGATGACTGGAACGTGCGCACGCACACCAACAGCGGACTGGTTGAGCGGGTTAAGGCCAGCCAGCATGACGATCGCGCGGCCGAACTGGCCACCATTGAATTCCTCAAAGAGTGGGTGCCCGCTAACAGCTCACCGATTTGCGGTAACAGCATCGGTCAGGATCGCCGCTTCCTGTTCAAATACATGCCGGAGCTGGAAGCCTACTTCCACTATCGCTACCTGGACGTCAGCACGCTGAAAGAGCTGGCGCGCCGCTGGAAGCCTGAAATCCTGCCGGGCTTTAAAAAGCAGGGATCGCACCAGGCGATGGATGATATCCGCGAATCCGTGGCCGAGCTGTCCTATTACCGCGAGCATTTCATCCAGCTGTGAGGACGACGGGGGGCAGTGCGTGAGATTTTTTGCCTCGGTTGCCGCGTTTCACCCCCTGAACTGCTGATAAATTCTCCTTTTTGCCGTGTTTATCAGCAGTCAGAACGAAAAGCTCAAAATTTTATGACAACAGGATTGCGCAGGGAACAAATCTCCGTATAATTCGCACCCCGTACCGGTGAAGAAATTACATCGCTACGACTTAGCGGGAATAGCTCAGTTGGTAGAGCACGACCTTGCCAAGGTCGGGGTCGCGAGTTCGAGTCTCGTTTCCCGCTCCAAATTTTGTTTCACCGTGCAAGCGGTAGAACAGTAGAAAAAGGATCCTGACGGGTCCTTTTTTTATGCCTGAAATTCACGCCTGTACAGGCCGGTTTCTTCCGCGCCCGCGAATTTAACGTCCTCATATTTTCTGCTCAGCCCGGCGAAATCTCAGCGCGATGCTCCCTCCGCCCGAAGGGTGTGACCGGCCGTTGCCCGGTACGCCATACATACGCGTAACCTGCCGATCGCCCAATCGTTTTCCCGTATTTGCCAACGCGCTCCGTATCCTTAATCCGCACGGTCTCTTTAAAAAGGCGCAGATATAAGACAACGTCAGCAGGAAAAATGGCAAAAACAGGGTGGTTATTGCTCTTTTTGAGCGAATTTATAGCAGTCGGCACGTTTAAGACGAAAAAGCACCGTGGGGGGGTTGTCAGCCTGTAATAACTGGTCCATAATAGCGCCCATTCCTGATTCGGGAATGAAGTAAAAGATTTAAAAATCAAACAATTACCTACTGTTTGATAGTAGCACCACTCCTAAGCGGGAATAGCTCAGTTGGTAGAGCACGACCTTGCCAAGGTCGGGGTCGCGAGTTCGAGTCTCGTTTCCCGCTCCAAGTTTTCTTCCAGTCATCCTCTCTTTTGCCCCTGTCAGTCAATAACCAGCGTGAATTTTTTCTGCTGAATTCTCTGTTGAACGACCAAAAAATCCTGATCTGATATTTATCGTTATGCTGGCAGTATGTCCACAACGCCGCAGACACCGTTCGCCGCTTATGCAAAACCCGCGTTTATCCCGCCTGCCCTGGCTCGTTTCTGCCCTGTGTAATTTCAACGCCCCGCCGGAACGCTCAGCGGAGCGCCTCTGCCGTTTCCTGTGCCAGTGCGATAAACGCTCTGGCGGCTGCCGTTTGCCAGGCCCCTTTCCTGTACAGCAGTACGGCGGTTCTTTGCAGCAGGGTTGGCGTTAAAGGAATGGCGATCAGCGCGTCGTGTTCAAGTGCAATCCTTGTCGGGAGCAGCGTGGCAAGGCGGGTACGGCGGATGATCTCAATGACCGCACTCAGGGAATTTGCCTCCATCATCACCTGCGGAAAGATCGCATTCTGTCTGAAATAGTGGTCAATCTGCTCGCGCGTGGCGAACTCGGACGTCAGTAGCACCAGACGCTCTTTGTCGAGAGCCTGCAGGGCGAGGGTATCCCTCACGGCCAGCGGGTGCGACTGCGCCACGACCAGCGCCAGCGTTTCCACCAGCAGTGGCTGCGCTGCAATCTCGGCCATGCCGACGTCGGAAAAGGCCACGCCGACATCAATATCATCATTAGCCAGACCCTGTTCGATCAGATCCTGTGGCATTTCGCGCACGCTCAGCGTGATGTTGGGATGGCGATCGTGAAAAGACGCGATCAGGGGTCCCAGAAGATAGCGGGTAAATGTTGGGGTCATGGCCAGACGTAACGAACCGCTGCTGAGATTATCAACGTCATGAATGGCCCGTTTTCCTTCGGCCAGGTCGCATAAAGCGCGGCGAGCATAGCGGGCATAGATGTCCCCGGCATCGGTCAAACGCAGCGTGCGCCCGGAGCGATCGAAAAGCTGGGCACCGAGCGTTTCTTCCAGCTGCTTGATTTGCTGGGATAACGCAGGCTGAGAGACAAAAAGCGCGGCGGCGGCACGGGTAAAACTGCGGTGCTCAGCCACGGCCAGAAAGTAATGGATATGTCGAAGAAGCATAGCTGGACCTATAATTAAAACTTATAGGGCTGATTATATATCAGACTTTTACATTATACATCTGCAGGCCTAACCTTCGTGGCGTACACAACGTTCAACGAAGAGGCTACACATGCAAGAGATTGTTGACGGTTTCCTGAAGTTTCATCATGAAGCTTTCCCCAGCCGGGCAGAATTATTCAAAAACCTGGCCACGCAGCAACAGCCCCGGGCGCTGTTTATCTCCTGTTCGGACAGCCGCATGGTGCCTGAACTGGTTACCCAGCGTGAACCGGGAGATCTGTTCGTGATCCGTAATGCGGGAAATATCGTTCCCAGCTACGGGCCAGAACCCGGGGGTGTTTCCGCATCGGTGGAATACGCCGTCGCCGCACTCGGCGTCGCCGATATTGTCGTCTGCGGCCATTCAGACTGCGGGGCCATGAGCGCAATTGCCTCCTGCCAGTGCCTCGACCACATGCCTGCAGTAGCCAGCTGGCTGCGCTATGCCGATTCTGCCCGCGTCGTTAACGCCGCACGCCCGCACCAAAACCCGCAGGCGCGTATTGCTTCTATGGTGCGTGAAAACGTGATTGCCCAGTTGGCCAATCTCCGAACGCATCCATCCGTCTGCCTGGCGTTAGCGGAAGGCAAGGTCACGCTTCACGGTTGGGTATATGACATCGCCAGCGGAGAGATTCAGCGCTGGGACGAAATCCACAGGCAATGGACACCCCTGGCGGAACATCGCGACGCCCGGGTGGGCGCGGCTTAATTTATCCATTTCAAAGGACAATATAATGATTCAGTCACAGGTTAATTCGACTTCTCGTCAGGCACTTACCGAAACTATTCTGTTAGCTAAAGCCCGGAAAGATTTGTCTTTCGAGCAGATCACCGCCGGAACCGGCCTGAGCATCGCATTTGTTACCGCCGCGCTGCTGGGTCAGCACCCGTTACCTGCCGATGCAGCCCGTAAGGTAGGGGAAAAACTTTCGCTGGATAGCGACGCCGTGCTGTTGCTGCAGACGATCCCTCTGCGCGGCTGCATCACTAACGCGGTGCCTACCGACCCGACGATCTATCGTTTTTATGAAATGCTGCAGGTTTACGGCACAACGCTGAAAGCGCTGGTTCACGAGAAATTCGGTGATGGCATCATCAGCGCTATCAATTTCCGCCTGGATATTCAGAAGGTTGCCGACCCGGAGGGGGGAGAGCGGGCCGTTATCACGCTGGATGGAAAATATTTACCGACCAAGCCTTTTTAATCAGTAAGGGAGAACAGTATGGACTTTGTACAACGCACTATCGACCTGGCGATGAAAAATGTCGAAGAAGGCGGGCGCCCGTTTGCCACGGTTATCGTTCGCCATGGTGAAGTGATTGCGGAAAGCGCAAATCAGGTTGCCCAGACGAGCGATCCAACGGCGCATGCGGAAATACTGGCAATCCGCGAGGCCTGCCGCAAGCTGGGCACTGAGAATTTAACCGACTGCGTCATTTATATTCTCGCCAGCCCCTGTCCGATGTGTCTGGGATCGCTATACTATTGCAGCCCGGAGAAAGTTGTTTACCTCACTACCCGGGAAGATTATGCGCCCTGGTATCAGGATAATCGCAAGTACTTCGAGCTGGATACCTTCTATGCGGAGTACGCCAAGCCGGTGGAACAGCGTCGACTGCCGATGGTACAGGTCAAGAATGGCGCTGCCATTAAGGTCTATCAGCGCTGGAAGGAACTGAACCCGGCTTAGCCGAGGCGGCATGCGGGCCGGGCGGCCCGCGCTGACACGTGACCGCCCGGATCCGGTGCGCTGTACTGCTGATTATGTGAGCGATGTGAATTTTTTTTGAAGCAGGCCTTGCCAGCGCGAAAAAACAGGTCCATAATACCGTCCTCTCCTCGGGAATCGAGGGGTAAAGTTAGTAAAATCAATAAGTTACAGAAATTTTGTGCAGTAAAGCAGCACCACTCCTAAGCGGGAATAGCTCAGTTGGTAGAGCACGACCTTGCCAAGGTCGGGGTCGCGAGTTCGAGTCTCGTTTCCCGCTCCAAATTGGTTTTCATTTCGTTTTTTTCCACATAATTATCCACAGCGCCTGCTGCGGAGATTTCGCGTTTTTATTCCTGAGCAAAAAGGGTTTTAAACAGAGTTATCCACAGGATGATTTTACCCGCCCCTCAATTGCCTGATAAGCAAATTCTTACGTTTTTTATATAACTTGTTGTTTTTTATCTATTTGTGAATATTTCAAATTGTTATCTGGATCGCTTGTCATTTCTGTGAAGGTTGAATGACAACGGTTTTTTATTTTTATTCACAACATGTGGACAACTCGCCCGCAGCGTTAAAAAGTTCCGATTGTGCAATTATGCATCGCGCGGTAAACCTTTCTCAACGGCGCGTACCAGGCGTCTTTGCTGGCTGCTTTGCACCTCAACCGCATTTTCATCGCGCTTTGCCAGCTGGCAGGCCACGGCCCAGCGGATATGCTCATCCAGCATCGCATTCTCCCCGAGCCTCGCTTCTAACGCCTCAAGATGCGCTGCGTCCCACGGTGCGTTGCCCAGTGCGACGGCCACATTACGCAGCCAGCGCAGGTGCCCGATGCGGCGAATCGCCGATCCTTCCGTAATGCGCAGGAATTTTGCCTCGTCCCATGCAAACAGCTCGATAAGCGGTGGCGCGTGCAGCACCGCGCGCGGGCTGAAATCATCTTCATCGGTGAGCTGGCCGTAGCGGTTCCACGGGCAAATCAGCTGGCAGTCATCGCAACCGTAAATGCGATTGCCAATCAGCGGACGGAATTCCTCCGGAATTGCCCCTTCCAGCTCGATGGTCAGGTAGGAAATACAGCGCCGGGCATCCACCTTGTAAGGTTCTACAATGGCCCCGGTGGGGCAGGTGGTGATACAGGCGACGCAGCGCCCGCAGTTTTCTTCCACCGGGCGGTCAACGGGAAGCGGTAAATCGATCAGCAGTTCGCCAAGAAAAAACCACGATCCCGCTTCACGATTGAGGATCAGCGAGTGCTTACCGGTCCAGCCGAGGCCAGCCTTCGCCGCCAGAGGACGCTCCAGCACCGGCGCGGAGTCCACAAACGGACGAAATTGCGCTTCCGCACAGCGTTCACGGATCATATCGCCTAACTTTTTTAGACGGTTACGCAATACTTTGTGGTAATCACGGCCAAGAGCATAGCGACTAACATAGCCCAGACGCGGGTTTCTCAGCGTACTGGCAAAGGCCGCTTTGGCTGGCAGATAGTTCATGCGCACGCTGATCACC
Source organism: Erwinia sp. SLM-02 (assembly GCF_037450285.1). Taxonomy (NCBI): domain Bacteria; kingdom Pseudomonadati; phylum Pseudomonadota; class Gammaproteobacteria; order Enterobacterales; family Erwiniaceae; genus Erwinia; species Erwinia sp. SLM-02. Next base: position 533,809 of record NZ_JAQISN010000002.1, on the reverse strand, counting down.
CGAAGCGTGCCGGGCATCAGTTCATGGGGACGGGCGCGCATCATGCCGTGACGCGCCATCCAGTCCATCTCTCCGTGATACTGTTTATCCAGCCAGGCCTGCAGCCGCGGCTCCTCCAGCGTTAAATCGGTATCGCAGATACCGACCTGCTGAAAGCCGAGCGCCAGCCCCCACTGTTTAATATCCAGGGCAAGTTGATGAAAATCGAGAGGATGTGACATGAAAAACCTGAACCAGCAGAAAGACGAGTCTAGTTTACCCTATTCTGTCTGGCCTGTGGAGGCGACAGCTCAGCTTGAACGGGAAGGCGCGGACGCGCTGGGCATAACTCTGTTCGAACTGATGCAGCGGGCGGGCGAAGCGGCATTTAACCAGATGCGGAACCGGTGGCCAGATTCTCGCCGCTGGCTGGTTCTCTGTGGGCATGGCAATAACGGGGGCGATGGTTTTATCGTTGCGCGCCTGGCGAAATCTGCCGGGCTGACCGTGACGCTTATCGCCGTGGAAGGGCGCCGTGCGCGACCGGATGAAGCGCAGCAGGCGCGCGACGGCTGGCTGGCGGCGGGCGGCGTGATTCACGATCCCAGCGTCGACTGGCCGGACGACGCCGAGGTGATTGTTGATGCCCTGCTGGGGACCGGGATAAACCGGGCTCCTGCTGCCCCCTACGATTGTCTGATTGAAAAGGCTAACCGCCATGCCGCCCCTGTTTTTGCCGTTGATGTGCCCTCAGGGTTAGTCTCCACTAACGGTACAACGCCCGGCGTGGCGATCGACGCGAAATCAACCCTGACGTTTATTGCCCTCAAGCCCGGGTTGCTGACCGGCAAGGCGCGTGACCATGTCGGGCAGCTTCACTATCACAGTCTTGGGCTCGATTCCTGGCTTGCGACGCAGCTGTCCCCGATCGCGCGCTATGATGCCGGTTATCTCTCCCACTGGCTTAAGCCACGGCGTCCCACGTCCCACAAGGGCGATCACGGTCGCCTGCTGCTGGTGGGGGGCGATCACGGTACGGCGGGGGCAATACGCATGGCCGCCGAGGCGGCATTACGCACCGGCTCGGGACTTGTGCGAGTGCTTACTCACATTGAAAATGTCGCGCCGCTGCTAACGGCCCGTCCCGAACTGATGGTGCAGGAGTTAACCTCTGCCGCCCTGGATGAAGGGCTGGAATGGGCCGATGTCATTGTTATCGGGCCGGGGATGGGTCAGGGTGCGTGGGGTAAAAAAGCCCTTAAAAAGGTAGAAAACTCTCATAAACCGATGCTTTGGGACGCCGACGCGCTTAACCTGCTGGCAATCAGTCCCGATAAACGTCAAAATCGGATTATTACGCCTCATCCTGGTGAAGCGGCCAGGCTGCTGAATGTGAAGGTGAGTGAAATTGAGAGTGACCGCTTACATGCGGTCCGCCGCCTTGTAAAACGCTATGGCGGCGTGGTGGTTCTGAAAGGTGCCGGCACGCTGGTGGCGGACGACGGTGACCGGCTGGCAATTGCTGACGTGGGCAATGCCGGCATGGCCAGCGGCGGTATGGGAGATGTGTTATCAGGTATCATCGGTAGCCTGGCAGGGCAAAAGCTCTCGCTCTACGATGCTGCCTGCGCAGGATGCGTTGTGCACGGAGCGGCAGCTGAAGCGGTGGCCGTACGCATGGGAACACGCGGCATGCTGGCCACCGATCTGTTTTCCGAGCTCTATCTGTTTGTCAATCCTGAGATGTCGAATACAAAAGAATGATGACCTGTGTAATCGCGTTGCCCGATGAGGCAGCAACCCTCGCATTGGGTGCCCGACTGGCCCGCGTCTGTTACGGCGCGGCAACTCTTTATCTGTACGGCGATCTGGGCGCGGGAAAAACGACCTTCAGTCGCGGATTTCTGCAGGCGCTGGGGCATCAGGGGAATGTGAAAAGTCCAACCTACACGCTGGTAGAACCCTACGAGCTGGCGGATCGTCGCGTGTATCATTTTGACCTCTATCGCCTGGCCGATCCGGAGGAGCTGGAGTTTATGGGGATCCGCGATTATTTCACCAATGACAGCATTTGCCTGGTCGAGTGGCCACAGCAGGGAACCGGCGTGCTGCCGGAGCCGGATATGGAGCTGCATCTGAGCTACCAGGGGCATGCGCGCCAGGCGGAACTGCGCGCCCGTTCCGCCGCCGGTGAGTCCATGCTGCAGCAGTTTGCATCACAGCAGGGTGAGGGATAATGCGGCAGATTAAATCCTGGTTTTTGCTCCTCCTGTTCTTCTGTTCGTTTGCCTCCGTGGCGGCAAGCCTTTCAGACATTAAAGTCTCCAACGGCAGCGACGAAGCGAAAGTGACGTTGAGCTTTGCCGGGCAGCCGATTTACGCTTTCTTCCCGCTGCATAATCCTGAACGCGTGGTGCTGGATATCCGCCAGAGTGGCATTGTTGGCGGGCTGCCGCTGACCTTCAGCGGCGAAAATATTGTTAAACGCATCCGCTCCAGCGAGGCAAAAGACAGCCAGAGCATCCGTCTGGTGTTCGAACTGACCCAGCCGGGTAAAACCCGCGCGGCCACCCAGCGCAATGGCAGCAGCTACGATGTGGTATTCACGATTAGCGGCTCCCGCCCGGCGAAAGTGGCCAGCCGTCCTGCAACAGTCAGCAGCGGCCAGGCATCACGTGCAGCGGTCAGCAGCAGTACGGCTTCCCGACCGGCCAGCAGCCAGCCGGAGAAAAACCCGTTTAATGCCAATCCGGTGACGGCCGTCACCAGCGGCACGCAAACCGCCCGCCCGCGCAGCACCTCGGCCAGCAGCAGCGATACGGTGATCGTGGCCATTGATGCCGGACACGGCGGCCAGGATCCGGGCGCTATCGGCGGCGGCGGTCTGAAAGAGAAAAACGTGACCATCGCCATCGCACGCAAGCTGAAAGCGCTGCTGAATGACGACCCGATGTTCAAAGGCGTGATGACACGCGATGGGGATTACTTTATTTCCGTCATGGGCCGCTCCGATGTGGCGCGTAAGCAAAACGCCAACCTGCTGGTGTCGATCCACGCGGATGCGGCGCCTAACCGCAGCGCCTCTGGGGCGTCGGTTTGGGTGCTCTCTAATCGTCGTGCTAACAGTGAGATGGCAGGCTGGCTGGAGCAGCATGAGAAGCAGTCTGAGCTGCTGGGCGGTGCGGGCGATCTGTTAGCCAACAGCCAGGCGGATCCCTACCTCAGCCAGGCCGTACTGGATCTGCAGTTCGGCCACTCGCAGCGGGTGGGATATGATGTTGCTGTGAAAGTTATTGCTCAGCTGCAGCGCGTAGGCGCGCTGCACAAGCGTCGTCCGGAACATGCCAGCCTGGGCGTTCTGCGCTCGCCGGATATTCCGTCCCTGCTGGTGGAAACCGGCTTTATCAGCAACCCTTCGGAGGAGCGACTGCTTGGCAGTAGCGCTTACCAGCAGAAGATTGCCGAGTCGATTTATAAAGGCTTGCGCAACTACTTCCTGGCGCACCCGCTACAATCGGTCCCAAAGGAGGAAAACCGACCGTTGCAGTCCGCAGCGGCGGTTGAAGTAGAAGCGAATCCGGCCCCGGCAGGCACACGGTATACCGGTGCAACCCAGCGTCACGTCGTGAAACGCGGCGAGACGCTTTCGGGCATTGCCGCGCACTATGGCGTCAGCATGGCAACGCTGCGTACCCTGAATACGCTGAAGAAAGATGTCGTCTGGGTGGGGCAGCGCCTGAAAGTGCCGGCGGGGAGCGTCAGACAAATCGCCAGCACGGCTAAAGCCGCGAAACCGCAACGGCATAAAGTGGTGCGGGGTGACTCACTGACGGCGATTGCTGCAAAGTATGGCGTCAGCCCGCAGGCGATTCAGCAGGCGAACAAAATGAAAACGCAGAACGTGATGCTGGGTCAGACTTTGACCATCCCTACGTCATAACCGAGGAAGATTATGCCCATTCAGGTGCTACCACCGCAGCTTGCTAACCAGATTGCCGCTGGCGAAGTGGTAGAACGCCCGGCCTCCGTGGTGAAAGAGCTGGTGGAAAACAGCCTGGATGCGGGAGCCACACGGATTGAGATCGACATCGAAAAGGGCGGGGCAAAGCTGATTCGCATTCGTGATAACGGCTGCGGCATCGTCAAAGACGAACTGGCGATGGCCCTTGCCCGCCATGCGACCAGCAAAATCACCACGCTGGACGATCTTGAAGCGATTATTAGCCTGGGCTTTCGCGGCGAGGCGCTGGCCAGCATCAGCTCGGTTTCCCGCCTGATGCTGACCTCCCGCACCGAGAACCAGAGCGAAGCCTGGCAGGCTTACGCCGAAGGGCGCGATCAGGCTGTTACGGTGAAGCCGGCGGCGCACCCGGTTGGCACAACGCTGGAAGTGCTCGATCTCTTCTATAACACGCCCGCCCGCCGCAAATTTATGCGTACCGAAAAGACCGAGTTTACCCATATTGATGAAGTCGTGCGGCGGATTGCGCTGGCGCGTTTTGATGTGGCGATTAGCCTCAGCCATAACGGCAAGCTGGTACGTCAGTACCGCGGCGTAACCGATGATACCCAACGTGAACGCCGGCTCGGTGCCATTTGTGGGACCGCGTTTATCAGCCACGCGCTGGCTATTGAGTGGCAGCATGGTGAACTGGCGCTGCGCGGCTGGGTTGCCGATCCCGCCGGTTCAAAGGTGCTGGGTGAGCTGCAATATTGCTATGTTAACGGGCGCATGATGCGTGACCGGCTGATTAATCACGCGATTCGCCAGGCCTATCAGGATAAACTGGGCGATCTGCACCAGCCCGCCTACGTGCTTTATCTTGAAATCGATCCGCATCAGGTTGATGTCAACGTTCACCCGGCCAAGCATGAGGTACGTTTCCATCAGTCGCGGCTGGTACACGATTTTATTTATCAGGGCGTGGTCAGCGTGCTGCAGGAAACCGGCATGGAAACGCTGCCGGACATGGAACCGGGCGCTCCCGCGGAGCGCTGGCAGCCTGAGAACCGCCAGGCGGCAGGCGGAAATCATTTCTCCACGCCTGCGCCATCGGGTGCAGACGATTCTGCTGGAGCTGGACCGGCAGGGGAATTTCGTCCTGGCCCCACAGCAACAGAGGTTCCTCGTTCATCCGGCGGTTCATCATTCTCTCCAGTTGATTCCCGTCGCGCCTCTAACGGGTCGTCCTCAGAACATACGCCAGGTAGCCTGGCGGCAGCCATGTTCCCGCACCGGCGGCAGGAACCGGTTTATCAAAAACGTGAGGGGGCGGCTTACCAGCAGCTGATGACTACGCCGCCGCCGCGATGCAGCGAGCCCGCTCTGCCAGTGCCGGAAAAAAGCCCGGTGCAGCCGGTAGTAGAGCCTCCGCTCAGCGGCCACGCGCACAGTTTTGGCCGCGTGCTGACGGTAGTGCAGCAGCATTATGCGCTGGTTGAAAGTGCAGAACGCCTGTCGCTGATTGCCCTCGCCGTCGCAGAGCGCTGGTTGAAGCAGGCGCAGCTGGAGCCGGGTGATGACGCGCTCAAACCGCAGCCGTTGTTGATCCCGGTGCGGCTCAAGCTCGATAAAGCCGAGCGAGAGGCGATGAACGCCTCGGCGGCGTTGATAAATCAGCTGGGTATTGAACTGCTTGCGGAGGGGCAGCATGTGATGCTGCGCGCGGTGCCTTTACCATTACGCCAACAAAATTTACAAAACTTGATTCCAGAACTGTTAGGCTATTTGGCCCGGCAGCAGGATGTTTCAGCCAGTCAGATTGCGCAGTGGTTAGCGCGTCAGTCGGTGTCTGAACATCAGCACTGGAATCACTCGCAGGCGATTGCCCTGCTGGCAGAGGTCGAACGACTTTGTCCGCAGTTAGTGAAATCGCCACCTTCTGGATTATTGCAGACCATCGATATTAATACGGCGATGAACGCCCTGAAGTATGAGTGAACAATCCACGGCTGGCCTGCCTAAGGCAATATTTTTGATGGGGCCAACGGCCTCCGGTAAAACCGCGCTGGCGATTGCCCTGCGCCAGGCGCTGCCGGTAGAGCTGATTAGCGTAGATTCCGCACTTATTTATCGCGGAATGGATATCGGCACCGCCAAGCCTTCTGCGGAAGAGCTGGCATTGGCGCCTCATCGTTTGCTGGACATCCGCGATCCCGCTGAAAGCTATTCAGCGGCAGAGTTTCGTCGCGATGCGCTGGCTGAAATGGCGGAAATTACCCAACGTGGGAATATTCCGTTGCTTGTTGGTGGCACCATGCTTTATTACAAGGCGTTACTCGAAGGATTATCCCCGTTGCCCGCGGCCGATCCTGAAGTGCGCCAGCGTATAGAGCAGATGGCGAGTGAGAAGGGCTGGGAAGCACTTCATCGCCAGTTATGTGACGTTGATCCCGTTGCTGGACGTCGTATTCATCCGAATGATCCCCAGAGACTTTCGCGAGCACTGGAAGTTTTTTTTATTTCGGGTAAAACTTTAACGGAACTGACAAAAACGTCTGGAGATGCGCTGCCGTATGATGTTCACCAGTTTGCTATCGCACCCGCGAGTCGTGAACTGATCCATCAGAGAATAGAGTTGCGTTTTCAACAGATGCTGGCGTCAGGATTTGAAGCGGAGGCTCGGGCGCTCTTTGCACGAGGTGATTTGCATACGGATATGCCTTCCATTCGTTGTGTTGGTTATCGCCAGATGTGGTCATTTTTGTCCGGTGAAATTGATTACGATGAAATGGTTTATCGGGGAATTTGCGCAACCCGGCAGTTAGCTAAACGTCAGATAACCTGGCTACGCGGTTGGAAAGATGTGCACTGGCTTGACAGTGCGCAGCCCGACGAAGCCTGTGCCAGGGTGTTACACGTTCTTAGTGCGAAGCCTGGGTGATTGTGTACAATTGGTGCGTTATCGTGCGCAAATTTTTTACGTCGTATTTCGAATCGCAAGGTTCATAAGTTACAAACAACAAGCATATAAGGAAAAGATAGAATGGCTAAGGGGCAATCATTGCAAGATCCGTTCTTGAACGCACTGCGTCGTGAACGTGTTCCGGTTTCGATTTATTTGGTAAATGGCATCAAACTTCAGGGCCAGATCGAGTCGTTTGATCAGTTTGTAATTCTTTTGAAGAACACGGTTAGCCAGATGGTGTATAAGCACGCGATCTCGACCGTTGTACCGTCCCGTCCGGTTTCCCACCACAGCAATAATGCGGGTGGCGGTAGCAGTAACTATCATCACGGTGGAAGCAACCAGGGGGCATCTTCACAGCCTCAACAAGACAGTGATGACGCCGAATAACTAGCGTCGCTGTCCATCCATGGCGGGGAATCGTTCCCCGTCCTGGCAACGCTTTAATCTGTTTTTCTCATCTCGCTTTGGGCGGGATGATGTTGTTTAGAAATACCGTATATTGAGCTGGGCGCGCCATGTTTAAGCTGATTTTGATGCAGTATGGCCATCGGGTAGCAGGTTCAACCAGGTTCTGAGAGGTTTAAGTTTGTTTGACCGTTATGATGCCGGTGAGCAGGCCGTACTGGTACACATCTATTTTTCGCAAGACAAAGATATGGAAGATCTGCAGGAGTTTGAAACTCTGGTGTCTTCCGCTGGCGTAGAAGCGCTCCGTGTCGTAACCGGCAGTCGCAAAGCGCCACATCCCAAATATTTTGTCGGTGAAGGAAAAGCTGTAGAAATTGCCGAAGCGGTAAAAGAGAGCGGGGCTTCCGTGGTGCTTTTTGACCATTCGCTGAGCCCGGCGCAGGAGCGTAATCTTGAGGCGCTCTGCGAATGCCGAGTTATTGACCGTACCGGGTTAATTCTGGATATCTTCGCGCAGCGTGCCCGAACCCATGAAGGTAAATTGCAGGTAGAACTGGCGCAGCTGCGTCATCTTGCGACCCGTCTTGTACGCGGCTGGACGCACCTTGAGCGCCAGAAAGGCGGTATCGGTTTGCGTGGCCCGGGTGAAACCCAGCTCGAAACCGACCGTCGGTTATTAAGAAACCGTATTACGCTCATTCTTTCCCGTCTTGAGCGCGTTGAGAAGCAGCGCGAACAGGGCAGGCAGGCGCGTAACAAAGCCGATGTGCCGACCGTATCACTGGTGGGTTACACCAACGCCGGTAAGTCTTCCCTGTTTAACCGCTTAACGTCTGCTGATGTCTATGCGGCAGACCAGCTGTTTGCCACGCTCGACCCGACACTGCGCCGGGTGAACGTTGCCGACGTGGGTGAGGTGGTACTGGCCGATACGGTGGGGTTTATCCGCCATCTGCCTCATGACCTGGTTGCCGCGTTTAAAGCCACGCTGCAGGAAACCCGTCAGGCGGCCCTGCTGCTGCACGTTATTGATGCCGCCGATGTGCGTCTTGAAGAAAACATCGAGGCGGTCAACGTGGTGCTGGAGGAGATTGAATCCGATGAGATCCCCAGCCTGCTGGTGATGAACAAGATTGATATGCTGGAAGATTTCGTTCCGCGTATCGATCGTGATGAAGAAAACCTGCCGATCCGCGTCTGGTTGTCCGCACAAACCGGTGAGGGGATCCCGCTACTGTTTCAGGCGCTGACCGAGCGCCTGGCCGGTGAAATTGCGCAGTATGATTTGCGTTTGCCGCCGGAAGCGGGGCGGCTGCGCAGTCGTTTTTACCAGCTTCAGGCGATAGAAAAAGAGTGGAATGAGGATGATGGTAGCGTAGGTTTAGAGATACGCATGCCGATCGTTGACTGGCGACGCCTGTGTAAACAGGAACCGGAGCTGGTGAATTACATTGTTTGACTGATTTTGCCTGACACGCGTATCCCGGCTTGGGGTACCACCGCACACACAATTAATGGAGCATAAACATGGCGTGGAATCAGCCCGGAAATAACGGACAGGACCGCGACCCGTGGGGAAGCAGCAATAATCAAGGCGGCAACTCTGGGGGAAATAAGGGAGGACGTGATAAAGGTCCTCCTGATTTGGATGATATCTTCCGTAAGCTGAGCAATAAGCTTGGTGGTCTGGGCGGTGGCAAAAAAGGTGGCGATGGCGGCAACGGAAACGATCAGCGTCGCTCAGGGAACTCCGGGCGTCTGGTCGGTATTGCTGCCGCGGCGGTGGTGATCATCTGGGCGGGTAGCGGTTTCTATACCATCAAAGAAGCCGAGCGTGGCGTAGTGACCCGCTTTGGCAAGTTCAGCCATCTGGTTGAGCCGGGCCTGAACTGGAAGCCAACCTTCATCGATCAGGTGCGTGCGGTCAACGTTGAGGCCGTCCGTGAGCTTTCCGCCTCCGGCACCATGCTGACGTCTGATGAAAACGTTGTGCGCGTTGAAATGAACGTGCAGTACCGTATCACCAACCCGGAACGTTACCTGTTCTCGGTCACCAGCGCGGATGACAGTCTGCGTCAGGCAACCGACAGCGCGCTGCGCGGCGTGATTGGCCGTTCAACCATGGACCGCATTCTGACCGAAGGCCGTACCGTGGTGCGTAGCGACACCCAGCGTGAGCTGGAAGAAACCATCCGCCCTTACGATATGGGGATCACGCTGCTGGACGTCAACTTCCAGACCGCGCGTCCGCCGGAAGAAGTGAAGGCCGCATTTGACGATGCGATTGCCGCCCGCGAAAACCGCGAGCAGAAAGTGCGTGAGGCGGAAGCCTATGCCAACGGCGAAATCCCGGTAGCGCGCGGTAAGGCGCAGGAAACGCTGGAAAGAGCCCGTGCCTACAAAGCGCGGATCACGCTGGAAGCGCAGGGTGAAGTCGACAGCTTTGCACGTATTCTGCCGGAGTATAAAGCCGCTCCGCAGATTACCCGTGAACGTCTGTATATCGAAACCATGGAGCGCGTACTGGGCCATACCCGTAAAGTGCTGGTGAATGACAAAGGCAACAGCCTGATGGTTCTGCCACTGGATCAGCTAATGCGTGGCCAGACAGGCAGCGCGGCGGCAAGCAGCGGAGACAGCACCAGTTTGATGCGTATGCCTCCTGCCAGCACCGGTAGCGAACGCGCCAGCAGCAGTACGTCGTTCAGCCCGGACGACATCATGGATCAGCGCCGGGTGAACTCCCAGCGTAACGATACCCAGCGCGAAGGGAGAGAGTAATCGATGCGTAAGCCATTAATCGTACTATTGATTGTTGTGCTGGTGGTGCTGTACGCGTCACTGTTTGTTGTACAGGAAGGCCAGCGCGGCATTGTAATGCGCTTTGGTAAAGTTCTGCGTGATGATGAGAACAAGCCGCTGGTCTATGCGCCAGGCCTGCACTTTAAGATCCCATTCCTGGAATCAATGAAGCCGCTTGATGCCCGTATCCAGACCATGGATAACCAGGCCGATCGCTTCGTGACCAAAGAGAAGAAAGATCTGATCGTTGATTCCTATATCAAATGGCGTATCAGCGATTTCAGCCGCTACTACCTCGCTACCGGCGGTGGTGATGTCTCCCAGGCTGAAGTCCTGCTGAAACGTAAGTTCAGTGACCGTCTGCGTTCTGAGATTGGTCGCCTGGACGTTAAAGATATCGTTACCGACTCGCGTGGCCGTCTGACGACCGACGTGCGTGATGCGCTGAATACCGGCAGCGCCGGTCAGGATGATGAAGTTGCCACACCGGCAGCGGATGATGCGATTGCTTCGGTCGCGGCGCGCGTTGAGCGTGAAACGTCGAGCAAAGAACCGTCGATCAACCCGAACAGCATGGCTGCGCTGGGTATTCAGGTGGTGGATGTGCGCATTAAGCAGATCAACCTGCCTACCGAAGTGTCTGACGCCATCTTCGCGCGTATGCGTGCAGAGCGTGAATCCGTCGCCCGCAGCCAGCGTGCGCAGGGTGATGAAGAAGCCGCAAAAGTCACCGCACAGGCTGACTATGAAGTGGCCTTCATCGGTGCTCAGGCAGAACGCCAGGCGCGTATCACCCGCGGTGAAGGGGATGCAGAAGCGGCGAAACTGTTTGCTGATGCATTCAGTCAGGATCCCGATTTCTACGCGTTTATGCGTAGCCTGCGTGCCTATGAAAACAGCTTCAAGAGCAATCAGGATGTGATGGTGCTCAGCCCGGATAGCGACTTCTTCCGCTTTATGAAGAATCCGTCTACCACGACGCGCTGATAATCTGTTATAACTGCGAAAGGCCGGAATTTCCGGCCTTTTTTTATGGCCGGAATTTGTCCGGCTGGGCTGGCAGAACAGTGACGAGATCGACGAAGATGAATGCAATTGTGTGGATGGCGGTGGGCCTGGTGTTAGTGTTTGAGGGCCTGGGTCCGATGCTGTGGCCGGGCGTCTGGCGACGGATGATTCTGTCCATGGCGCAGCTGCCGGATGCATTATTACGCCGGGTCGGCGGTGGGCTGGTGGTGGCGGGTGTTGTGATCTACTACATGGTCAGCGTGCGGAACGGTGGCTGAATTCGCAGCGGCCTGTGATATTCGCCCTGTAATAACGATCGTCGAGAAAAAAGTGCGCAATCGTATGCTAAAAGAGCTGAAAGACTAAAATGACGATGGTAGAATCCATTTTTAAGCAATCGGTGATTTTGAGAAATGGGTAAGAACGTCGTCGTACTGGGCACCCAATGGGGTGACGAAGGTAAAGGTAAGATTGTTGACCTCCTGACGGAACGTGCTAAATACGTAGTGCGCTATCAGGGCGGCCATAACGCTGGCCATACGCTAGTCATCAACGGTGAAAAAACCGTCCTCCACTTAATTCCATCTGGCATCCTGCGTGAAAACGTCACCAGCATCATCGGTAACGGTGTTGTGCTGTCTCCGGCTGCCCTGATGAAAGAGATGAAAGGTCTGGAAGATCGCGGCTTCCCGGTACGCGAACGTCTGTTCATTTCTGAAGCCTGCCCGCTGATTCTGGAATACCACGTTGCTCTGGACGTTGCGCGCGAAAAAGCACGCGGCGCGAAAGCGATTGGTACCACCGGTCGCGGTATTGGCCCGGCTTACGAAGATAAAGTCGCGCGTCGCGGCCTGCGCGTTGGCGACCTGTTCAACAAAGAAACCTTCGCAGCCAAACTGAAAGAAGTGATGGAATACCATAACTTCCAGCTGGTGAACTACTACAAAGCCGACGCGGTTGACTACGATAAAGTTCTGGCGGATACCCTGGCGATTGCCGATATCCTGACCGGAATGGTGGTTGACGTGTCTGAACTGCTGGACGGCGCGCGCAAGCGTGGCGACCTGATCATGTTCGAAGGCGCACAGGGTACGCTGCTGGATATCGACCACGGTACCTATCCGTACGTAACCTCGTCTAACACCACCGCAGGTGGCGTAGCAACGGGTTCAGGTATTGGTCCGCGCTATGTCGACTACGTGCTGGGTATCGTAAAAGCCTACTCCACTCGCGTGGGTGCTGGTCCGTTCCCAACCGAACTGTTCGACGAAACCGGTGAGTTCCTGTGCGAGAAAGGCAACGAGTTCGGTGCAACCACCGGCCGTCGTCGTCGTACCGGCTGGCTGGATGCGGTTGCCGTGCGTCGCGCCGTGCAGATCAACTCCCTTTCTGGCTTCTGCATGACCAAACTGGACGTGCTGGATGGCCTGAAAGAAGTGAAAATCTGTGTGGCCTACCGCATGCCGGACGGCAGCGAAGTGACCACCACTCCGCTGGCAGCAGAAAACTGGGAAGGTATCGAGCCAATCTACGAAACCCTGCCAGGCTGGAGCGAAACGACCTTCGGCGTGAAAACGCGTGATGGTCTGCCGCAGGCAGCGCTTGACTACATCAAGCGCGTTGAAGAAGTGACCGGCGTGCCGATTGATATTATTTCAACCGGTCCGGACCGTAGTGAAACTATGATTCTGCGCGACCCGTTTGACGCATAATTGTACTTCAGGCCGGGCACTGCCCGGCCAAATCCTTTCCCGCACTGGATTCCTGCCGTTCCCGTCAGTTCTGTTCACCCATGCCGCCTGCTTAAATAAAATCGCCCCTTTACGGTGGCTGGTTTATTATCATTGCTAACAAAGTCCATTCTTAAGCGGATGACAGCTTCAACACGAGGTTTTGCCTTGAGGTTACTGTGCAGCTAACCAGTTTTACCGATTACGGTTTACGTGCTCTGATCTATCTTGCCTCTCTGCCAGAGGGCCAGATGACCAGCATCACCGAAGTGACCGACACGTATGGCGTGTCCCGTAATCATATGGTCAAAATTATCAATCAACTTAGCCGTGCCGGTTATATCGCGGCGATGCGCGGTAAAAATGGCGGAATTCGCCTGGGCAGACCGGCAGATGAGATTGTGATTGGTCAGGTAGTCCGTGATATGGAACCGCTTCAGCTGGTGAACTGCCACAGCGATTTCTGCCATATCACCTCTGCCTGCCGCCTGAAAAAGGCGCTGCATGATGCAGTCCAGAGCTTCCTGCGGGAACTGGACAATTACACCCTGGCTGACCTGGTGGAAGATAACCATCCGCTTTACAAAATTTTGCTGACCGACCCTGTGTCGCTCAGCAGCTGACAACGGAGGAACCTCGATGTCAAAAGATCCCTTTCAGGAAAGAGAAGCTGAAAAGTACGAAAACCCTATTCCCAGCCGTGAGTTTATTCTCGCTCACCTGGACAAACGCGAAAAGCCTGCCAGCCGTGAAGAGCTGGCGGTAGAGCTATCCATCAACGGTGAAGAGCAGATCGAAGCGCTGCGCCGCCGCCTGCGCGCGATGGAGCGCGACGGGCAGCTGGTCTTCACCCGCCGCCAGTGCTACGCGCTGCCGGAACGCCTCGATCTGTTAAAAGGCAAAGTTATTGGCCATCGCGATGGCTTCGGCTTCCTGCGCATTGAAGGCAGCAAGGACGATCTGTACCTCTCTGCCGAGCAGATGAAGATGTGCATGCACGGCGATATCATTCTCGCCCAGGCCATGGGGGCCGATCGCCGTGGCCGCCGTGAAGTGCGCGTTGTACGCGTGGTTGAACCGCGCAGCGCACAGATTGTCGGTCGCTACTTCACCGATGCCGGCGTCGGCTTCGTTGTTCCCGACGACAGCCGCCTGAGCTTCGACATTCTGATCCCTGCCGAAGAGCTGATGGGCGCCAAAATGGGCTTTGTGGTGGTGGTGGAGCTGACCCAGCGCCCGACCCGCCGTACAAAAGCCATTGGTAAAATCGTCGAGGTGCTTGGCGATAATATGGGCACCAGCCTGGCCGTTGAAATGGCGCTGCGCACCCACGACATTCCGCACGTCTGGCCGCCGGAGCTGGAAAAACAGATCGCGCATCTGAGTGAAGAAGTCCCGGAAGAGGCGAAAAAAGGCCGTGTGGATCTGCGCGATCTGCCGCTGGTCACCATCGACGGTGAAGACGCCCGCGACTTCGATGATGCCGTATTCTGTGAGCGTAAGCGCGGCGGCGGCTGGCGTCTGTGGGTAGCCATTGCCGACGTCAGCTACTACGTCCGCCCCGGCACGCCGCTGGATGCCGAAGCCATCAACCGTGGCACCTCGGTTTACTTCCCGTCGCAGGTGGTACCGATGCTGCCGGAAGTGCTGTCTAACGGCCTGTGTTCACTGAACCCGGAAGTGGATCGTCTCTGCATGGTGTGTGAGATGACCGTGTCCTCCACCGGTAAACTGACCGGCTACAAGCACTATGAAGCGGTCATGAACTCGTTTGCCCGCCTGACCTATAACAAGGTGTGGAACATTCTGCAGGGCGATCAGGAACTGCGCGAGCAGTATCAGCCGCTGGTCAAAGACCTCGAAGAGCTGCACCGCATGTATCTGGCGCTGGAAAAATCCCGTGAGCAGCGCGGCGGCATCTCGTTTGAAACGGAAGAAGCGAAGTTCATCTTCAACGCCGAACGCCGTATCGATCGTATTGAGCAGGTTTCCCGCAACGATGCGCACAAGCTGATCGAAGAGTGCATGATCCTTGCCAACATCGCCTCGGCGCGCTTCGTTGAGAAAAACAACGAGCCTGCGCTGTTCCGCGATCACGATCGCCCAAGCGATGACAGCATCAAGAGCTTCCGTTCGGTGCTGAACGAGCTGGGTCTGACGCTGCCGGGTGGCAACAGGCCGCAACCGCTGGACTACGCCGAGCTGCTGAGCCAGATCGCCGGCCGTCCCGATCATGAAATGCTGCAAACTATGCTGCTGCGTTCCATGAAGCAGGCGGTTTACGATCCGGAAAACCGCGGGCACTTCGGCCTGGCGCTGGCTTCCTATGCGCACTTTACCTCGCCGATCCGTCGTTACCCGGATCTGCTGCTGCACCGTGCCATTAAGTATCTGCTGGCGAAAGAGAACAACACGCTGCAGGGGAATACCACGCCAACCGGTGGCTTCCACTACGATTTGCAGCAGATGCTGCAGTTTGGTCAGCACTGTTCGATGACCGAGCGCCGCGCTGATGAAGCGACGCGCGACGTTGCCGACTGGCTGAAGTGCGACTTCATGCACGATCAGGTGGGTGAAACCTTCAGCGGTGTGATTTCCAGCGTGACCGGCTTTGGCTTCTTCGTGCGCCTGGACGATCTGTTTATCGACGGTCTGGTGCACGTGTCGACGCTGGACAACGACTACTACCGCTTCGATGCCGTCGGCCAGCGGCTGATCGGCGAATCCGGCGGCCGCACCTACCGCCTGGGCGACTCGGTGGAAGTGCGCGTCGATGCCGTGCATATGGACGAGCGTAAGATCGATTTCGCGCTGATCTCCAGCCAGCGTAAACCGCGTGGCGAAGGCAAAACCGAGCGCGATCGTGAAAAACGCGGCGCGGCTAAAAACAGCGGTAATCGCCGTCGCGCACCGCGCCCGGGCAGCAAAAACTTCGAGCCGGACAGCGATTTCCGCAAAGCGGGTGAGTCGAAAAGCGCTCAGCCGGCAAAAAATGAGAAAAAGCCGCGCAGGCCGTCGGATAAAACCCGTAAAATCGCCGCCGCCACTAAAGCGAAACGCGCAGGGAAAAAATCCGACCGCGACTAACCGAGCGGTGGAAATACACTGTAGCAGGGGGGCGAGCGCTGACGCGTTTGCCCCTTTCAACTGAATGATGACCTTTGAGTAACTGAACCATGAGTGAAATTGTTTTTGGTATCCACGCCGTGCAGGCGCTGCTGGACAGCGACCCGCAGCGTTTCCAGGAAGTCTTTATCCAGAAAGGGCGCGACGATCGCCGCTTACAGACGCTGGTGAAAGCGCTGGAGGCGCAGGGCGTGGTGATTCAGGTGGCGAACAAGCAGATGCTGGACAGCAAATCTGAGGGTGCGGTGCATCAGGGCATTATTGCCCGCATTAAACCGGGCCGCCAGTATCAGGAAGGGGATCTGCCCGACCTGCTGGAGAGCCTGGAAAGCCCGTTCTTCCTGATCCTCGACGGCGTGACCGATCCGCATAACCTTGGTGCCTGCCTGCGCAGCGCCGACGCCGCCGGCGTGCATGCGGTTATCGTACCGAAAGACCGCTCCGCAGCCCTGAACGCGACCGCGAAGAAAGTCGCCAGCGGTGCCGCCGAGCACGTGCCGCTGATCCGCGTAACCAACCTGGCACGCACCATGCGCCAGCTGCAGGAATCCAACGTATGGATCGTCGGTACCGCCGGTGAAGCCGACCACGACCTGTACCAGAGCAAAATGACCGGCCCGATGGCGCTGGTGATGGGTGCAGAAGGCGAGGGCATGCGCCGCCTGACGCGTGAGCACTGCGACGAGCTGATCAGCATTCCGATGGCGGGCAGCGTGTCCTCACTGAACGTCTCCGTGGCGACCGGTATCTGCCTGTTTGAAGCGGTACGCCAGCGTAGCGTGAAGTAAATTGTCCGGGGCGTGACCTGCGCCCCAGCATTCTCCTCCACCCGTTTTATCCTGTTGTCTGGACCGTTTCAAACAGGATGCCGTGATGGACTGGAAAACCCATACTGTCTTCAATCAACCCGCCCCCCTGAATAACAGCAATCTGTTTCTTTCCGATATTCCGCTGCGCGACGCCGTGCTGCGCCATGGCGCTGGCTGGGACGCTGAACGTCTGGCTTCCGTCGGTCAGCAGCTGGGCAGCGCGGAATCGCTTGAGCTGGGGAGGCTGGCAAACCGTAATCCGCCGGAGCTGCTGCGCTATGATGCCGCCGGGGAAAGGCTGGACGATGTCCGCTTTCATCCGGCGTGGCATCTGCTGATGCAGGGGCTGTGCGCTAACCGGGTACACAACCTGCCGTGGCAGCCTGACGCGCCTGAGCACGCCTTCGTAGCGCGCGCCGCCCGCTTTATTCTGCATGCGCAGGTCGAGGCCGGAACGCTGTGCCCGGTCACCATGACCTTCGGTGCCATTCCGCTGCTGCAGCGCTATCTGCCCGCGCAGTTTCACGCATGGCTGCCGGGCCTGCTCTCCGATCGCTACGATGCGCACCTGCAGCCGGGTGAACATAAGCGCGGGCTGCTGATCGGCATGGGAATGACCGAAAAGCAGGGCGGAACCGACGTGCTGAGCAATACCACCCGTGCTGAACCCGTCGCGCGTCGCGGCCCCGGGGAAAGCTACCGGCTGGTCGGGCATAAATGGTTTTTCTCGGTGCCGCAAAGCGATGCCCATCTGGTGCTGGCGCAGACCTCCGCCGGCCTGTCGTGCTTTTTCCTGCCGCGATTGCTGCCGGACGGCACGCGCAATGGCGTGCAGATCGAGCGCCTGAAAGACAAGCTCGGCAACCGCTCCAACGCCAGTAGCGAAGTGGAGTTCCGGGACGCTCTCGGCTGGCTGATTGGCGACGAGGGGGAAGGGGTGCGGCAAATCCTGAAAATGGGCGGTTACACCCGCTTCGACTGTGCGCTGGGCAGCCACGGACAGATGCGACGCGCATTTTCGGTGGCCCTGTATCATGCCCATCAGCGGCAGGTGCAGGGAAAAAAACTGGTGGATCAACCGCTGATGCGGCAGGTACTGGCCTCACAGGCGCTGATGCTGGAAGGACAAACGGCGCTGCTGATGCGCCTTGCGCGCGCCTGGTCAGATACCAAAGAGGAAACCGAACGCGGTTACAGCCGCCTGCTGACCCCGGCCGCGAAGTATATCGTCTGCCAGCGCGGCATCCCTTTTGTCGCGGAAGCCATGGAGGTGCTCGGCGGGATTGGCTACTGCGAGGACAGCGAGCTGCCCCGACTGTACCGCGAGATGCCGGTTAACAGTATCTGGGAAGGGTCCGGCAATGTGATGTGCCTGGACGTGCTGCGGGTGTTACGTAAGCATCCTGCGCTCCGCGACCGACTGGAGGCGCAGTTTGCCGAAGTGAAAGGGGTTAATCGCCACGTTGACCAGCAGTGGCGTCAGCTCAGATTAATGCTGCGCCAGCCGGATGAAGCGCGGGCGCGGAGCCTCGTTGAGCGGCTGTTTGCGCTGGCGAGCGCAGAGCAGGTGCTGCGCCATCTGGAGCCGCCGCTGGCGGATGCCTGGTGCCGTCAGCATCTCGACCCACGGGGTGATGCGGCGATCCCCGATGCGGTCTGCCAGCGCCTGTTACTGCGCGCCAGCGGCGTGGGCTGATGGCCCGTAGAAGATAGCCGAGGCGTACCACATGCCCGGCGCCACCGTTTCGCTCACCAGCTGGATCAGGTAGTAGCTGGCCCCGCTGGCGTTGGCTTTTTCCGCCAGCGCCCGTTCGGCATCGTCCGGGGAGCCGCGCACCGTGACGCTGGCCGTACCGAGCCGGGTCAGATGGGTGGTTTGGGCGCGGACGATCTCCTGGGCGTGCTCCGCTGGCGGCGGCGGTGGCTGGGGCGTGGTTTTCAGCGCGCAGCAGGCGCTCAGCAGCAGGACAACGGATAACACGATTATCGGACGCATCTTCAGCTCTCTTTGATGGCGGTGGCATGAGTTTACGCCATTCCCCGGTGGAGGGTGATCATTTCCCCTGAAAATGCCCGCGTCGGGTAGCCGGGATCCTGCCCTGGCACTGGCCGCCGCCGCGGCTTTTCACATGATTTTATCGCCGCGGCGGCGGCCACCTCTTTTTTCTCTGCGCGATCGATCTTTACCTTGTGTTTCCTACCCCTCGCCAGTATGATTACGCGTCAATTTTTCAGCCGCATTCTCAAGTTGTAGCCTGCTAATCGTTGGTTACGGCTTATAACGTTCCTTGCTTCCATGGGCCGCGGTTGACCCCGACAGGAGGCTGAATAATCCGTAAGGAGCAAATTCGATGCGTCATTACGAAATCGTATTTATGGTTCACCCTGACCAGAGCGAACAGGTTCCTGGCATGATCGAGCGCTACTCTGCCACCATCACTGGTGCAGAAGGTACGATCCACCGCCTGGAAGACTGGGGCCGTCGTCAGCTGGCTTACCCGATCAACAAACTGCACAAAGCTCACTACGTTCTGCTGAACGTTGAAGCTCCGCAGGAAGCGATCGATGAGCTGGAAACTAACTTCCGCTTCAACGACGCCGTTATCCGCAGCATGGTTATGCGCGTTAAGCACGCGGTAACTGAAGCATCTCCGATGGTTAAAGCGAAAGACGAACGTCGTGGCGATCGCCGCGAAGACTTCGCTAACGAAACCGCAGATGATGCTGATGCTGGGGATTCTGAAGAGTAATTTCTATGACGGCTAACCGTCTGACGCTGTCTGGCACCGTGTGCAAGACGCCGATGCGAAAAGTCAGCCCGTCAGGAATTCCACACTGCCAGTTCGTGCTTGAGCATCGATCACAGCAGGTGGAAGCCGGTTTTACCCGGCAAGCCTGGTGCCGTATGCCGGTGATTATCAGCGGCAAAGCCCATCAGGCCATTACTCAAAGTATAACGGTCGGCACGCAGGTCACGGTTCAGGGGTTTATTTGCAGCCATCAAGGGCGCAATGGCCTGAACAAACTCGTACTGCATGCCGAGCAGATTGAATTGATAGATTCTGGAGACTAGCCAAATGGCACGTTATTTCCGTCGTCGCAAGTTCTGCCGTTTCACCGCGGAAGGCGTTCAAGAGATCGATTATAAAGATATCGCAACGCTGAAAAACTACATCACTGAAAGCGGCAAGATCGTACCAAGCCGTATCACCGGTACTCGTGCAAAATACCAGCGTCAGCTGGCTCGTGCTATCAAGCGCGCGCGTTACCTGTCCCTGCTGCCGTACACCGATCGTCATCAGTAACGGCAACTGTCTATTAACGACTTTAAGAGGATAAGGTAATGCAAGTTATTCTGCTTGATAAAGTAGCAAACCTGGGCACCCTGGGCGACCAGGTAAACGTTAAAGCGGGCTACGCTCGTAACTTCCTGGTACCACAGGGCAAAGCTGTTCCTGCTACCAAGAAAAACGTTGAGTTCTTCGAAGCACGCCGTGCAGAACTGGAAGCCAAACTGGCTGACGTTCTGTCTGCTGCTAACGCTCGCGCTGAGAAAATCAACGCACTGGGCACCGTTACCATCGCGTCTAAAGCAGGCGACGAAGGTAAACTGTTCGGTTCCATCGGTACCCGCGACATCGCTGACGCTGTAACTGCAGCTGGCGTTGAAGTGGCTAAGAGCGAAGTTCGTCTGCCGAACGGCGTTCTGCGCACCACCGGTGAGCACGAAGTGGACTTCCAGGTTCACAGCGAAGTATTCGCGAAACTGATCGTGAATGTAGTTGCTGAAGCTTAATCGCTTTTAGCAATTAAAAAACGCCGGCCTCGTGCCGGCGTTTTTTTTTCGGTAAACTTCCTGAAATTCGGGAGCCTTCATGCCCAATCCAGGCTATTTCTCAAAGTCTTTGTGCAACCTGGCCAGAACGTTAAAGATTGGCTCACCGGCTTTGTGTGGAATCTTCAGTCGGGTAAAGACTTTTTTCCAGTCCGCCAGCGCGGCCAGGGTTTGCTCGATATACTCTTCGGCCTTTAGGTACTTGTAGTCTTTACAAATTTCGATAATCCGCTTTCTGGATGGCTTACCGGGAGTGCGGCCGCCGAAGCCAGTAGTGTGCTCACCCATGGCGTTGGCGAACGTCACATCGTAGGCAGGAGCAAACGTCCAGGTCTCCTTCCCATCAGGCTTTTCAGGGGCATGGCAGAGGAAGGCAAAATTCTTGGCGTGATCGTCGTGGTTATGACACAGGGCGTTGAAGATCATTAGCCGGGCCATTTTTTCGACTTCTGCGGAACTGTTGGTGATTGCATTGGTAAGCTTAAGCAGGTTTGGGTAGTCGATAGACGACAAAGCTCGGTAGTTCGCGTACATAAGAGCAGACACGGTTATCATATGGATTTTGCGGTCACCTTCCCGGTCGAACCGCTTTGTCGCGAAAAAGTTCTCGATTTATCGATCTGGCATCTGGAGATTTAAGATCATCGACTCAGCCATCGTCACTCCGGCAGCCCTTGCCATTTCAGCATAGGCAAACTCAATGCCACCTGTCTCTGGGGGGTCATGCAACGCTCTGAACTTGACGATCCAGTGTGCGTAGCCATCCGGAAGTGTTCCAAATGCCGAAGTTGCCCGTCCGCCGTCAGCGGACAGAGCGACAATCGCTTTAGGACGAGCACCGCCTGGTGAACCACCGGCAAGCCGTAGATTTTGGAGCACGGTCTGTGTCTCGCCTTCCTGGACCTGGATAGCGCCTTCATAGAGTGCACAGATATCAACTGGCCCGAGCATCTCTGTTTGTTCAGACTTCGGATGATACTCAAATGCTCCCATGGCCCTGTCGCCCATGTAGGCCAGACGATCCAGAGCAGTGACCGTGAGGTGGGTACCATCACCGAAAGTGCTGCTGAAAAACCTGTCCATCAGCAACATACCCCAGCCATCAGGCAGAGAATCAGCGAACGGGCCATGAAGCCCATCAAAGAGAGTGGGATCGGCGACTAGCTGTGGTTTCTCGTTCCATATCATCGTCAAAGGCGAAAGGTTGTAACCCGCCGCAAGCCAATCTGGATCATAGGCAAAGTAGATCCCTTTACCTTCTGCCTTAACGAGTTCACCGACTTTAGTGCTGTTGCTAAGTACGGTGAGTGCTGTGGTGTGCTTAAACCCTTTTTTCATCAGCGCATTCCCCGCTTGCGTTTGGCATTTTTAAGTTCATCCATGGAATGCGGATGATCGGGCCTGAAGAGTTTGGTCATGGCAGCACGCTCATCGAGAGCGGTAGCAAGGAGAATCAGGGCTTCGAGTGTGACTATCCCCGTCGTCTCAAATCTCTTAATGGTGCTTTCAGACACACCCGATTTTTCAGCAAGAGTCCTGCGGGAGAGGTTTTTCGAGAGACGAAGTGTTTTCGCGTTCTCACCAATACTCCGGGCGATATCCGCTGGTGAATGGAGTAAATGCATGAAAGACATGGCTGGCCTCAATATGTTTATTAATGGCTATATATAGACAGTTATAGCATTAAAACAACATTAATTGGTCACATAAGAACATTTTAAAGGCGTGCATGCTAAAGAATAAAATAAAAGTGAAATGGGGAATATGGCAAAAAACACTAAAAATGAATACGGGGTCTTCTGCATACGGAGCGGTTGAAGGTGGGGAACCTTCAACACTTGCCCGATATTTGTTTTCTTTACTTAATGCATATCCATGCACGTTAAGCGCAGACAGCTTCAGTCCTAACGTGCGCGAATAAAGGATCCGTCCGCCTGGCGGGTAAACAGGATCTCTCCGCTGGCTGATTCCAGCGTCAGCCCCGTCACCACACCGGCGGCATTCTGCCGAATTCTCACTTTCTGCCCGGCGTTTAACGTGCTGAGCGGCTTATCGCTGCCCTCAACCTGCGCCATGGCGAAAACATCGTTCACCGGCAGATTATTGTCACGAAAAAGCTGGGCCAGCGTCTGACCGGAAGCGATAGTGTAATTGTGCCACTGCCCGCGAGAATCCCCCTGCGAGTTGTCCTGTGGGAAGTCGTCGGCGATGGTGGCCTGCAGCGGCACTTCCGTGCCTTCAGAACCGCTTTGCAGCGGTGTAACCGGCACCCGCTGCGGGGAAGGCGTTGGCCACAGGAAGGCCAGCAGGATCACCACGACGGCGGCGATAATACCGCGGCGATGGGGTGCAGGAAGGGGATCCATCCAGCGCATCCCGTCCGGCAGATGCCAGATATGGCTGAGCCACGCGGGGGCGCGTGAAACCTTAGATGCGTTTGGCATAGCTTCCTCCTTTCGACGCACGCCGCGCGCCATCAGTGAGATTCTGGCCATCCAGCTTTTCCATGCGAAAGAGAAACGTGGCTGGCTTTTCCTGCGCCGGCGGGCAATCTGGCCCATTAATACCTCTGAGTACACTGTAGCTGAACCGGTTACCGGTAGGATGAAAAAAATCCGCAATCAGGACAAACGTGGTCTGTTTTTATTCGGGCAACAGGCAAGACACACGATGCGGTAACCATTTGAGCATTCTGAATAATTGAAGACATTATTGTTTCTCTTTCGCGATCAAAAGTCACCAGTGGAAGATGGGATTTTACGCCCGTTCTCTGCGCTGTTATGCTTCGCGTTCGGTTTTATCAATGATGAAAGGAAAATCCATGACAACCCCTTCTTTTGACAGTGTAGAAGCGCAAGCAAGTTACGGTATCGGTTTACAGGTTGGTCAGCAGCTGCAGGAATCTGGCCTGCAGGGTTTGCAACCAGAGGCGCTACTGGCGGGTCTGCGTGATGCGCTGGAAGGGAATGCCCCGGCGGTTCCTGTTGATGTTGTTCATCGTGCGCTGCGTGAAGTTCACGAACGCGCTGAAGTTGTGCGTCAGGAGCGTCAGAAAGCGCTGGCGGTAGAAGGTCAGAAATTCCTGGAAGAGAATGCGAAGCGTGACGGCGTCAGCAGCACCGAAACCGGTCTGCAGTTTAGCGTACTGACTCAGGGTGAAGGCACTATTCCATCCCGTCAGGACCGCGTACGCGTTCACTACACCGGTAAACTGATCGACGGCAGCGTGTTTGACAGCTCCGTTCAGCGTGGCGAACCGGCTGAATTCCCGGTAAGCGGCGTGATCCCAGGCTGGATCGAAGCGCTGACCCTGATGCCGGTTGGTTCCAAGTGGGAGCTGGTTATCCCTCACAACCTGGCCTACGGCGAGCGTGGTGCTGGCGCATCCATCCCGCCATACAGCACGCTGGTATTTGAAGTCGAACTGCTGGAAATTCTGTAATCCCTCAGGCGCGCCCTGCGGGGCGCGCCTGCTGCTGTTCCCCGCTACTGCAGTTTCAGCTGATAAATCGCAAAACCTGTCTCATCCGTTGCCACCTGTTTCAGCGGATACTGCCCGTGGCTGCGAATAAACTCAGCGGCTTTCTCCCCCGGCGCGGTTTCAAAACGAATATCCAGCGGCGTATCGCTGACGATAGGGGCCAGACGCCAGTTATTATCGGCCTGCGGCTTCACCTCGCCTTCGGCTTTGGTCTGCGCGCTGATATAAGCGGCGAGCACCGAACGGTTCTCATCCGGTGAGGCAAACGCGACCTGCTTTTCACCCGTGCCCGCAAACTTCCCGCCGTAAGCGCGATAGTTATTGGTGGCAACGAGGAAGGTGGCTTCAGGATCGATCGGTTTCCCCTGATAGGCCAGATCGCGAATGCGCGAGCTTTGTGCATCAATCAGCTGGCACTCGCTGTCATAGCGTGCGGGTTGAGTGATATCAATCTGGTAAGTCACGCCGTCAATCACATCGAAATTGTAGGTACGGAAGTCCCAGTTAATCAGCGACTGCGGCCTGCTGCTGTGAATATCAATCTGATTAAACTGCCCGGCGGAGCACTCCAGCCACTCTTTCACCTGAGCACCGCTGACTTTCATCACCACAAGGGTATTCGGGTACAGGTAGAGATCGGCGGCGTTACGGAACGTCAGCTGGCCTTTATCCACTTCGACATAGCTGGCCGGATCGTTTTTACGGCCACCGGCCTTAAACGGCGCAGCGGCGGACAGCACCGGCAGGTGAGCCAGGTCAGGGTCGCCCTGAATAAAGCGTTTGGTATAGTCGCGCTGGGCGTTATTGACGATCTGTACGGTCGGATCGTCCTGCACCAGTGACAGATAGCTGGCCATCACGTCGGCGGATTTGCCGATCGGCTGGCTGACAAACTCGCGCGTAGCGCTATGGTCGTTGGCCAGCACCTTCACCAGCGCCGGATCTTCCGCCGCCAGCGACTGTTTCGCCGCCTTGTCATAAACAGGCCGGGCTTCTGCTCTGGCGCTGCTGACCTTCCAGCTTCCGCTCTCGTTATTCAGCACCAGATCGACCACGCCGAGGTGATCGCCCCACATCCCGGGCATCACTGCCGGAATGCCATTCAGCGTCCCCTGGTTGATGTCAGCGCCCTTAATCGCGGCGAAGTCGGCGCTGGGGAAGACGGCGTGCGCGTGGCCAAACATAATGGCATCAATGCCCGGAACCAGGCTGAGGTAGTAAACGGAGTTTTCCGCCAGCGCGTGATACGGCTCGCTCGACAGGCCGGAGTGCGGAATGGCTACCACGATATCGGCCCCCTGAGCGCGCATCTCCGGCACCCATTTTTTCGCCGTGGCGGTAATGTCCTCGACGGTGACCTTGCCGCTGAGGTTCTTTTTATCCCAGACCATGATCTGCGGTGGGACAAAGCCGATATAGCCGACCTTCAGGATGTGTTCTTTACCCTCGCGGTCGCGCACGGTGACCGGTTCAATCAGAAAGGGCGTAAACAGCGGCTTGCCGCTGGCAACGTCAATAATATTGGCGTTCACGTAGGGGAAACGCGCGCCGTGAATGGCCTTTTTCAGGTAGTCGAGGCCGTAATTGAATTCGTGATTGCCCAGGTTGCCGACGCTGTAGTTCAGGGTGTTCATCGCTTTATACACCGGATGAACCTCGCCCTCATTCAACCCTTTCGCCGCCATATAATCGCCCAGCGGACTGCCCTGGATCACGTCGCCGTTATCCACCAGCACGCTGTTCGTTGCCTGCTGGCGGGCTGCGGCAATCAGCGAGGCGGTGCGCACCAGACCGTATTTATCGGTGGGCCGATCCTTGTAGTAATCGAAATCCATCATATTGCTGTGCAGATCGGTGGTTTCCATAATACGAAAATCGACCGTGGCCGCCTGTAAAGTGCTGCTCACCATAAGTGCAACCAGCGTAATGCCGGGCTTGAACATAGTTTCTCCCTTTCTGAGTTCTGACTGAATTTGTGTAACCATCGCAGAAAAGTATGAAATTTTGTCGTCATGCTGCAAATAAATGTGATCAAAGGCAGATATTTAACCGTGTTTTGTCAGAATAACCCCACACGGTAGGCGCAGTTCACGTACTGGCAGAAGATAATCAAAACAGTGTCATAGCGCAGCCATAAACGTTATGCTTTAAAAATCAAAGGATAACCTGATGTTAACGGGGATGGAGTGAACTGCTATTCTCAATAGAGTGCTTTAGCGTTCGCCCGGTAATAGCAGGCCAACATGAATTCAATCGGGAGGTGAAAAGTGTTAGAACAAATTTGCCAGCTGGCACGCGAAGCAGGTGATGCCATTATGCAGGTGTATGATGCGCCGACGCCGGTGGATGTCGCCCGCAAATCCGATGATTCTCCGGTTACAGCGGCGGATATTGCCGCGCATAAAATTATTGTTGCCGGTCTACAGGCGCTGTCCCCGCAGATCCCGGTGCTGTCAGAAGAAGATCCGGCTGACTGGCAGACCCGCCAGGGCTGGAAGACCTACTGGCTGGTCGATCCGCTGGATGGTACGAAAGAGTTTATTAAGCGCAACGGTGAGTTTACCGTCAATATCGCCCTGATCGAAGACGGCAAGCCGGTGCTGGGCGTGGTGTATGCCCCGGTGCTGAAAGTGATGTATTCCGCCGCCGACGGTAAAGCGTGGAAGGAGCAGGGCGGCCATAAAGAGCAGATTCAGGTCCGCGAAGCCCATCCACCGCTGGTGGTGATTAGCCGCTCCCACGCCAAATCCGATCTGGAACTGAAAGAATATCTTGAACAGATGGGCGAACATCAGACCACGGCCATCGGCTCGTCGCTGAAGTTCTGCCTGGTGGCAGAGGGCGAGGCGCAGCTTTATCCACGCTTTGGGCCGACCAATATCTGGGACACCGGCGCAGGCCATGCGGTTGCGCTGGCAGCGGGGGCACACGTCAACGACTGGCAGGGGAAAACGCTGGACTACACGCCGCGCGAATCTTTCCTCAATCCGGGCTTCCGCGTCTCGATTTTTTAATCGATTTAATTGAGAGCCGTATGACGCATCCGGTTGTCAGCCCGGCAGGAGGGCATTTCCCTCTCCTCCCGGGCTAATACATTAATTGAGAAGCTGCTGTAGCAGCGTCATCACCTGCTTAACTTCATCCTGCGTCAGCGCGCCGTCCTTAGCAAAGCGGATTTTGCCCTCTTTATCCAGCACGGCGATGGCCGATCCCCCGCTTTGCAGCTGCCATGCCTTCAGCACGCTGCCGTTGCTGTCGATAATAAACTGCGACCACGGGAACTGTTTCTTATTGCTCTCGATGCTGCTGCGCACGAACATCCCGGTGCCGGGGATCGCGTCGTCGGTATTCACTATGGTGGTGGTCTGGTAGCGATCGTGAGGCAGTTTCGCCGCTTTAATCGCCTCGATCAGCGCGGCATTCTGCTCTTTTGCCGATGAGCGACCGGCAATATGCTGGATGACTCGCACTTTTCCTACCAGCTGCGCGCTGTTCCAGTTTTTATAGCTAAACTTATCCTGTTGGTACACCAGCTCACCTTTGTCGGCGATGCCGACCGGCGGTACGCGCTGGTTCTGAGTCAGGTTGTGCGCCCCCGCGACCAGCGGCAGCAGCAGGCAGGTCAACGCAATAAGATGTCGAATTTTGATCATGACGGCTCCAATGTTATGTGATCGGACCAGTTGTTCACGCAGATGTAATAATAAGTGTGGATGATGCTGCTGTCGCATCGAAATAACATCTTTGCAACACACTGCACAAAACCCCGTGGATTGAAGGTTTATACTGTGACTTGTCGTTCAAATGACATAGTGCTCTGTAATGATGTGTAAACGTAGTAAAAAAATTGGGAATTAAGGACATAGAAAGCAACCAGTGTTCTATAGTCTAATCACTTTGCGCTTCATGGATTCGTCTCTGATTTGGTTACGGACGGAGCGTACGTTAAATTTTCAGGAGTACAATCAACAATGAAAATATTCCAACGCTATAACCCACTTCAGGTCGCCAAGTACGTTAAGACTCTGTTTCGTGGTCGGTTGTATATTAAGGATGTTGGCGCGTTTGAGTTCGATAAGGGAAAAATCCTGCTCCCACGCGTGAAGGATAAGCAGCATTTTAGTGTGATGTCAGAAGTGAACCGCCAGGTTTTGCGCCTCCAGTCAGAGTTCAACTGATGTAAGAGATGGCACCCTGGGGTGTGATGTTCGTTAGAGGGTAAGAAGCCGCTATCTTGTTGAGAGCGGCTTTTTTGTTGCCTGTTGGCTGGAAATGCAATTCTGGCTGGTTGCTGGTTGCTGGTTGCTGGTTGCTGGTTGCTGGTTGTTTCGGAGATCGGGGTTCAGCCTCTGCGGCTACCGGGCGGTCCTCGCGCCACGCTTTGCGTGGTGCCTTCGGTTCCGGCTGCGGGCCTTGCGGATCGGCGTGGAGCGGGCGTCCTGCCCGCGCCGCACCTGATCCCAGCATCCATGCTGGTCTCTCCGGTCCCGCAGCCTGCACCTCAGCGCTGCGGATTACCCGGTAGCCGCAGAGGCTGAACCCCTTGCAGCATCATCGTTGCTTTCTGGCAGGGGCTGAACCCCTTGCAGTATCATCGTTGCTTTCTGGCAGGGGCTGGCAGGCCTCTCCGGTCCCGCCGCTTGCACCTCAGCGCTGTGGATTTTCTCAGCCGTAGAGACTAAATTTCTGTCGAATTTCAAACGTCGTGAGTGCTTTGCAAGGCTCTGTTTTGAACGTTCCGAGATAATGGAACTCAACACACTAATTCATTGCTATCAGAGATAAAACTGTTCATCAGGATGCTGTTTTTTTCATGTCCGACATCCGTACTGAAGCCAGGCCTGCGAGGCTAACGATTTAAACGAAGCCAACTGAGAGACATCAAAGTGAATCGGATTTCGAGCAGGCTTCAGTACGTAACGCTTCGTATAAACAAGATGTTGAGAGACTTGAGGAAGCGGGTATTTTCTAACCGTTGCTTCTAACAGGCATCTCTGACAGTTAAGAGCGGACTGGTCGGGGACGGCTACGGGCAATCCGCAGCGCTGAACGTAGAAAAGAGGCCAGGATTCGCCAGCAGGACGCTGGCGAAAGGCTCGGTCGGGCCAGGGATGGACCGTCTGAGCCGGTCCGACCGGCTGACGAACGAAGTGAAGGTCACCGCGAAGCGGCGCGAGGACCGGCCCGTAGCCGTCCCCGACCAGTCAGCGCTGGCACGAGCAGCCAGAAGCCCTGAGTAACCTCAGTCAGCGCTGGCACCGTTCAGCCATCACCAAAAAGTTATTCTTCGGCACCCGCTTCCGGCGCACGCGGCAACACCGGTGCCGCCGGACGAGCATCAATTCGGGTCACCAGCAGCTGATCGATGCGATAGCTGTCTATGTCCACCACCTCGAACTTATAGCCGTGGAACTTCACAAAATCGGTACGCTTGGGGATCTTACGCAGCATAAACATCATAAAGCCGCCAATCGTCTCGTAGTTGCCGGACTGTGGGAACTCATCGATGTCCAGCACGCGCATCACATCATCAATCGGCGTCCCGCCTTCCACCAGCCACGAATTCTCGTCGCGGGCCACAATCTGCTCTTCCATGCCCTGACCGACCAGGTCGCCCATCAGCGTGGTCATCACGTCATTCAGCGTAATAATCCCCACCACCAGCGCATACTCGTTCATGATCACCGCGAAGTCTTCACCGGCGGCCTTAAAGCTTTCCAGCGCTTCAGAGAGCGTCAGCGTATCCGGCACAATCAGCGCCGAACGAATCTGCAGGCCGCTGTTCAGGGCCATACTCTGATTGCCCAGCACGCGCAGCAGCAGCTCTTTGGAGTCAACATAGCCGACGATATGGTCGATATCTTCATTACAGACCAGGAACTTGGAATGCGGATGCTGAGCGATTTTCCCTTTCAGGCTGGCCTCATCCTCGTGCAGATCGAACCAGACAACGTTTTCACGCGAGGTCATCGACGACGGCACGGTACGCGATTCCAGCTCAAACACGTTTTCAATCAGCTCGTGCTCCTGCTTACGCAGCACGCCGGCCAGCGCGCCGGCTTCCACCACCGCGTAGATATCGTCCGAGGTGATGTCGTCTTTGCGCACCAGCGGGATCTTAAACAGGCGGAAGATAATATTGGCCCCGCCGTTGAAGAACCACACCAGCGGGCGGAACAGAAACAGGCAGAAACGCATCGGATTGATGATTTTCAGCGCCACGCTTTCCGGCGCAATCATTCCCAGACGTTTCGGGAACAGGTCAGCAAACAGAATAAACAGGCTGGTGACCAGGGTGAAGGAACAGATGAAGCTGAGGCGCTCCGCCAGCTCAGGCTCCACCATCCGTTCAAACAGGGAACGGAAGGCCGGAGAGAACGCCGCATCACCGACAATACCGCCGAGGATCGCCACGGCATTCAGGCCGATCTGCACGACGGTAAAGAACATCCCCGGCGTTTCCTGCATTTTCAGCACGCGCTGGGCGTTGATGTTGCCTTCATCCGACATGATTTTCAGTTTGATTTTACGGGCGGCTGCCAGAGAGATTTCTGAAAGAGAGAAGAATGAGCTGATCGCAATCAGCAGTAAAATGACAAGCAAGCTGTCTAACATACACTATCCATACAATGGCTCATCTCTTATGGCATTCAGTTTTATCACTGCGCAGATAAGGAGGGCCGGGTTAATCACTTGTCATTTTTGGCCTGGGCAGCGCGCGGGATTCTGCATCATTCTGCGTATTGAGCGTACAGGGCTATCCGTGCCAAAAATGTCTGCGCCAGTTCGGCAAAGTACGCCGGGGCAGAAGGGTTATCAGGTTGTGAATAAAACCTGTGCTGCGATTATAGCTGTGCCGACGAGCGCTTACAATTGCGGCGGTGTGGCGAGCGCAACTTTGCGGGCTGCCTTTTAACAAAGGCACGGCTAAAAACCATTTGAACTGGAATCATTTCGTAAATACAGCGTTGAAACTTGTTTGATACACAGAGCACGTTAAACTCCATTAAGTCTATTGAATAATTACAGATTAAGCCCGGTGGATGGTGGGCTGGCAAAAAAACGGGAGTACGCGTGCCACGAATTCATGTCTATTGCATGTCTTGTTTGCTGATCGCCGCACCTGCCGCAGAAGCGGCCAATGTGCGTTTACAGGTAACAGGATTATCCGGGGAATTACAGAAGAACGTCAGGGCACGTTTATCCACGATTACTAATGATGAAGTGACCTCCGACGGGCGCTTCCGTTCGCGCGTTAGCGTCGCGGTCAAAGAAGGTCTGAAGGCGCTGGGATATTATGAGCCGCAGATCGACTTCGAGCTGCGTCCGGCCCCTGCTAAGGGCGGCCGTCCGGTGCTGCTGGCGAAGGTCACGCCCGGCGAACCGGTGAAAATCGCTGGTGAAACCATTATTCTGCGCGGCGGCGCGCGCACCGACAGCGACGTGCAGCAGCTGGTGCGTGACGGAAAACCAAAGATTGGCAGCGTGCTCAATCACGGTAAGTACGACAAATTTAAAAGCTCTCTCTCCGGCCTTGCGCTGCGTAAAGGCTACTTTGACGGTGAGTATCGCAAGAGCCAGCTCGGCGTATCGGTTGAGCGGCGGGAAGCCTTCTGGGATATCGACTACGACAGCGGCCAGCGCTATCGCTTCGGCCCGGTCACCTTTGAAGGTTCGCAAATTCGTGAAGAGTACCTGCAAAACCTGCTGCCGTTTAAGCAGGGCGATTACTACACCTCGCGTGACCTGGCCGAGCTGAACCGCCGCCTGTCCGCAACCGGCTGGTTCAACTCGGTCGTCGTGGCGCCTGAGTTTGATAAAAGCCGTGAAAACAAAATATTACCTCTGCACGGGGTAGTTACTCCGCGCACGGAAAACACCATCGAAACCGGCGTGGGCTACTCGACCGACGTCGGCCCGCGGGTGAAAGCCACCTGGAAAAAACCGTGGGTGAATGACCGGGGGCACAGTTTCTCCACCAGTGCGAATATCTCCGCCCCGGAACAGCAGCTGGATTTCAGTTACAAAGTTCCTTTGCTGAAAAGCCCGCTGGAGCAGTATTACCTGCTGCAGGGCGGCCTGAAACGCACCGATCTTAACGATACCAAAGCCGATTCAACGACGCTGGCGGCTTCGCGCTACTGGGACAGTTCCAGCGGCTGGCAGCGGGCGATTAACCTGCGCTGGAGCCTCGACCACTTTACTCAGGGTAGCGTCACCAACACCACCATGCTGCTCTATCCGGGCGTCAGCGTTAACCGCACCCGTTCACGCGGCGGCTTAATGCCGACCTGGGGCGACTCGCAGCGCTACTCGCTGGACGTATCCGATACTACATGGGGGTCGGACGTTGACTTCGCGGTGGTGCAGGCGCAAAACGTCTGGATCCGCACCCTGGAAGATAAGCATCGCTTCGTCGTGCGCGGCAATCTCGGCTGGATTGAAACCAACGACTTTGAAAAAGTCCCGCCCGATCTGCGCTTCTTCGCCGGTGGCGATCGCAGTATTCGCGGCTACAAGTACAAAGGCATTTCGCCGCGCGATGATGAAGGCAAGCTGACCGGTGCCTCCAAGCTGGCGACCGGATCGCTGGAGTACCAGTACAACGTGACGGGCAAATGGTGGGGCGCGGTGTTTATCGATTCGGGTGAAGCCGTTAACGATATTAAACAGAGCAACTTTAAGACCGGCGCGGGCTTCGGCGTGCGCTGGCAGTCACCGGTGGGGCCGATCAAGGTTGATATTGCCCGCCCAATCGGTGACCAGGACGATCGCGATATTCAGTTTTACATTGGACTGGGGCCTGAACTATGAAGTGGTGGAAAAAAGGCCTGATTGGCATCCTTATTTTTATTGTGCTGCTGCTGGGCGGCATTGCGTTCCTGTTGGGAACCACCAGCGGCCTGCACTTGGTGCTGAACTCGGCCGCCCGCTGGGTGCCGGGGCTGGCTATCCAGCAGGTCAACGGCGGCTGGCGTGATTTGACCCTGAAGGGTGTCAAATACGAGATGCCGGGCGTCTCGGTTAACGCCGGAGAGTTTCATCTGGCGCTGCGTTTAGGCTGCCTGAAGCAGAGTGCGTTCTGCGTGAACGATCTCTCGCTGAAGGACGTTTATGTGGCGGTGGACAGCAAGCAGCTGGCCTCATCGGACACGCCGCCGGCTGAAGATGAATCGGCAACCGGTGAAATCAGCACG
The DNA here is from genome assembly GCF_037450285.1 of Erwinia sp. SLM-02. Taxonomy (NCBI): domain Bacteria; kingdom Pseudomonadati; phylum Pseudomonadota; class Gammaproteobacteria; order Enterobacterales; family Erwiniaceae; genus Erwinia; species Erwinia sp. SLM-02. The sequence continues at coordinate 500,523 of NZ_JAQISN010000002.1, read as the reverse complement.
CCGTACCCGCTGACGCTGAGCCGTCTGGCGTTGCACAACGTTAACGTCAAAATCGACGATACGGCGGTGTCGCTGGCGGACTTTACCAGCGGCATGCACTGGGAAGGGCGCGGCATGACGCTGACGCCGACTCATATTCAGGGGCTGCTGATTGCCCTGCCGAAAGCGGCGAAAGTGGCCAATGAAGAAGTGGTTCAGCCGAAAATCCAGGATCCACAGCCGGAAGAAAAGCCGCTGGGCGAGACGCTGAAAGCGATGTTTGAGCAGCCGCTGCTGCCGAATCTTCCCGAGTTCACCCTGCCGCTGGACGTCAATGTGCAGCAGATCCTGGGTGAACAGCTGCGCCTGACCGGCGATACCGATATCACCGTTAACCGCCTGCTGGTGAAAGCCAAAACCGAGAACAATCATCTGGCGCTGCAAACGCTGGATGTGGATGCGGTGCAGGGGCAGCTCAACGCGCAGGGAGAGGCGACGCTGAGCGGGAACTGGCCGATGAACTTCACCCTTAACGGCGAGATGAATATCGATCCGCTGAAGGGTGAAAAGATCAAAATGACCCTCGGTGGCGATCTGCGTGAAACGCTGACCCTGGCGCTGAATCTGTCCGGTCCGGTGCGGGCACAGCTGGATGCCGACACGCGTCTGGCAGAAGCGGGATTACCGCTGAATATGACACTGCAAAGCCCGCAGCTGCGCTGGCCGCTGGAGGGGGAAACGCAGTATGAGGCGGATAACTTCAACTTCAGCTTCAAAGGCAAGGCAACCGACTACGTGATGTCGCTGAAGGCGGCGCTACAGGGGCAGGGCGTACCGCCCGCCACGGTGACCCTGGACGGCAAAGGCAACGTTGAACAGTTCGCCATCGAAAAACTCAGGCTGGCCGCGCTGCAGGGCACCGCCGACCTGAAAGCGCTGGTGGACTGGAGTAAGGCAATCAGCTGGAACAGCGAGCTGACCCTGACCGGCATCAACACCGCGAAGCAGTATCCGGACTGGCCGGCGAAGCTGGACGGGAAAATCACCACCCGCGGCAGCCTGTACGGCGGCAGTTGGCAGATGCGCGTACCGGAGCTGAAGCTGCGCGGCAACGTGCGTAACAACGCCATCAGCGCCGACGGTACGCTGTACGGCAACAGCTACAACCAGTGGGATATTCCCGGCATCAAGCTGATTCTGGGGCGTAACAACGTCAACCTGAAAGGCTCGCTGGGCGACAAGCTGAATCTGGATGCGGATATCGATGCCCAGCATCTGGATAACGCCCTGCCGGGCCTCGGCGGCGTGGCAAAAGGCACCATCCGCGCGCGTGGCGATCTGAAAACGCCACAGCTGCTGGCCGATCTGACCGCCACCGGGCTGCGCTGGCAGGAGCTGCGTATTGGCCGCGTGCTGCTGAAAGGCGATGTCAGCTCCGGTGAACAGATTCAGGGCAAGCTGAATCTGCGTGTCGATCAGGTTAAGCAGGATGCGTTGAGCATCTCACAGCTGATCCTGGATGCCAGCGGCAGCGAAAAGCAGCATCAGCTGAAGCTGACGATGCAGGGCGAACCGGTTTCCGGCCAGCTGGCGCTGAACGGCAGCTTTGACCGCGCCACGCAGCGCTGGCAGGGCACGCTGAACAACACCCGCTTCGACACGCCGGTGGGCGAATGGCGCTTAACCCGCGCCATCGCGCTGGACTACCTCAACAGCAAACAGACCATCAGCATCGGGCCGCACTGCTGGCAGAACCCGAACGCCAAGCTGTGCGTACCGCAGACGGTGGAGGCCGGTCCGTCCGGGCGCGCACGGGTGGTACTGAACCGCTTTGACCTGGCGATGATTAAACCGTTTATGCCGGAAGAGACGCAGCTTAACGGTTCGTTCAGCGGTGATGCGGACGTCAGCTGGACCGCCGACGGCGCGCTGCCCACCGGGCGCATCTCGCTGAAAGGCAACGGGGTCAAAGTGGCTCAGGACGTGCAGGGGAATACGCTGCCGATCGCCTTCGATGCGCTGAACCTGAACGCGGGGCTGAAAAATGGCCGTGCGCAGCTCGACTGGCTGATCCGCATTGCCAACAACGGCCAGCTGGACGGTAACGTGCAGATCGCCGATCCGCAGGGGAAAAGGACGCTGTCCGGCAACGTCAATATCACCAACCTGTCGCTGGCGATGCTTAACCCGGCGCTGATGCAGGGTGAAAAAGTCTCCGGCGTGCTGAACAGCAACCTGCGCCTGGGCGGCAACCTGCAAAAGCCGCAGGTCTTTGGTCAGCTTGGCCTGCGTAATGTTGATGTGGAAGGCAGCTTTATGCCGGTGGATCTCACCACCGCCAACCTTTCCATGCTGTTTAACGGCATGAGCTCAACGCTGGAAGGCGTTATTCAGACGTCGCAGGGCCAGATTGCGCTCAACGGTAATGCCGACTGGAGCCAGCTGAATGCCTGGCGGGCACGCGTCGCGGCGAAAGGCGATCGGGTACGGGTAACCGTGCCGCCGATGGTGCGCATGGACGTCTCGCCGGACCTGGTGTTCGAAGCCACGCCGGAAATGTTTAATCTTGATGGCCGGGTGGATATCCCGTGGGCGCGCATTACGGTGCAGGAAGTGCCGGAAAGCGCCGTGGGCGTCTCCTCTGATGAGGTGCTGCTGGATAAAAACCTGCAGCCGATTGCGCCGAAATCCACCTCAATTCCGATCAACAGCAATCTGATTATCCACGTCGGGGACGATGTGCGCCTCAGCGCCTTCGGTCTTAAGGCGAAGCTGAACGGCGATCTGAAGCTGGTGCAGGATAAACGCGGCCTGGGGCTGAACGGTCAGATTAACATTCCGTCCGGGCGCTTCCATGCCTACGGCCAGGATCTGATTGTGCGCAAGGGCGAGCTGCAGTTTGCCGGCCCGCCGGATCAGCCTTACCTCAACATCGAAGCGATCCGTAACCCGGAAGCGACTGAAGATGACGTGACGGCAGGCGTGCGCGTGACCGGACTGGCGGATGAGCCGAAGGCGGAGGTCTTCTCCGACCCGGCGATGTCGCAGCAGGAAGCGCTTTCCTACCTGCTTCGCGGGCAGGGTCTGCAAACCTCCGGCAGCGACAGTGATGCATTAACTTCCGCCCTGGTAGGATTGGGGGTTGCACAAAGTGGTCAAGTTGTGGGTAAAATCGGCGAGACCTTCGGTGTCAGCAATCTGGCGCTGGATACTGCAGGGGTTGGCGACAGCCAGCAGGTGCAGGTCAGCGGCTATGTGCTGCCGGGTCTACAGGTAAAATACGGTGTTGGCATATTTGATTCACTGGCGACCTTAACCCTGCGTTATCGCCTGATGCCCAAACTCTATTTGGAAGCAGTGTCTGGCATAGATCAGGCTCTGGATGTGCTTTATCAGTTTGAGTTCTAGCAATGCGAATAATTGTCTACGGCAGTCTGCGACGCAAGCAAGGTAACAGTCACTGGATGACGAACGGGCAGTGGTTGGGCGATCATCAGATCGACGGCTATGAGCTCTACAGCCTTGGCCATTACCCGGGCGTTGTTCCGGGTGAGGGTAAGGTCTATTGTGAAGTTTATCGGATAGATGCCTCAACCCTGGGGGAGCTGGATGCTCTGAGAGAAACCGGCGGGGAGTATAAGCGCGAGCTGTTACAAACCCCGTACGGCAGTGCGTGGCTGTACGTGTATCAGCGTTCCGTCTCAGGCAGAAAGCGCATCGTTAGCGGTGACTGGCTGCAACGAGATGCCGGAGACTAACCGGCCTCTTCTGAAAACAAAAACACCGCTCAGTGAGCGGTGTTTTTTTTACTCTGCCGCTGCCCCCCGGTCCGGCTGGAAACCTCGTTAATGCTCACCGGGCAGGAGGATTCACCCTGGTGGTGCGGGTGCGTACGCTAGCTTTTGACGCCTGACACCTTCTCTGACAGACTACTATTTAAGCGTTGGAATGACAGCTAAAGTTGGGAGGAACAATGACCATGAGTTATGACAGCGATTTTTATGGCTGGACTCAGGAGCAGGCTGATTTGCTGCGTTCGGGTAAGCTGCATCAGCTGGACACAAGGAACCTGCTTGAGGAAATTGAGAGCATGGGAAACAGTGAACGACGTGAACTGGAATCACGCCTCGAAGTATTACTTCAGCATTTATTGAAATGGCAGTTTCAACCCAGCCATCAGGGAAGAAGCTGGCAGCTGACGATTGCGGAACAACGCCGAAAAATCCTGCGCCGACTGGCGCGTAATCCCAGTTTGAAAAATGAGTTTTCCGTGCTGATGGCCGATGCTTATGGTGATGCGATCCTTTCTGCGGCGCGTGAAACGGGCATTGATGAGAAACATTTCCCGTTGCTCTGCCCCTGGAGTGACGAACAGATTGTTGACCCTGAGTTCTATCCCGCCAGCAAATAAGAGTACAGGCTGTGCCTTAGCCCCGTCAGGATGACTACTGACACACGAGGCGCTGAAAGCAAAAAAAATCCGGGAACGCGAACGCCCCCGGATTGTTCTGACCTCTTACCGACAGCCGCCGAACGTGGTGACTTTCGGCTTTCATCGATAGGGTATCGATCTTACTTCTTAGCAGCGCGCTCGAAAGAAGAGACGATTTCAGCTTTAGCGGCTTCAACGCCTTCCCAGCCGTCAACCTTAACCCATTTGCCTTTTTCCAGCGCTTTGTACTGCTCGAAGAAGTGGGTGATCTGGCCGCGCAGCAGCTCTGGCAGGTCGTTCACATCCTGGATGTGCTCGTACTCTTTGCTCAGCTTGCTGTGTGGTACCGCAACAACCTTGGCATCTTCGCCAGATTCATCGGTCATCTTCAGTACGCCAACCGGACGGCAGCGGATCACTGAACCAGGCTGCAGCGGGTACGGGGTAGGTACCAGCACGTCAACCGGGTCGCCATCCAGAGACAGGGTGTTGTTGATGTAACCGTAGTTGCACGGATAGAACATTGCTGTCGCCATAAAGCGGTCAACGAACAGAGCGCCAGACTCTTTGTCTACTTCGTATTTGATCGGAGAAGCGTTAGCCGGGATCTCGATAACAACGTAGATGTCATCTGGCAGGTCTTTACCCGCTGGTACATGGTTCAGGCTCATTCTGAGTTCCTTAAATCATATTAGGTTGAGTGCCGGCTATTATAGCCAGGTCAAATTTAAAGTCCTGCGCTTTTTCAGCGTTTAAGACTACGTCGGAGCGATAGCAGATTCTTCCGAGCAGGCCGGCGGCAGCACAATTTGCGGGAATAGCTAATCTGGCGATGGGGGCGAGAGTATCCGTGCTGAACGTCACCCGGCATAGCGGCTGAACAGAAAGAACAGGGCGGTCGTCTGACCGCCCTGATTAACCGTTAGTTATCCGGGAATTCACGCAGGAAACGTTCGGTATCATCCACCATATGGTCGTTGCCGACGAAGAACGGTGAACGCTGGTGCAGCGTTTCGGGGATCAGGTCCAGAATACGGTTTTGACCGTCGCTGGCCTTGCCGCCCGCCTGCTCGGCCAGGAACGCCATCGGGTTGCACTCATACAGCAGGCGCAGTTTACCTTTCGGGTGGCTGGCCGTGCTTGGGTAGAGGTAGATGCCGCCCTTCAGCAGGTTGCGGTGGAAGTCCGCCACCAGAGAGCCGATGTAGCGTGAGGTGTATGGACGATGAGTTTCCAGGTCCTCTTCCTGACAGAACTTGAGGTACTTCTTCACGCCCTGTGGGAACCGAATGTAGTTACCTTCGTTAATGGAGTAGGTGTAACCCTTCTCCGGGAAGGTCATCTTCTCGGCGCTGAGGCAGAACACGCCCAGTGACGGATCGTAGGTAAAGGCGTGAACGCCATAGCCGGTGGTGTACACCAGCATGGTGGACGAACCGTAAACCACATAGCCTGCTGCGACCTGCTGGCTACCCGGCTGCAGGAAGTCTTCTTCGGTTACCGGCGTACCCGGAGGGGTGATACGGCGATAAATGGAGAAGATCGTTCCAACGGAAACGTTTACATCGATATTTGAAGAACCGTCGAGAGGATCCATCAGGACCACGTACTTACCGTTTTCCACACCCTCAAAGATAACGATTTCGTCTTCTTCTTCTGATGCGATACCGGCAACGATACCCCTGGCCTTCAGCGCGGCTTTCAGTTTTTCGTTCGCGTACAGGTCGAGCTTCATTTGTTGCTCGCCCTGCACATTTTCAGCGCCGCTTGCGCCAAGAATATCAACCAGGCCTGCTTTGTTGATATCGCGGTGGATGATTTTTGCGCCCAGTTTGATCGCGGAGATCAATGAGGTCAGTTCACCCGTTGCGTGCGGAAAGTCGTGTTGCTTCTCGACGATAAATTCGCCTAACGTTTTCATAACACAATCCCTGAATCTGCGGTTGAGTAGCAGCCTGTTTTACAAACTGCAACGTATGCGTACGCAGTTTAGCCGATTGAACGGTAAAGAACATAGGGTAAATCCGTTTCTTCCGCACGATGAGGGCGCTACACTGTGCGACGAACTTTTAAGGAAAAGACCTTTTATGCGTATTCACATCCTCGGTATCTGTGGCACCTTCATGGGCGGCCTGGCGATGCTGGCACGTTCGCTGGGGCATGACGTCACCGGCTCAGATGCTAACGTTTATCCGCCAATGAGCACGCTGCTCGAAAAGCAGGGCATTGATTTAATTCAGGGTTATGATGCATCCCAGCTCGATCCGGCACCGGATCTGGTGATCATCGGCAACGCAATGAGCCGGGGCAATCCCTGTGTCGAAGCCGTGCTGGAGCGTAATATCCCGTACCTTTCCGGGCCACAGTGGCTGCATGATTTTGTGCTGCGTGACCGCTGGGTCATTGCGGTAGCAGGAACACACGGAAAAACCACTACCGCAGGCATGGCAGCGTGGATTTTACAGGCCTGCGGCTATGAACCGGGCTTTGTTATCGGCGGCGTGCCGGGCAATTTCGAGGTTTCCGCAAATTTAGGAAAAAGCCCATTTTTTGTTATTGAAGCGGACGAGTACGACTGTGCGTTTTTTGACAAGCGTTCCAAATTTGTTCACTACTGCCCGCGCACGCTGATCCTCAATAACCTTGAGTTCGACCACGCGGATATCTTTGACGATCTGCGCGCTATCCAGAAGCAGTTCCATCATCTGGTGCGCATTGTGCCGGGGCAGGGGAAAATCATCCTGCCGGAGCACGATGCGAACCTGAAGCAGGTGATGGCAATGGGCTGCTGGAGCGAGCAGGAAATCGTCGGTGACAACGGACACTGGCAGGTGAAAAAGCTCACCCCGGATGCCTCCCGCTGGGAAGTGTACCTGGACTGTGAACGCGTGGCGGAAGTGAACTGGTCGCTGGTGGGCGAACACAACATGCATAACGGCATGATGGCGATTGCCGCCGCGCGCCACGTCGGCGTGAAGCCGGAAGATGCCGGTCGTGCGCTCAATGACTTCATCAATGCCCGCCGCCGCCTTGAACTGCGCGGTGAAAGCAACGGCATTAAGGTCTATGACGACTTTGCCCATCACCCTACCGCGATCCTCGCCACGCTGGCGGCGCTGCGCAGTAAAGTCGGCGGCACCGCGCGTATTCTCGCCGTGCTGGAACCGCGATCCAACACCATGAAAATGGGGATCAGCAAGGACGATCTGGCTCCGGCGCTCGGCCGCGCCGACGAAGTGTTCCTTTTCCAGCCGCACCACATTCCGTGGCAGGTGGTGGAAGTGGCGGAGGCCTGCGTGCAGCCCGCTCAGTGGAGTGCGGACGTTGATACGCTGGTCGAGATGATCGCCAAAAAAGCCCAGCCGGGGGACTACATCCTGGTAATGAGCAACGGCGGTTTCGGCGGTATTCATCAGAAGCTGCTGGATCGTCTGGCGAAAGCGGAGAAGTAACGAACGTGTTCACGGTTTCAGCCGCATTGCCAAAGTAATGCGGTTGTTTCTGAAAACGCTTACCCGAACCGGATTCACGACCATGACATCGCCAGCGCTGAGTTGAATAGCGAGGCACAGCCAGAGTGGGATTGGATATCGCGGCGGAGTGGATAGCGGAGCGCGGTTACGCGGGCCATATCAGGACAGGGCGCACGAGTTGCAGCCCTGTCCATGCCGGTTACGCTTCGGCCAGCTCGCGCAAATACTGGAAGATTTGACGATAGGCTTTAGGCGGTTTGTTCTCCGCTTTCTCTTTCTGCGCGTTGCGAATCATCGCGCGCAGCTGCTGACGGTCGGCATCGGGATACAGATTCAGCACGTCCGGTACGGCATCATCACCCTGCTCAACCAGACGATCGCGCAGCACTTCCAGCTTGTGGAACAGCGCAACCTGCTGGTTATGGCGGTTTTTCAGCTTATCCAGCGCGATGCGGATTGGTTCTTCATCCCGGGAGCGCAGCATCTTACCGATCAGCTGCAACTGACGGCGACGGCCCTCTTTTTTGATCTTCTGCGCCAGCTCGATCGCGGCACGCAGATCCTCATCCAGCGGGATGCGGTCCAGGGAGTTTTTCCCCAGTTCTACCAGCTCGGCACCCAGGCGTTTCAGCTCTTCGGCGTCGCGTTTAATTTCACTTTTACTGACCCAGATAATCTCTTCGTCTTCTTCTTCTTCGTTATCGGGTACGTCATCGAGCCAGTCTTCGGGCTGCTTGGTCATGGTTAGGCTCCAAAAAAAGAGGCTAATGCTATCAGGAAATTTCGGCTACTGCGAAATTGTTCTCTGAGTCTGTTAGACTCAAATTAACCCTTATCACCCATGCGCGGTTTTGCAGGTGGTTTAATGCTCAGGATATGAACGAGTTAGGCCACAGGGAAACCGCACTGTTAATTATACGGCAGGTCGATGAAATTACTCTCCCAAGTTGCAGAACAGCGAAAAATCCTGGAACAGGCGGTCGCGACGGCACTCGAACTGGCAAAAGCCGGTTCTGATGGGGCAGAAGTCGCGGTAAGCAAAACTACCGGCATCAGCGTGAGCACGCGCTACGGCGAAGTGGAAAATGTCGAATTTAACAGCGACGGCGCGCTGGGCATTACCGTATATCATCAGAACTGCAAAGGCAGCGCCTCATCGACTGACCTCAGCCCCGAAGCGATTAAGCGTACCGTCCAGGCGGCGATCGATATCGCCCGCTACACCTCGCCGGATCCTTACGCGGGCGTAGCCGATCGCGATCTTCTGGCGTTTGATGCCCCGGACCTGGATCTGTTCCATCCCGCCGAGATCGATGCGGATCGTGCTATCGAGCTGGCAGCACGCGCGGAGCAGGCCTCTCTGAGCGCCGACAAACGCATTACCAATACCGAAGGCGGCAGCTTCAACAGCCACGTGGGTATCAAGGTGTTTGGCAACAGCCACGGCATGCTGCAGGGCTACTGCTCCAGCCGCCATTCCCTCTCCAGCTGTGTGATTGCCGAAGAAAACGGTGATATGGAGCGGGATTACGCCTACACCATCGGGCGGGCAATGGCCGATCTGAGCTCACCCGAGGCGGTGGGGGAAGAGTGCGCCCGCCGCACGCTGTCGCGCCTTTCTCCGCGCAAGCTCTCCACCATGAAAGCCCCGGTGCTGTTCGCTGCGGAAGTGGCAACCGGCCTGTTCGGTCACCTGGTGGGGGCGATCAGCGGCGGCAGCGTCTATCGCAAATCGACCTTCCTGCTGGACTCTCTCGGCCAGCAGATCCTGCCGGACTGGCTAACCATTCAGGAACAGCCGCACCTGCTGAAGGGGCTGGCCTCAACGCCGTTCGACAGCGAGGGTATCCGCACGCAGTCCCGTGACATCATCAAAGACGGCGTGCTGCAAACCTGGCTGCTGACCAGCTACTCCGCCCGCAAGCTGGGGCTGCAAAGCACCGGCCATGCCGGCGGCATTCACAACTGGCGCATCGCCGGTCAGGGCCACAGCTTTGAACAGATGCTGAAGCAGCTGGGCACCGGCCTGGTGGTGACCGAGCTGATGGGGCAGGGCGTAAGCGGCATTACCGGTGACTACTCGCGCGGTGCGTCGGGCTTCTGGGTTGAAAACGGCGTGATTCAGTATCCGGTTAGTGAAATTACGATTGCCGGCAATCTGAAGGATATGTGGCGCAATATGGTTAGCGTCGGTAGCGATATTGAAACCCGCAGCAATATCCAGTGCGGATCCGTTTTGTTACCAGAAATGAATATTGCAGGACAATAGTTTAACAATTTACGCATAATATAGAAGGCGACTGCAAAGTCGCCTTTTTATTACCGCACGATACCCGTTTATAAAAAATAGGATCTGATATGCGTAAATTATTGATTGCAATGTTGAGCTCTGCCCTGTTGTTCGCTGCATCCCCGCTGCTGGCGCAGGATCTGGAAGGCGATATGGACGTTCTGAAAGGCGCGTTAAGAACGGTTCAGAAAACCGATGACAAGGCCGAGATGGTTCGTGCCTTAACCGATATGCGCACCGCCGCCAGCGATGCGAAAACCCACACGCCCGACAAGCTTGAGGGCCAGCCTGCCGACAGCGCGCAGGTTAAAGACTATCATGCCCAGCTGGATAAGCTGATAGGTCAGATAGACGACAGCCTCAAGCTGGCGAATGCCGGTGATTTAGCCGGAGCAAAGGAAGAGGCGAAGAAATTTGCCGCGACCCGCGATGAAGGCCATAAGAAATTCCGCTAATAATGACCGGGCCCCGCAGTGGGCCCGTTTTCCGCCATAAGATTTTCTTCTTTTATCATTAAAGTCCCCTCACGGTAGTGCCGCTTTTATTCCTGCGATGCATGGATTACGCAGCCCGTTCCCGATTCTGCGTCCTGATATTTAAACTTAAATCAAAAATGCACAATTTAACGTTTTTGCGAGCGGGATCGCTCTTGTTGGCTTTATTTCCGTTTCGAAGCGGAAAAAGTCGTTCTCCACAGCCGAGCCTTCCGGCGGTACTTTATTCGCATCAGCAAAAAGGTTTCTGGTATCAGCCGAAACGTAACACAGGGGGATCGATGTGAGTAATGGAACGTTGTCGGCCACAGAACGCAGCGACGAGATTCAGGTTCTGGCAGAAACGGTGATGGCGCAGATTGCCGGACTGTTTGCGGAACGGGCCATCGTGCCCAATGCGGTTCAGCAGCAGATGCTGAACTCGCACGTTAAGGCGATGGCGCTGCGCTCGCTGACCGGCGAACCGCTGCCGGAGGTGGAGGCCGAACTGTTTGAAGATATTTCGCCAGAGTCGATGACGCTGGCACAGCAGGTGGTGGATCTGTTTGGCAACCTGCCAAAAGAGGAAGCCTGGCTCCTCTCCGTCCATTTTGAAGTGGCGAAAGAAAACGCATAGTGTGCCGGGTTTGCCTGCCATTCTGGGATAGGGAAACAGACTGCGCTACCGACGGCACGCGTAATAACTCATTGAATTTAAGGAACACAGCATGTCTCAAATTATTGTAGTGATCGGCGATCGTTTAGGTAAAGGCCAGAAGGTTGCGGCAGGGGTCGAGAAGGCCGGTGGTAAAGCCATTGTGGTTCCGGGCGTGGCGGCAGATATGAAGCTGGGCGACGTGATGAAAGCGGAAAATGCCACCTTCGGTATTTCGTTCTGCGGCAGCGGCGGTGCTGGTGCGATTACCGCGCAGACCAAATATGGCTATAAAGCGAAATACGGCATGCGTTCCGTGGATGAGGGCGTCACCGCCATCAATGAAGGCGCAAACGTGCTGGGCTTCGGCTTTATGGATAAAGAAGAGCTGGGCGAGCGTCTGGTTCTGGCCTGGCAGAAGAAGCACGGCTGATGAAAGAGCAATTCACCACGACGGTGAACGTCAGCGGCAAAGGCGACAGCAAGGGCAAAGCCTTTGCTGATGCCCTCAGCCGGGTACAAAACACGGTACTGAAATCCACCAGCAAAATCCTGCTGCGCATCGAACCGATTGATGTTCAGGTGCTGCGGGCCACGCAGAGCGCTAAAACCGAGAAGTTTCTGTTCTTCTTTCTGGCACGCGAGCGGCGGCTGTACAGCGTGGATCTGGCGATTACCGTCAATGTTTCGGTGATTGATACCGAGCAGGTGGATTTCTCCTCGAAAAGCTAAAAACGTTGAGCAATAAAACTAAAGGAAAAGCTGATGTTTTTAATCATTTTATTTAAATCGCTGATTATCGGCGGGCTGGTTGGGGTCGGCGTTGGTGCCGGTGCCGCCCGCATGTTTCACGCCCCGACATCTCAGGGAATGGGCGCATTTCGTACGCTTGGCGAACTGAACTCCTGTGAGGGCGACCCGGCCTCTCACTTCTCGTTCGGGCTGGGCTTCTTCTTTAACGCCTGGGCGTCATCGGTTGCCGCCGGTTCCTTCACCCAGGACGTTGACCACCGCATTATCCCGAACTGGGGTGCGGCCGCGCTGATGGTAAAGAACCGCAACGTGGCGGAAACGCTGCATAACCCGAAAAAGATGGCGATTGCCTGCGGCATCATCGGCATGATCGTCGTCGCCTTCCTCAACTCCACCGCGTCGGCCGTTCCCGCCGCGCTGCAGGTTACTGCGGTGAAGGTGCTGGTTCCGGCAGCTAACCTGCTGGTGAATACCGTGATGCCGGTGATTTTCTGGCTGGCGGCGATCGATGCCGGTAAAAAATCAGGCTTCTGGGCAACCATTTTCGGCGGCCTCGCGCAGCTGATTATGGGCAACGCCGTTCCGGGCCTGGTGCTGGGTATCCTGATTGGTAAAGGGGTGGAAGAGGCGGGCTGGAACCGCGTCACCAAAGTGATGATGGTCGCCATTGTGCTGCTGTTCGTGCTGAGTGGGTTCTTCCGTGGTTTCGATATGAAGATGCTGGAATCCTTCCAGCTTGGCGTACCGGGCTGGCTGGAAATGATCCACAACTCCCTGAGCGGCAAATAAGAGGACGATGGTAATGGAAGAGTCAAAACGCGGTTTCTGGTACGACGACTGGTCATTCCCGATCTTTGTCGGCCTGCTTTCTGCCGGGGTGTTTGCCGGTACACACATGTATTACGTCTATGGACTCGGTGCCTTTAACGAAGTGGCCTTTGTATCGATGCTGCGCTCGGGAATGGAAACCGGCGTCTATGGTGCGGTTGCGGCCTTCGGTGCCAGCTTCCTGTTTGCCCGCATCATTGAAGGCTCGCTGGTCGGCATCCTTGATATCGGCGGCGCGATCCAGACCGGTATTGGCCTGGGCGTTCCTGCGCTTCTGCTGGGCGCGGGATTCGTTTTCCCGGTGGCTAACTTTGCCGCTTCGCTGGCTACCGGTCTGGTGCTCGGCCTGGCGGTGGGCTACATCATTATTCTGGCACGTAAATTCACCATTAATAACAGCGACTCCACCTACGGCGCGGATGTGATGATGGGCGCGGGTAATACCTCAGGCCGTTTCCTCGGTCCGTTGATTATCCTCTCGGCCATGACCGCATCGATTCCGATTGGTCTGGGTTCGCTGGTGGGTTCACTGCTGTTTTACCTTTGGGGTAAACCGATTACCGGCGGGGCCATTCTCGGTGCGATGGTACTGGGTGCCATCTTCCCGATCGCCCTGTAATCACTCAACGTGGCGGCCTGTGTCGCCACGATCCGGAGGTTCACCATGTATGACCTGATTATCCGCAATGCCCGCCTCTGCGATGGTTCGCTGAGCAATGTGGCGGTGCAGGCGGGGAAAATTGCCGCCGTGGGCGACGTCCACGGCCCGGCAGCGCGGGAGTGGGATCTGGCCGGGCGCTTCTGGCTGAGCGCAGGCTGGATTGATTCACACGTTCACTGCTACCCAAAATCACCGATTTATCACGATGAGGCCGACCGCATCGGCGTTGACACCGGCGTGACCACGGTGATCGATGCGGGCAGCACCGGTGCCGACGACGTTGACGATTTCTGGCAGCTGACGCGCGACTGTACCACCCGCGTTTACGCGCTGCTGAACATCGCCCGCAGCGGCATTCTGACCCAGAACGAACTGGCCGATATGGCCAGAATCGATGGTCCGGCGCTGAAAGCCGCACTGCAGCGCCGCCCGGACTTTATTGTCGGCCTCAAGGCGCGCATCAGCAGCAGCGTGGTTGAGCAAAACGGCATCAGGCCGCTGGAGCGGGCAAAAGCGTTACAGAAGGAGAACGGTGATTTACCGCTGATGGTGCACATCGGCAATAACCCACCGAATCTGGATGAAATTGCCGATCTGCTGACCTCCGGCGACATCATTACCCACTGCTATAACGGCAAACCCAACCGCATCCTGACGCCGGAAGGCCAGCTGCGGGCGTCGGTCAGCCGGGCGATCCAGCGCGGCGTGCGGCTGGATGTCGGGCACGGCACCGCCAGCTTCAGCTTTGAAGTGGCGCGGGTGGCGATTGCCCAGGGCATTCTGCCGCAGACCATCAGTTCCGATATTTACTGCCGTAACCGTATTAACGGCCCGGTACGCAGTCTGGCGCACGTCATGTCGAAGTTCCTGCACGTGGGCATGACGCTGCCGCAGGTGATCGACTGCGTAACCGCTCACGCCGCAGAAGGACTAAAGCTGCACGACAAAGGCCGACTTGAAGCGGGCTGTGAGGCCGATTTGACTATTTTTGACCTGCAGCAGCAGCCGTGTGTGTTCACCGACTCTGACGGCCAGACGCTGGCAGGTAATACGCAGCTGGTACCGCTTGCCGCCATGGTGGGCGGGCAGGGATTCCTCACCGATGAAGGGAAAAAACGTAATGACTTCAGTTTATGAGAAATATGGCCTGAAACAGGTGATTAACGCCTCGGGCCGCATGACCATTCTGGGTGTTTCCACCCCGGCGGCAGACGTCGTGGAGACGGTGAAATACGGCCTGAACCACTACTTTGAAATGAAAGACCTGGTCAATAAAACCGGCGCGTACATTGCCGGGCTGCTGAAGTGCGAAGCGGCGGTGGTAGTGTCCTGCGCGTCCGCCGGGATTGCGCAGTCCGTGGCTGGCGTGATCGTTCAGGACAACGACTGGCTGCTGGAAAATCTGCACGCCGCGCCGCTGACCGTGCCGCACGATATCGTCCTGCCGAAAGGCCACAACGTTAACTTCGGCGCACCGGTCGGAACCATGGTTGCGCTGGGCGGCGGTCGTCTGGTTGAAGCGGGCTATGCCAATGAGTGCTCACCGGAGCAGCTGTCGGCGGCGGTGACGCCGAACACCGCAGCGATCCTGTACATCAAATCGCACCACAGCGTGCAGAAAAGCCACCTCAGCGTGGAGCAGGCGGTGGCGGTCGCGCGCCAGCACGGCGTACCGCTGATCGTGGATGCCGCCGCGGAAGAGGATCTGCTGGCCTACACCGCGCTGGGCGCGGATCTGGTGATCTACAGCGGGGCTAAAGCCATTGAAGGCCCAACCAGCGGGCTGGTCATCGGTAAAAAGCAGCAGGTTGAATGGGTTAAGCGCCAGTCGCAGGGCATTGGCCGGGCGATGAAGGTGGGTAAAGAGGGCATTCTTGGTCTGACCCAGGCGATTGAAAACTATCTGGTGCAGGAAAAAGCCAGCGGTGCGCAGATGGTCGAGAAAATGACGCCGTTTATCACCAACCTGAACGGCCTGGATGGCATTCAGGCGCGCGTGGTGTGGGATGCCGCCGGGCGCGATATCGCCCGTGCTGAGATCCACTTCGACGAGTCGCGCATCGGCATGAGCACCGGCGAGATGGTGCAGGCGCTGAAGACCGGCGAGCAGGCGATCTACTTCCGCGGCTATAAGGCCAACGAAGGCATTGTTGAGGTGGATGTGCGCAGCGTATCCGCCGAACAGCTACACACGATCTTCACCTCTATTCAGGATTTATTAGCCAGGGAGTAATACCTATGTCACTGACACCAAAATTTTACCGCGATCGGGTCTGCCTCAACGTGCTGGCCGGCTCTAAGCAGAACGCGCGTGATATCTGGGAAGCCGCTGAAGGCCACGTGCTGGTTGGCGTACTGTCAAAAAACTACGACAGCGTGGACAGTGCGGTGAAAGATATGCGCGAGTACGCGGCGCTGATCGACAACGCGCTGTCCGTCGGACTGGGCGCCGGCGATCCGAATCAGTCGGCGATGGTCAGCGCGATCTCCGCACAGGTGCAGCCGCAGCACGTGAACCAGGTCTTTACCGGCGTGGGCACCAGCCGCGCGCTGCTGGGCCAGACCGAAACGGTGGTCAACGGCCTGGCGTCGCCAACCGGGCGCCCCGGCATGGTGAAAATCTCCACCGGCCCGCTGAGCTGCAAGGCGGAAGACGGCATTGTGCCGGTCGCCACGGCGATCGCCATGCTGAAAGATATGGGCGGCAGCTCGGTCAAATTCTTCCCGATGGATAAAATGGTCGATATGAACGAGTTCCGTGCGCTGGCCAAAGCCTGTGCCGAGAACGACTTCTGGCTGGAGCCGACCGGCGGTATCGATCTGAACAACTACGAGACGATCCTGCGTATCGCGCTGGATGCAGGGGTGACGAAAATTATCCCGCACATCTACAGCTCGATCATTGATAAAGCAAGCGGTCTTACCCGTCCGGCGGATGTGGCCACGCTGATGGCGATCACCCGCAAAGTGATGGCGTAAGCCGGATCCCCCGCCGCCAGACGATCGCTGTTGATCTTACGGCGGCGGGGGAAATCTATTCTTTCCGAAACAAAATCTCGCACTTTTTGGATAAACTGCGATATCTGTCAAATGAATATTTGCAGAGGCTGCTACGCT
Source organism: Erwinia sp. SLM-02 (assembly GCF_037450285.1). NCBI lineage: Bacteria > Pseudomonadati > Pseudomonadota > Gammaproteobacteria > Enterobacterales > Erwiniaceae > Erwinia > Erwinia sp. SLM-02. Next base: position 483,862 of record NZ_JAQISN010000002.1, on the reverse strand, counting down.
ATTTTTTCGGCGCGAATAAAGGTAGGCTGAGTATAAAAAAACCGATAAAACGCTTCATTCTGATGATAATGGAACCCCGTGAGATTTCCCAACCAACGACTGGCACAGCTGTTTGACCTTCTGCAAAATGAAATCCTGCCGCAGGATGAACTGGCGCGCCGACTGGCCGTTTCAACCCGCACCGTGCGCACTGATGTGACCGCACTGAATGAACTGCTGGCCGACCACGGTGCCAGTTTTGTCCTCAGCCGCGGCGAGGGCTATCAGCTGAAGATTGATGATGCCGGGCGCTACGACCGTCTGCTGCAGCAGTCAACCTCCAGCCTGCGCGTCCCGCGGACCTCAACGGAACGGGTTCATTACCTGTTAATCCGTTTTCTGACCTCGGCTTTTTCCCTCAAGCTGGAAGACCTGGCGGACGAATGGTTTGTCAGCCGCACCACGCTGCAGGGGGATATGGCAGAGGTGAGAGAGTGGCTTAGCCGCTACGGCCTGGAGATTGAAACCCGGCCGCGTTACGGCATGAAGCTGTTTGGCAGCGAAGCGGCGATGCGTACCTGCCTGACCGATCTGCTCTACCAGCTGGCGCAGGAGGATGCCGACAGCCCGCTGCTGAAGCTGGAGGCGCTGAACCGGGGCATGCTGGCCACCCTGCAGCCGATGCTGCTGGAGTGCCTGTCCCGCTTCAATATCCGTCTGGCCGACGATGCCGAACTCTATCTGCGCCTCTACTGCGCGGTGGCGGTGCGCCGCATCGCGGAAGGCTATCCGCTTTCTGACTTTACTGCCGAAGATGTTGCCGACGACGTGCGCGATGCCGCCCGGCACATTATCAACCTGATGCGGCCGATCACCGGGAAAAGCATTTCCCCGGCGGAAGAGGCCTGGCTTCAGGTGCATATTGCCGCCCGGCGCATTGAGGAAGCCGCTCCCAGCGCCATCAGCCCGGACGATGGTGAATCGCTGGTGGATTACATCCTTAACTACATCAACAGCCACTACGGATTTAACCTGCAAAACGATCCGCAGCTGCGCGCCGATCTGCTGACGCACATTAAAACCATGATTACCCGGGTGCGCTACCAGATCACTATCCCGAATCCGCTGCTGGCGAACATCAAACAGCATTACCCGATGGCATATGACGTAACGCTGGCGGCCGTCTCCAGCTGGGGCAAATATACGCCCTATGCCATCAGCGAAAACGAAGTCGGATTCCTGGTGCTGCATATCGGCGTTGGGCTGGAGCGCCACTATAACGTCGGCTATCAGCGCTACCCGCTGGTGCTGCTGGTCTGCGATACCGGCAACTCGACGGTGCGGATGATCCAGGCGATGCTGATGCGTAAATACCCGCAGATTGAGGTGCGCCGCATCATTTCCCTGCGTGAATATGAGCAGCTGGCGGGCGTGGAAGAGGACTTCGTGATCTCCACCGTGCGGCTGAGCGATAAAGATAAACCGGTGGTGGTGATGTCCCCGTTCCCCACCGATTTCCAGCTGGAACAGCTGGGCAAGCAGGTGCTGCTGGATCGCACCCGCCCCTATATGCTGGAGAAGTTTTTTGACGCCGGCCACTTCTGCATTATCGAGGGTGAAATCGATCGCACCGCACTGTTCCGCCAGCTGTGCGATCGGCTGGAACAGGAAGGGATCGTCGACGAGGCATTCTATCCCTCGGTTGAGGAGCGTGAAGCGATTGTCACCACCATGCTGGGTGAGGGCATTGCGCTGCCGCATTCACTCGGCCTGCTGGCCAGGAAAACCTGCGTCTACACGGTGCTGGCTCCGCAGGGGATTAAATGGGGGGATGAAACCGCCTATGTCATTTTCCTGCTGGCCATCAGCAAAAGCGAATACGAAGAGGCGATGGCGATCTACGATCTGTTCGTCACCTTTATGCGCGAGCGGGCGATGACCCGGCTGCGGGACAGCAAGGATTTTGACAGTTTTAAAGCGGTGGCGATGGACTGTTTGAGCCGGCTGTAGAAAAGCGGGAAGGGCAAAACGTTGTGGCCTGATAGTCGGTGAAAGTGTTGCCTTTCCGGGGGGATGAACGAGCCTGGTGGGTTCCAGAGTCGCGCTGTGAAAACTGCAGGCGGGTTCCTTCCCGCCTTTAATCACGCTTTAAAACGAACGCTATTTCAGAATGGTAAACGCGGTAGTGACGTGCTTAACGCCGCTCACCCGGCTGGCGATATCCGCCGCCGCCTTGGCTTCTTCGTTCGTCACCAGACCCAGCAGGAACACCTCGCCGTTCTCGGTGGTCACCTTCACGTTAGACGATTTCACCTGGTCGCTGCCCAGCAGCTGAGAGCGCACTTTGGTGGTGATCCAGGTGTCGGAAGAGGCGGTGCCAAAGCTGACTTTACTGGCCGTGCGGATCTCGTTATAGACCTCGGTTGCGCCGTCAACGCCCACGGCGATCTGTTTGGCGCGCGTGGCAAGCTCTGCGTTCGGTGACTGGCCGGTCAGCAGCACTTTGCCCTGGTAAGCCGTGGCCACGATATGGGTGCTCTGTTTGATCTGTTCATCTTTCGACAGTGCATTGCTGACGCGCAGTTCCAGCGTGCCATCATCCACCTGGGTGCCAACGGTACGCGGGTCCGTGGCGCTTTTGGTCGCGACGGCGGCGCTGCCCACTACCGCGGCGACGCAACCCTGTAACATTAATGCGGTGAGTACCACTGCCGCTGCAGATAATGCCTTCATTTAAGCTCCTTTAAACATCCTGGTGGGGAAATAAAGTGTTATCTATCAAATCGCACAGGCAATTCACGGTCAGCATATGCATCTCCTGAATCCTGGCGCTGCGATGCGAGGGAATACGGATCTCCACATCCTGCGGGCCCAGTAAACCGGCGAGCTCTCCGCCATCGTAACCGGTAAGCGCGATGATGGTCATATCACGCGTTACCGCGGCTTCTACTGCTTTTACAATATCGCGGCTGTTGCCGCGGGTTGAAATGGCCAGCAGGATATCCCCTGCATGGCCCAGCGCGCGAACCTGCTTGGCGTAAATTTCGTCGTGCAGACGATCGTTACCAATTGCCGTCAGCAGCACATTATCGGCGCTGAGGGCAATCGCAGGCAGGCTCGGGCGTTCGGTCTCAAAACGGTTGATCATACTGGCAGCAAAATGCTGGGCATTGGCACTGGAGGTTCCGTTACCACAGCTCAGGATTTTGTTACCATTCAACAGCGACTGCACGATGGTCATGGCAGCGCGTGAAATCGCATCGGGAAGCGCTTCCGCCGCGGCGATTTGCGTTTGAATACTCTCGGTAAAACAGACTTTAATTCTTTCCAGCACGTCATTCACCTGGTTAGTTTTCGCGGTCTTCGACCTGTCGTTAAGGGCCGTTATTCAGCGTTAAACGCATTGGGCAACCATTCCACCTGTTCTCCGGTAATGGCTACCACATCAAAACGGCAGTCGACGGTGTCAAAGCTTTGACCACGGCTATGCAGCCAAAGTGCTGCCGCTCGCAATAGTTTTTGTCGTTTACTGTGGGTGACGCTGGCCACCGCCCCACCAAAACGGTCAGAGCGGCGATAGCGCACCTCAACAAAAACCCATACCTGCCGGTCACGCATAATCAGATCGAGTTCCCCCGATCGGTAGCGGACATTTGCGGCGACAAAGCGCAGACCGGCTGTTTCCAGCAGGCGGCGAGCCTGACGTTCACGCTGCGCCCCCTGCTGCTGTCGACTCAGGATGCCGGAACGATTTGCCCCTGACGATACTGGCTCCATGCTAACTTCCTGTTAATCACGCAGTCCTGTGTTGCGCTCAAATTGCCGGTATTGCCTTTTAGCTGGAAGCCCGGCAGCTGGCGCATTTCACTGAAGTGGTTGGCCAGCGACCAGGCATCAATGCCCATCGCATAGAGGCGAACCAGTGAGTAGTCGTTGTTAAACTTCTTCGCCGCCTGCTGCATCAGCGCATTGTTCGTGCCGGAGAGCAGGGGAACATCGCTAAACTGCAGGCCGTCCAGTTCCAGGCGGTAGTCCGGGCCGGCACCGGCCTGGTTGCTGCGCGAGCTGGCGTACAGGCTGACGTTATCACGGCTGCTGACCCGCATGGCGATCATCGGCTTAATCAGCGTCAGCTCGCTCTGCGTGGCAATGATATACACCGAATCCACGCTGCCGCCGGCACTCGCGGCGTCGGCCGCTGGCGCGTCGCTCACCGGAGCCGGGATGTTCAGACCGGCGATGGTTACGCCCTGAGGCTGAGCCGGCTGTACGTTAACCGGCGTGCCGCTCAGGCGAATACCCGCGCCGCTATTGATCCCCTGCTTGAGTTCGGCGGTGGAACCAAACTGCTGCTGCAGGACGGTACCGCCACCCAGCTGCTGCCATTCGGCGGCAAAGGCTTTATTCACCCGATCGCCCAGGGAACTGCGCGGTACCAGCAGCAGCGGCGAGCGCTTGCCCTGATCCCACATATGATGCGCGGCATCGCGCGCTTCGTCTTCAGGAGAAAGCGCAAAGTAACAGATATTCGGACGGTTCTGGATCGTTTCCGGCTCGTTGAGCGCCAGGACGTTAAGCGCGGTTGGGCTGGCGACGACCTGCTCAACCTGATTTTTCAGCAGCGGGCCAACGACCAGCGTTGCGCCGTCATTCTGCGCCTGGGTCAACAGCTGATCGACCGGCTGGGTGCTGGTGTCATAGACCTGAACCTGGGTGCTGCCCGACGGGGCCGCCGTTTCCACGCCGCTGGACGCAACCGGCTGCGGCTGCGCTGCATCCGGCTGGGCCGTACCGTCCGTCGGTGCGGCTGACGGGCTGACGACCGCATTGGCATCGGTAGCCGCTGCGTCCGCCGTTGTTGCGGCCTCCGGAGCCTGAACCGGTGCAGCAGGCGCAGAGGACTGCATCAGCGTACCGTTCTTCGCGTCGTTAAAGCCCTGCTGAATGGCACTGGCAAAGACCTGGGCCTGGCCGCTCAGCGGCAGCAGCAGCGCGATTTTACCGGTCGAACCTTGCTGGAAGTTTTTGACCTGGCTCAGCGCCGTCGGCAGGGTTTTTGCCGCCGGGTTATACGGATAGCGGTTCTGCCAGTCGCTGATACCGGCCTTGAGCATATCCGGATCGTTGCTGTTCGCCTTGTACACGCCCAGCAGATCCAGCCATCCCTGCAGAACGTTCTCGTTTGCATTGATGGTCACGTTATTGAGCTGGTCCTGGGTCATCTGGCTCAGCGCCTGCCACGTCGCATCGATATTCGCCTGCTTTTCAGCCGGGTTGGCGAGCAGCGGCTCCTGGGCGATATAGGCACGCAGCACGTCCAGCGTTGGACGGCCCTGGCCGATAGCGATCTGCAGCTGATAGTAGCGGGCCTGCTGATCTTTCGAGAGCGACGCAACATCGACCTGCTTCAGCCGCTCTGCCGCTGCGGGAAAATTCTGCTCAATGATGTGCAGCTGGGCCTGAAGCAGCAGCTGTTCCTGGCTCTGGGTAGCATCAAGCTGCTGCGGCAGCTGGGACAGCTGCTGGTTAGCCTGCGGCAGCTTGCCTTCATTCAACAGTGCTCTGATTGCGAGTAATTGCCAGCCAACCTTGTTATCATCTGAGCTTTGCTGCATCTGCTGCAGGTAATAATCAGAGGTGCCGGTGGCAGCGCCCTGGACATTCGCCGGTGGCGTTTGTGGTGCCTGGCCGGTACATCCGGCAAAAATCAGGGCGGCCAGCAGAAGCGGCAGGCTGCGCCCGGCTTTGCTACGAACTACTTTCGAAGGAAGCATACTGTATCCAGTGATGTTTTTTTCAAGATGCTCAATATTAAATCGGCTATTCGGATCAAACAATGAAACAACACGATCGGGCAGATATTTCTGCCAGCACGCTCTATATCGTTCCAACACCGATTGGTAACCTGGGCGATATCACCCAGCGGGCACTGACGGTGCTTGCGAGCGTCGATCTGATCGCTGCGGAAGATACACGTCATACCGGGCTGTTGCTACAACATTTCGCCATCAATGCGCGGCTCTTCGCATTGCACGACCACAACGAACAGCAGAAAGCGGAATCGCTGCTGGCAAAGCTCCGTGAGGGACAAAGCATAGCCTTAGTTTCCGATGCCGGCACGCCGCTGATCAACGATCCGGGCTATCACCTGGTGCGTTTGTGCCGTGAGGCCGGGATCCGCGTGGTGCCACTGCCGGGTGCCTGTGCCGCCGTCACAGCATTAAGCGCCGCGGGATTGCCGTCCGATCGATTCTGTTACGAAGGTTTTCTGCCGGCCAAAAGCAAAGGGCGCTGCGACACCCTGCGCGAGCTGGAGCAGGAGCCGCGCACGCTGATTTTTTACGAATCCACCCACCGCTTAATCGACAGCCTGCAGGATATGGTGTCGGTGCTGGGGCCGGACCGCTATGTGGTGCTGGCCCGTGAGATCACCAAGACCTGGGAGTCGATTAACGGCGCACCGGTTGGCGAACTGCTGGCGTGGGTGCTGGAAGATGAGAACCGCCGCAAGGGCGAGATGGTGCTGATCGTGGAAGGCTATCACGCCCAGGAGGATGCACTGCCGCCGGAAGCGCTGCGCACGCTGGCGCTGCTGCAGGCCGAGCTGCCGCTGAAAAAAGCCGCGGCGCTGACAGCAGAAATCCACGGGGTGAAAAAAAATGCCCTGTATAAGTACGCCCTTGAGCAGCAGGGTGAGTGACAAGTCATAGAAAACGCTATACACTGCGCGCCGAAGCTGACCAGACAGTCGCCGCTTTGTTGCCGTCCCCCCTCGGGGGAGACAGACAGAGGGGAGGAAAGTCCGGGCTCCATAGGGCAGGGTGCCAGGTAACGCCTGGGGGGCGCAAGCCCACGACCAGTGCAACAGAGAGCAAACCGCCGATGGCCCACGCAAGTGGGATCAGGTAAGGGTGAAAGGGTGCGGTAAGAGCGCACCGCGCGGCTGGTAACAGTTCGCGGCACGGTAAACTCCACCCGGAGCAAGGCCAAATAGGGGTTCATAAGGTACGGCCCGTACTGAACCCGGGTAGGCTGCTTGAGCCAGTGAGCGATTGCTGGCCTAGATGAATGACTGTCCACGACAGAACCCGGCTTAACGGTCAGCTTCAACTCATTCAATAAAAAAACCCGCTTCGGCGGGTTTTTTGCTTTTTGTTTTTTCTTCCTGGCGATCAGAATCCAAATTCGCTCAGCTCTGGATGATCGTCCGGTCTGCGCGCGCCCTCCCAGAAAAAGCGGCGATCCTGTTCTTTTATCGGGCAGTCGTTAATACAGGCGTGGCGATTCACCATCAAACCCTGCGCATTAAATTCCCAGTTCTCATTCCCGTAACTGCGATACCAGTGACCGGAATCATCATGCCATTCATAGGCAAAACGTACGGCAATACGATTTTCACTGAATGCCCACAGCTCTTTAATTAGCCGGTAATCCAGTTCCTTTTGCCATTTGCGCTGCAAAAATTTCACCACGTCGGCACGGCCATCGACAAACTCCGCGCGGTTACGCCAGTGGGTATCCGGGGAATACACCAGCGAGACTCTTTTCGCATCGCAGCTGTTCCAGGCATCTTCAGCCAGGCGAACTTTCTGACGAGCGCTTTCTTCGGTAAAGGGAGGAAGAGGGGGACGTGTTTCCATGATGATCTCCAGAGGTATGTAGACAGGTTTGTCTACCTTGATAACAACCATAACTCACGTAGACAGAGCTGTCTACTCCTGAGATAATAATTTAAAAGGAAGGGAAACGATGACTGACAACACGCTGAGCGCTCGCGAGCGCATTCTTCATACCGCCCATGACCTGTTTTATCAGCATGGCGTACGGGCAACCGGGATTGATCGCATCATCAAAGAAGCCGGGGTGACCAAGGTGACGTTCTATCGCCACTTCCCGGCAAAAAACGATCTGATTCTGGCTTTTCTCGGCTATCGGCATACGCGCTGGATTAACTGGTTTCGTACGGAACTGGAGCAGCAGATGCAGATTCACGGTGCGCTGAGCCGGGCACTGCCCGCCACGCTGGGGCAGTGGTTTGCTTCTGAAGAATTTCGCGGCTGTGCGTTTATCAACACGGCGGTGGAGATGGCCCATAGCCTTCCCGAGTCGCTGCCGGTGATACGCCAGCATAAACAGGCGATGACGGAGGTTATCGCCAGCTATCTGTCTGACGACGCTCCGAGCCTGCGTGAGGCGCAAAGGCTGACGTTAATGGTCGATGGGGCGATTGTGATGGCACAGCGCGAGGAAAGCGGGGGGCTGGCCGTCGCGCTGCTACAGGAGTGTCTTACGGAGAGTGGTTTAGACCGGTAAATCAATCACCAGCGCGCGCAGCGGGGTTTCCGCCGTGAGCTGAACGCTCTCTTCTTCCCGCAGAAACGCGCCGTCGCCGCAGGTCAGGGCTTCCCGCTCATGTGAATGGGTCACTGCCGTAAACGCACCGTGAATCGACTGCAGATAGGCGCGCGGCCCGTGCAGTGGGATCCGGTGGCTTTCACCCGGCCGTAATATCACCTGATGGATCCACACCTGCTGGCGGAGCTGCAGGCTGCCTTCGCTGCCGTCCGGTGAGGCCAGCAGTGAACAGGTTTTATCTTCCGGCACGGCAATCCGCTGCACGCGGTTGTTTTCTCGTTCCGGGCAGGCATCCAGCCACAGCTGGAGCCGGGTCAGGCTGCTCTCTTTACTGATGTTATGCTCGCTGTAGCTGATCCCCGGCTGGGTCGCCAGCAGCAGCGCCTCTCCGGCGCGCGCCGTTTCGTGATTGCCTTCGCTGTCACGATATTCCGCCTCGCCCTGCAATATCAGGTTCAGCACATCCACTTTCGGATAGGTTCTGGGTTGAAAGGAAGCCCCTGGTGCCAGCACTTCCTGATTGAGTACGCGAAGGGAAGCGTACCCCAGTAATTTAGGATCGAAATAGTGGCCAAAGGAGAAGGTATAGCGAGCCTGCAGCCAGCCATAATCGGCTTTGCCACACTGTTGCGCTGTACGACTAATAATCATCTCATTCTCCTTAGCCAATCGGGTCTGGCCCGACCATTTATTATTCGGTTATGGTAAGTTTCTGGACTGGTGAATGCCAGCCAGTTAATCTGCTCGGCATATTCAAATTTCCTGACAGAGAAAAGCTATGGCTAAAGATCGTGCTCTGACGCTTGAAGCGCTACGTGTAATGGATGCCATCGATCGCCGCGGAAGTTTTGCCGCCGCAGCGGATGAGCTGGGCAGAGTGCCTTCTGCGCTAAGCTACACCATGCAGAAACTGGAAGAGGAGCTGGACGTGGTGCTGTTTGACCGCTCCGGCCACCGCACCAAATTCACCAACGTCGGGCGGATGTTGCTTGAGCGCGGCCGCGTGCTGCTGGAAGCCGCCGACAAGCTGACGACGGATGCCGAAGCGCTGGCGCGCGGCTGGGAAACCCATCTGACGATTGCCACCGAAGCGCTGGTGTCCACCGAGCTGCTGTTCCCGCTGGTGGAGAAGCTGGCCAATAAAGCCAACACTCAGGTTTCGCTGATGACCGAAGTGCTGGCCGGGGCATGGGAGCGGCTGGAGCAGGGGCGTGCGGATATCGTTATCGCCCCCGATATGCATTTTCGCGCTTCGTCAGAGATCAATACCCGCAAGCTCTATACGCTGATGAGCGTCTATGTTGCCAGCCCGGACCATCCGATTCACCAGGAGCCGGAGCCGCTTTCCGAAACGACGCGGGTAAAATATCGCGGCATCGCGGTGGCGGATACCGCACGCGAAAGGCCCGTATTAACTGTGACCCTGCTGGATAAACAGCAGCGCCTGACGGTCAGCACCATTGAAGATAAGCATCGTGCCTTACTGGCAGGCCTGGGCGTTGGCACTATGCCTTACAGCATGGTTGAACAGGATATTGCCGAGGGACGGCTGCGCGTGGTCAGCCCGGAATATACGCGGGAAGTGGATATTATTATGGCCTGGCGGCGCGACAGCATGGGAGAGGCGAAGGCCTGGTGCCTGCGGGAGATCCCTAAACTGCTGGCGAAGCGTCAGGGATAAGCCCGCAGGCACGATAATCTCTTAAGGCGCAGGGTTAGCCGAGCTGTCCTGCGAATGCTCAATGCCGTCAAACGTTGAGAATGTTTCATAATAGTAATGGCCAACGAAAGCCACGTAGCACAGCATGATGACAGCCAGGCAGAAAGAAACAGTCTTGATCATGGTTCACTCCAGGAAGATAGCTTCCGATTAATCCCGCATTCGCGTTTACATCAGTAAAGATACGTAAGCGCGAATCGGGGGAATTTGTTCCAGATCAATAAAGAGTGCCGATGCTCACCGTTTCTCGGGGATAACCGGTTCTGGCTGCCCTTCAGAGGCGGCCGTTGGAGCCAGCGGGCCTGATGTGCTTTGCAACAGTGCGACAAGGTCATCGACCTGATCGTCTGTCAGGCTGACGCCAACCTGATACTTCAGCATCACCCTCACCGCATCCGACAGGCGGGTTGCGCTACCGTCGTGCAACCACGGCCCGGTCAGGCTGACATTTCGCAGCGTCGGGGTTTTAAAACGGTAGCGGTCTTGTTCATCGTGCGTGACGTTGAAGCGGCCATTATCGGCGTGGGTCAGTCCGCCGCGGTCGGCAAAATAGTCCGCCCATCGTCCCATACGCTCAAAAGACTGCCCGCCGAGATTGACCCCCGTATGGCAGGTGCCGCATTTATTCTGTCGAAACAGAGTCAGTCCCCGTTTTTGCTGTGCGGTTAACGCCTCATTGTCTCCGTTCAGATAACGGTCAAACGGGCCGTGTGGGGTGATAAGCTGCATTTCAAACTGGGCGATGGCATCGGTAAGCGCATAAGGAGAAAGCCCCTGCGGATACAGGGCGCTAAAGGTGGCCTTCAGCGCATCATCGCCGTTCAATTTCGCCATCACCTGTGGCCAGGAAGAGCCCATTTCCACAGGATTCTGGACCGGGCCGCCCGCCTGCTCCGCCAGATCCTTCGCCCGACCGTCCCAGAACTGAGTACGATTAAAGGCCGCATTAAGCACGGTAGGAACATTGATGGGGCCGCGCTGGCCCCTGACGCCCCAAGCCGTCGTCCGGCCATCCATCCCCCCGTTTTGCAGATCGTGGCAGGTTGCACATGACTCAGAGTTATCCGCAGACAGGCGGAGATCGTGAAAAAGGCGTTTGCCGAGTGCTGCTTTGCGGGGATCGACGGGAAGTTCGTCGGGCAGGGGGAGCAGGGCGCTGCCCCGCAGGCTTGCCGGGGTGCCGGGGGGGGTATAAAACTGGGTGCGCTGCCCGACGATCCAGCTTTCCAGCTTCAGACGGTCGTCATCACTGATGTGACCTGACCAGTGCATCATTTTATAAAGTGCGGGGGGCATTTCACCGCTGGCTACCACCGCTTCTATCTTCGCGAGATCGGCTTCCGGGACCGGTTTGTCCTGCCGTATGGCCTGCAGAACGGGGCGAAGATCGAAAAAGCGCATACCGGTAAGAATATCTCTTTCCGTTAACTGCTTCGCTATGGGAAGGCTGGCATAAAAAGGAAGCCTGGCACCGGGGGTATGACAATAATCACAGCCGCGAGCGATGAGAATTTTTTCGATTTCTCCGCCCTTTACGCGGCTGACGCGCCGATCGTCATAGTGATAAACCCAGGCGATCGTCGCCAGCGTGGATAAAACAACCAGTATTGCCAGTCCCGCTATTGTTCTCCTGAACATACTTCCTCTCCCTTGGGTGAAATCATCCTGGGTTCCCCTCTTTAAAGGACGGAACGGTCACTATATTACTCCATTAACCCGGGGGGGATGAGGCGTCTTGAATGATGGGTTTTGCTATTTTTTTATTTAATATCCGTAAGTTATATGACAGGAGGTTTAATAATCATTCGCAATGACTTTTCAGGAACGAAGAAAAACCGCCTCATAATGAGGCGGCGGTCTTTATCCTGGAAATCCGGGTAACGGGGAGATCAGGCGAAGCGTTCATCGCGGCCGTGCGGCTCGTCCCAGTTGAATGCCGGGCCTACCGAAATCACACCGCTCGGGTTGATGGTTTTATGGCTGCGGTAGTAGTGGTGGCGAATATGGGGCAGATTCACCGTATCCGCGATGCCCGGCAGCTGATAAATCTCACGCAGGAAGCCGTTCAGGTTGAGGTAGTCGCCGATGCGGTGTTTGTCGCACTTGAAGTGGGTGACGTAAACCGGATCGAAGCGTACCAGCGTCGTCCACAGGCGTAAATCGGCTTCGGTCAGACGATCCCCTGTCAGGTAGCGACGCTGCCCCAGAATCTGCTCCAGGCGGTCCAGCGAGCTGAACAGCGCCGTTACCGCTTCATCATAGGCCGGCTGGCTGGTGGCAAAGCCCGACTTGTACACGCCGTTATTCACCGTATCGTAGATCCAGCCGTTCAGCTCATCGATTTCATCGCGCAGTTCTACAGGGTAATAGTCCCCGGCCCGCGCGCCAACGCCATCAAACGCGCTGTTGAACATGCGGATAATATCGGCGGATTCGTTGCTGACGATGGTGTGCTGATGTTTATCCCACAGCACCGGCACCGTTACGCGGCCGGTGTAGGTGGGATCCGCATGCAGGTACAGCTGATACAGATATTCGTTCTGATACAGGCTGTCGCCGGTCACATCGGGGAAATCTTCGTCAAAGGTCCAGCCGTTCTCCAGCATCAGCGGATGAACAACGGAAACCGAAATCATCGATTCCAGCCCTTTCAGCTGGCGCATAATCAGCGTGCGGTGTGCCCACGGGCAGGCGAGGGACACATACAAATGGTAGCGGTCGGCTTCGGCGCGGAAGCCACCTTTACCGTGTGGACCGGCGCTGCCGTTGGCCGTGACCCAGTTACGGAATACCGCTTCTGAACGTTTAAAACGACCGCCGGTAGATTTAGTGTCATACCAGTTATCGTGCCATACGCCGTCAATTAGCTGTCCCATCGTTCCTCCCTAAAAATGAAAGGGCGAGGATATGCTCCTCGCCCCGGATTCTTCACTGTAAGTGTAGTGGACTTACCACTTTTTACCCAGCAGACGGTCGATGCTGTACGCGCCAGGTCCCACCAGGCCCAGCAGCAGGTAGCCACCGGAGATTGACAGGTTTTTCATGAACATAATGGAGTTCGGGCCTTCCGCAAAGTTAGTGTGGAAGATAAACGCCGTCAGCAGGGTAAAGGCTGCGGTGAACAGCGCGGTGAAGCGGGTCAGGAAACCGAACAGAATCGCCAGACCGCCGCCGAACTCCAGTAGAATCGTCAGCGGCAGGAAGAAGCCCGGCACGCCCATCGCTTCCATATACTGCTGCGTACCTGCATAGCCGGTGATTTTTCCCCAGCCAGCCACGATAAACAGAATTGGCATCAGGATGCGAGCCACTAAGAAACCGGTATCTTCTAATTTTTTCATAATAATCCCCAACAAGAATTTTCTGGGCCGTGCTATCAGGCGGACCCTGTTTTACTGAGGCATGACGCTGTCTAAGCGCTCAGTGCCGTTCGTTGCTGGAGATAATAGACGGGGCGATAAACGATTGTAAGCGAGATAATCTGTCGAAGTTGTTCAAGAAAATTGGAAAGGATGGCCGCACAGGGCGATGCGGCCAGCATTTAACGTTTTGGCAGGGCGTTACGTACCATGCGCCACGTGCTCCAGGCGCCGATGCCGCGCTTCGCCCAGCGGGTGAGGAAGCGGGGATTGCGTACCGACCAGATGGCAAACACGCCGCTGCCAATCGCCAGGTAGCGTTTGGCATTGACCAGGCTCAGCCAGCCCCGGTCGTAGCGGTCGGTGGCTTCCAGCCAGTCTTTACGTCCTGCGCTGAGATCCAGACGCTGCTGCTGAATCAGCCGCAGCAGATCGGCGGTGCGCTTCTCGCGATCGCGGCGGCTCATTACTCATCCTCCAGCAGCTGACGATCGCTGGCCAGCTCCTTACGGGTGGCGCTAAGCAGCGTGGAACGTCGCGATTTTGCCAGCGTCCACAGGCCAAAAATCAGCGCCAGCGCAAACAGCACGCCGGTGGTGATAGCCATCGCCATCAGCCGGTACTGCGCATCGACGGCCCAGATGACCAGGACCATCAGACTCATCAGGCCAAATGCGGTAAACAGCAGAGTCAGCCCAACCATGATCATCATCTGAATCAGGTTGGCTTTTTCCGCTTCCAGCTCAACCACCGCCAGCCGCACGCGGGTTTCGACAATGCCGACCAGCGTGGTGATGATCCGTTGTCCGATGTTAATGACCCCTTTACCGGGGCCATGGTTTTGCTGGTTATCTGCCATATTAACGACGAGTCAGCAGAACGCCCAGTACAACACCGACCGCTGCGCCGATCCCTACGCTGGTCCACGGATTATCACGGACGTAAACGTCAGCGCGGTCCGCCGCCTCGCGGGTGGTCTGTGCAATGCGCTCACCGGAATCACCCAGACGGGCACGGGTATTCTTCAGTGCGCTCTGCGCTTTACTGTGCAGTTTATCCAGTTCGGTTTTGGATTTTTCACTGGAGGTACTCAGGACTTCTTCCAGCGTATCGGCCAGGGTTTTCAGCTCAGCGCGCAGATGTTCTGACGTGGTATCTTTAGACATGGAAAACTCCTTACTTGTATTAAATGTCATGGCAGACTGCCCGTCTTAGTAGGGGGCTGCCTGCACTTCCTTCAGCTCACGTTGAGCGTCAGCCAGTTTCTTTTCCCGCTTGGCAATTTTCTTGCGGTCGCCACCCTCGTCGCGTTCCTTCTGCAGCTCCTGTTCCCGCTCGGTCACTTTTTTCTGATGCTGCTGAATCTTTTCCTGATGGGCTTTACGAACGCTCTCATCCGAACAGTTAGCGCGCGTCTCGGTCAGCGCCCGTTCCAGGCCATTAATCTGACGTTGATTATTGTGCTGGCGGGCGAAATCGATTTCTTTCTGAATAGCCTGCTCTTTTTGCTGGCAAAGCGGCCCTGCCTGAGCCAGTGAGGCCGCAGTCAGCAGGCCAAGAGCGAGTGTTAAGCGGTATTTCATAGGATGGTGACCTTCCTTTGCAATGACAGCCGGCCAGGGCTGCCGATTTCCTGAACACAGGGTGGTGTAGGGATTTTTAAGCATAGACAGAAAACGAGAAAAGCTCAAAACAGAACGCGCATTTCCCTTGCCTCCCTGCCGGCGATAGGGGGCGTTACGTTCGCAGGGTAATACGATTCACCCAGTTTGCCGCGCCGTGGCCCTCCTGGCGGGCGATATCGAAACCATAGGGCAGCAGCTCGCGCAGCACTTTTTCCGCCGCGTCGCTCTGTTCCTGCGAGTCGAATCTAATTACCAGTGAATCATGGTCCGGGGTAATACTTTTAATGCGAATTCCCTGAGCGCTGAGGGACTGATAGACGTAAAAACCGTCGGGCAGGCTGTTGCCCTGGCGCAGGGTACGGATCTGCAGGGCGGCTTCGCTGCGAAAGAGCGCGGGCAGCAGCGTAACGACCAGCGTCAGCGTCAGCAGCGAGGCGGCCACAAGCCCCAGCCAGGGGACAACGCGCAGGATCGTGGCCGGTAGTTTGAACAGGGAGAGCATGATTACTGGCCTCCCTGCGACGTCTTTTTGCGCCACAGCACGTACAGAGAACCACAGAGGCCAAAGACCAGCAGCACCAGCGGCAGCAGCATCAGGCAGAACATCAGCTGGTCTTCGTATTTGCGAAACAGCGGGGTTTTACCCAGCGCGAAGCCCAGCACGGTCAGGATCAGCACCCACAGCAGGCCGCTCATCCAGTTGAAGAACTGGAAGCGGGCATTGCTCAGGCCGGAAAGCCCGGCGATGGTGGGTAACAGCGTGCGAACAAACGCGATAAACCGCCCAATCAACAGCGCCGAAAGCCCGTGCCGGTGAAACAGCTGATGGGCCCGCTGGTGATACTGCGCGGGGAGATGCGAGAGCCATTTCTGCACCAGCGGCGTATTGCCGAGCCACTTACCCTGGATATAGCTGACCCAGCAGCCCAGGCTGGCGGCGGTTGTGAGGATAAACAGCGTGAGCGGAAAATTCATCGTGCCTTTCGCTATCAGCACGCCGACCAGAATCAGCAGGCTGTCACCGGGCAGAAACGCTGCCGGCAGCAGGCCGTTTTCCAGAAACAGAATCATAAACAGGATGAAATAAAGCGCCCAGACCAGCGTCGGGTCGGCCAGCGTGACGTAATCTTGCTGCCATAAGGCGTGGATTAAATCTTTAAAAATATCCATCATTAGTCCTGAACATCATAGTTGGCCCGATTTAGCGCAATTCTACATGCTGAATTCATCGTTTTAGTGATGCAGATGCTGCGGGCGGCTGAACAGCGTGGCCAGAAAAAGCATCGAAAGCTTAAAGCTTTTTACAAAGGGTAAAAAAAGAAGATAACTGTAACAAAGTTAAGCAGGTCTGGACAGGAAGAAACGCCGGACCAGGGATGTTTTACCGTTGGAGAGGTCCGGCGTGAAGGAGTTTTACACTGGCTGACATAAGTGAACGAAAGCTGACTCAAACGGCTGAGAAAAGTCTACTTTTCGTCGTTGGCGAGGCTATCCAGGGCGATAACCGGATTTTCAGCAAACATGTACCGGTCGACGTTAAATTCAAAGTCATCCGTTGTGGCGTTAAACAGCATCTGCCGGGTGTTCTCAAGATGCTGCCACATGGCCAGCTTGCTGCCCGCTGGGTCCTTACGAATCAACGCTTTCAGGATGTTATCGTGATCTTCACACCAGCTTTCAATCGAGCGCTCGTCGATATGTTCATGCAGTTTCAGCCAGTACGGGTTATACAGGCGGTGCAACCACATTTTTTCAACAATTGCCGCCAGCGCGCTGTTCTGCGTGGAAAGGGCAATCTGCACGTGAAACTTCATGTCCCACTCGGAGTCGCGGAAGCGGTCTTCCCGGCGCGCCTGTTCCTGAATGGACATCAGCTGCACGATATCCTGGCGGGTAACCTGGGTGGCGGCAAACTCGGCGACGTTGCTTTCAATCAGCTGGCGGGCCTGCAGCAGCTCGAAGGGGCCAAAGCTGGCAAACTCCAGCTGGCTGGGGGGCGTCACGCTTTTCTTCTGCTGCTGTGACACCACGTGTATGCCGGAGCCTTTCCGTACTTCAACGTACCCTTCCACTTCCAGCATAATAATCGCCTCGCGCACCACGGTCCGGCTGACGCTCATCTCTTCCGCAATAAACCGCTCGGCGGGCAGCTTGTCGCCAATCTGATACTGGCCCTGTTCAAGGCGCTGTTTCAACTCTGCTGCCAGCTGCTGATAGAGACGACGTGAGTCGATCTGTTGCATGGTCCACGCTCCGATACGCAATAATTTTTCTGAAACCTGTTATACCACTTTCCCCGCGCTAAAAAAACAGACGCTCGGCAGGGTCTTGCAAGGCAGTCTTCCCGTTACTCCACCGGAGGAGGGATAAAGATGTTATACCTTTGCGTCTGAGGTTAAGACCGCGCCGCTAATAACGGTTTGCAAGCCGATCGTGTATTTATATGTTGTTTTACAATGAATTGTATTTTCATCGACCAATCCGTGTCGCTAATCACCCGCAGTTAATAGTGTTTTTTGTGATCTATTTCGCACTATTTATTCAGCGCCTGGCATAATTGGTATGATAACTTTGTTGGTATTGAAACACAGAACTTTCCAGGGGATACCAGATGCAGACGCTGAACCGTGATAATTTTCCCGGCCGCCAGGATGCCGAACGCGTGATCCAGTTCGGTGAGGGCAATTTTCTTCGCGCCTTTATCGACTGGCAGTTAGACCTGCTGAACGAGCACACCGATCTCGATGCCGGTGTGGTGGTGGTCAGGCCGCGCAACAGTGCGGCAAAACGCAGCCTGAACAGCCAGCAGGGGCTGTATACCACGCTGATCCGCGGCATTAACGACGAGGGGAAGGTGGTCAGCGAAGCGCGGCTGATCCGCTCGGTTAACCGCGAAATTCATCCGGTCGATGACTACGAAGAATTCCTGGCGCTGGCGCGTAATCCGGAGATGAAGTTTGTCTTCTCCAATACCACCGAAGCGGGCATCAGCCTGGATGCTGCCGACACCCTGGAGAGCGCACCGCCTGCCAGCTTCCCGGCCAAGCTGACCCGACTGCTGCTGGAGCGCTGGCAGCACTTTGACGGCGCGGCGGATAAAGGCTGGGTGATCCTGCCCTGCGAACTGATCGACGATAACGGTGCCGCGCTGCGTGAACTGGTTCTGCGCCTGGCCCGCGACTGGCAGCTGCCGGCGGCGTTTGCTCAGTGGATTGAGCAGAACAATACCTTCTGCTCGACGCTGGTGGACCGCATTGTGACCGGCTACCCCGACGATGCCGGCGACCTGCACGCGGAGCTGGGCTATCGCGACGACTATCTGGTGGCCGGTGAGGTTTACTACCAGCTGATAATTGAAGGACCGGAATGGGTGGCCCGGGCGCTGCGCCTTGACCAGCTTTCCCTGAACATTCGTATGGTTGACGACATTGCGCCGTATAAGGCCCGCAAGGTGGCGATCCTCAACGGCGCGCACACCGCGATGGTGCCGGTGGCGTTCCTCGCCGGGCTGGATACCGTCGGTGAAGCGATGGATGACGCCGATGTGGCCGCCTTTATCGATGCCACCCTGCGTCAGGAGATTATCCCGACGCTGGCGCAGTCCCCGGACGAGCTGAACGCCTTCGCCGATGCGGTACTCAACCGCTTCCGCAACCCGTTTATCCGCCATCAGCTCAGCGCGATTGCGCTGAACGGCATGACCAAGTTCCGCACCCGACTGCTGCCCGCGCTGCTGACGCAGATTGAACAGCAGGGTGCGCCCTCACCGCGACTGAGCTTTGCCTTTGCGGCACTGCTGGCGTACTACCGCGGTGAGCGCAGCGGCACCCGCTACCCGCTGCAGGACGACGCCCGCTGGCTGGAGCGCTTTGCTTCGCTGTGGCCGCTGGCGGAGGCACACGATATCCCCCTCGGCCAGCTGGTCAGCGAGGTGCTGGCCGATGATGCCCACTGGGGGCAGGATCTGAACCGTCTTCCGGGCCTGACGGCGAGCGTGATCGCTCAGCTGGAACAGATTATTACCGTTGGTATGCGCGCCACGCTGGCGCAGATTAAGTAAGGTATTCGCGATGCAAAGTCTGAAAATTCACGATCTGGATAATGTTGCCGTCGCGCTGCGCGACCTGGAAGAGGGCGAGCAGGTCACTATCGGCCAGCATTCCGTGGTGCTGGCCCAGCCGGTCGGGCGCGGGCATAAATTTGCCCTCCAGCCGCTGGAAACCGGCGACCTGGTGATGAAATATGGCCTGCCGATCGGCCATGCTACCCACCCGGTTGCCCCAGGCGAAATTATTCACTCACAGAACGCACGCACCAACCTGAGCGACCTGGATGAGTATGAATACCTGCCTGACTTCGCCACCGTGCCGCCGCAGGCAGCGGATCGTGAGGTGCAGATCTTCCGCCGTGATAATGGCGACGTCGGCATCCGTAACGAACTGTGGATCCTGCCGACGGTCGGCTGCGTTAACGGTATTGCCCGACAGATCCTGCAGCGCTTCCTGAAAGAGACTAATCAGGCGGAAGGCATCGACGGCGTGCATCTGTTCAGCCATACCTTCGGCTGCTCGCAGCTGGGGCAGGACCATGAGAACACCCGTACCATGCTGCAGAACATGGTGCGCCACCCGAATGCCGGGGCGGTGCTGGTGATCGGCCTCGGCTGTGAAAACAACCAGGTGGATGAGTTCCGCGAGACGCTGGGCGCGTATGACGACAGCCGCGTGCGCTACATGATTTGCCAGCAGCAGGATGATGAAGTGGAAGCGGGGCTGGAACAGCTGCACGCGCTGTACGAAATGATGCGCCACGATCGACGCCAGCCGGGCAAACTCAGCGAACTGAAGTTCGGCCTGGAGTGCGGCGGCTCGGACGGGCTTTCCGGTATTACCGCCAACCCGCTGCTGGGCCGCTTCTCGGACCAGATGATCGCCAACGGCGGAACCACCGTGCTGACCGAAGTGCCGGAAATGTTCGGTGCGGAGCGTATTCTGATGAGCCGCTGCCGCGACGAGTCGACCTTCGAGAAAACCGTCAGCATGGTGAACGACTTCAAGAAGTACTTTATCGCCCACAACCAGCCGATCTATGAAAACCCGTCACCGGGCAACAAAGCGGGCGGTATCACCACCCTGGAAGAGAAGTCGCTGGGCTGTACGCAGAAAGCCGGGCAGAGCCAGGTGGTGGACGTGCTGAAATACGGCGAGCGCCTGAAAGAGCCGGGCCTGAACCTGCTCAGCGCGCCGGGCAACGATGCGGTCGCCACCAGCGCGCTGGCCGGTGCGGGCTGCCATATGGTGCTGTTCAGCACCGGTCGCGGCACGCCGTACGGTGGATTTGTGCCGACGGTGAAGCTGGCGACCAACAGCGAGCTGGCGAAGAAGAAGCCGCACTGGATCGACTTCGATGCCGGTCAGCTGATTCACGGCACCGAGATGCCGGACCTGCTGGCGAGCTTTGTGGATACCATCGTTGAGATTGCGAACGGGCGACCGGCGCGCAACGAAGTGAATGAGTTCCGCGAGTTGGCGATCTTTAAAAGTGGTGTGACGCTGTAAGGCTGAAGGAGGGATGCTGCGGACTTTGACAGGAGGTATTGACGGTCTGCGGTGAGTTCAGCATTGATAGCCGATTAAACTTGTACGCCGCCTGTTGCGGGCGTTACGGCCTGGTTTCCCACAGAGAGGGAAACCAGGCCGGTCGGGATTACTCTTGCGTTTGCGACTTCACCACGCCCGCACGGCGGTCTTCCGCCATACAGGCCGCGGCGGTAAACAGAATATCCGCCGACGAGTTCAGTGCGGTTTCCGCCGAATCCTGCAGTACGCCAATAATAAAGCCCACCGCCACCACCTGCATGGCCACCTCATTCGGAATACCGAACATGTTACAGGCCACCGGGATCAGCAGCAGCGAACCACCGGCCACGCCGGATGCGCCACAGGCACAGATCGACGCCACCAGGCTCAGCAGAATGGCCGTGCCGACATCCACTTGAATCCCCAAGGTATTCACCGCCGCCAGCGTCAGCACGGTAATGGTGATGGAGGCTCCCGCCATACTGATGTTCGCCCCGATTGGAATCGAGACGGAGTAGGTGTCTTCATCCAGATTCAGCTTTTTCGCCAGCGCCATATTCACCGGAATATTCGCCGCCGAGCTGCGGGTAAAGAAGGCGGTCACGCCGCTTTCGCGCAGGCAGGTAAACACCAGCGGATACGGGTTGCGGCGGATCTGCCACCACACCAGAATCGGGTTAAATACCAGCGCCATCAGCAGCATACAGCCGAGCAGCAGGCCCAGCAGGTGGGCGTAGTCCCACAGCGCTTCAAAGCCGGTTGAGGCCAGAATTGAACCGACCAGGCCAAAGATGCCGATCGGCGCAAAGCGGATCACCACGCGTACCAGGCGGGTCACGGCATCCGACGCATCGCTGAGGAAGGTACGGGTGGTGGCGCTGCTGTGGCGGAACGCCAGGCCCAGGCCGATACCCCACACCAGAATGCCGATATAGTTGGCTTTCATCAGCGCTTCAATCGGGTTGGCCACCATGCTCATCAGCAGGCCGTCGAGCACTTCCAGGATGCCGGAAGGCGGGGTGATTTCGGTACTGGCCGCGCGCAGCGTCAGGCTCTGCGGCAGCAGGTGGCTGGCAACGACGGCAACCACCGCCGCGCAGAAGGTGCTGAGCAGATACAGCATAACGATCGGGCGAATATTGGTTTTCTGGCCCTGCTGATGGCTGGCGATGGAGGCGATCACCAGCACCAGCACCAGAACGGGCGCCACGGCTTTCAGGGCGCTAACGAACAGCTCGCCCAGCAGGCCCACGGCCAGCGCATTGCTTTTAGAGAACCAGGCCAGGGCGATACCCGCCAGCAGTCCGATCATGATTTGTGTTACCAGGCTTCCCTGCATCAGGCGCTGGATGACCCCGCGACCCCTGTTTTCTTTACTCATAGTTTTAAATCACTGTCGTTATCTATAGTTCTGCCGCACGGCACTGAATGCGGCGGCTTCTGTGTGTTTGCGCAGGGAAGTATAAGGAAATGTTCTGTCAGGGGAAGGGGAAATTCGGAATTAGCCGCTGTCGATCGGCGTAAAGCCGTGCTGCGGCACAAAATGCCCGCAGCATCAGACGAGAGGGATGATCAGCAGTTTAACGTCGGTTCCTGCCCGTCGGCCGGGAATACCACGCCGGTCTGGCGGCGGATTTCCGTCAGCAGCCGCGCCATGCTTAACGAGTAGTTCAGACCGGGATGGTTAATCTCGTTGCTTTCAATCAGGCGGGCAAAGGTTTCTGCTTCGTACAGCATGGTGTTGATATGCTGCGGCTGGCTGAGATCCTGCGGTTTCGCGCCGCGCGCCACAAAGCTGACGTTCTGGCATTCGGAAACGTGCTCAATCACCAGTGAACCGGCTTCCCCCTGGATCTCGCTCGGCAGCACCGACTGGCTGATTTTGGAATGCTGCAGGGTCACGTCGAAGCTGCCGTAGTCCAGCAGCACGGTGCCCGCACCGTCCACGCCGCTTTCCAGCAGCGTGGCGCTGGCGGTGACCTTCTGCGGCTCGCCCCACAGGCTGACCGCCGTACCCAGGCAGTAGTAGCCAATATCCATAATCGAGCCGTTGGACCAGCGCGGATTAAAGGTATTCGGGTTTTCACCGTCAAGGTAGCGCTGGTAGCGGGAAGAGTACTGGCAGTAGTTAATCAGCGCCTTACGCAGGATGCCGATCTTTGGCAGCGACTGCTGTAGCAGCTGGAAGTTCGGCAGGCTGGCGGTTTTGAAGGCTTCGAACAGCACAACCTGATGTTCACGCGCGCAGGCCACCATCTCTTCCACTTCACGCAGGTTCGACGCCAGCGGCTTTTCACACATCACGTGCTTGCGCTGGCGTAAGAACAGCAGGGACTGCGGGCAGTGCAGAGCGTTCGGGCTGGCGATATAAACCGCATCGATCAGATCGGACTGGGCCATCTCTTCCAGCGAGTCAAAAAGCTGCTCTACCGGATAATCGCTGGCGAAGGTCTGCGCCTGTTCAAGGGTGCGGGAATAGACGGCGGTCAGCTTAAACTTACCCGTTTCATGAGCGGCATCGACAAACTGACGGGTGATCCAGTTGGTTCCAACGACGGCAAAGCGAATCATAGTATAGTCCGTTCTCTAAGCAGGCCGGGCGGTAGCGGCCAAAAAGGGAAAAGGCAGATTAACATGCGGCAGCCCGGGTGCAATGGCTAAAAACGTCATGCCGACGTCGCGGTCACGATTTGATTTTTCGCCGCCGCTCTCGCACGATAGAGAAAAGAATTTCGGGGTAAAACGATGTCCATTGGCACTAAACATGCACTTAACTGGACCAGCATTCTGGTGGCGATCCCGGTCGGGCTGGTGGCGTCGCTGGTCACGCTGGGCTTTCGCCAACTGATCGAGCTTATCGATCTGCTGCTGTTCGGCGGTCAGCAGGATATCACCGAGGCCATGCACGTCTACCCCTGGTATTTCTGGCCGCTGATCGTGGGCGGCGGCGGGCTGATTGCCGGATTTTTCCTGCGCTATGCCGCGGCGTTAGAACAGAAGGAAACGATTCGCACCGATTATCTGGATGTGATCAACGCCCGGCTGGACAGTGTGCCCACCCGGACCTCGCTGTTTCGCGGCCTCTCCTCGCTGGCCAGTATCAGCAGCGGTGCCTCCATTGGTCGGGAAGGGCCGATGGTGCAGCTGTCGGCGCTGAGCGGCAGCCTGATGGGGCGCTGGCTGTTCAAATCCCTGCCGCTGAAAAACAGCGACGTGGTGGCGATGGCCGCCGCCGCCGGTCTGTCGTCGGTCTATCATGCGCCGCTGGCGTCGGCGATCTTCGTGGCGGAAATCGCCTTCGGCATTTCGGCCATGCAGCGCCTGATCCCGCTGATTATCGCCTCCGGCGTTGCGGTGCTGACCATGTGGTCGCTGGGCTACCGGTCGGCGATTTATCCCTTTTCCCACGCGCAGTTTGAGCTGACGCCGGACAGCATTCTGCTGACGGTGGGGGTCGGCCTGCTGGCCGGGCTGTTCGGCTGGGCGATGATCTGGCTGATTGGGCAGAGCAAGCGGCAGTTCGCCCGCATCGGCAGCCTGCCGCTGCGGCTGGGGCTGGGCGGCGTGCTGGTGGGGGCGCTGGCGATCGGCAGCACGCAGATCCTCGGCAACGGCTACGAGGTGATCGTGCGCATTATGGCGGGCAGCTTCCTGCTGCCGATGCTGGCGGCGCTGCTGCTGCTAAAAATGCTGGCAACGGCGATCTCGGTCGGGTCCAGCGCGGTGGGCGGTCTGTTCACCCCGGCACTGCTGATTGGTGCGCTGATGGGGCAGCTGGTGGCGCTGGTGGCCATCATGGCCGGCGTGCCGGTCAGCAACGCCGAAGTCTTTGCCGCCGTCGGCATGGGGGCGGTGCTGTCATCGGTAAGCCAGGCGCCGCTGATGGCGATGCTGATGGTGCTGGAGATGACGCTCAACAGCAGCCTGCTGTTCCCCACCATGATCGCCTGCGTGCTGGCGTCGATGCTGGCCTATCGCCTGCAGTCGGGCAGCACCTACTCGGTGGTCAACAGCCACTTCAGCCGTTCGGATGCCAAATTCGATTTTGATAACGGCATTATCTCGCAGTTTATCGTCTCCGGCGCGGCGCTGACGCCGGAGGATTCGGTAGGCAAAGCGCTGGCGGTAAGCTCGCTGAAGCGCGAGCGCTTTGTTTATGTCATCGACCATAAAGGCACCTTCCTCGGCGCGGTCTCGATTCACGATATCTCGCATAAGGTGCTGGATAAGGAGATTACCCTGACCTCGCCGGTGAGCTGCGTGATGGACGCCAGCTTCCCGACCATCTTTGAAAACCAGACTATTCGGGAAGGCTGGGAGGCGTTCGCCCGCATCACCCTGGAGCGCCTGCCGGTACTGAACAATCCGCGGGAGCGAAAATACGTCGGGGCGCTGACCAAAACCAGCCTGATCCAAAAGGCGAAGGACTTTATTTGAGGCTAAAGGTGTGCGCCTTACCCGCCGGAAGCAGGTAAGGCGTCTGGTCTGCGTCAACTCGTTATATAACCGGTTGCTTGCTGGTTTTTCGCCTGCGTTACCGTCTGGCAATGCGCTTCAGATCCGCGCCCGGCACTACAGCCCGGCGATGCGCCGCAGATCCGCTTCCGCGCCCGGTGCCACCGCCAGCACCTGCGCGCCTTTCAGCAGGCGGTCGCCTTCGGTATTAAACGGGTGATACCAGCCGCCCGCCTCTTTGACCAGGCAGTAACCGGCCAGGCAGTCCCAGGCGTGCATGTAGGGTTCGTAGTAGCCCACCACGCGGCCTGCGGCCACCCAGGCCAGCATCAGCGCACCGGACCCGATGCGGATAAAGTTGCCGCCCGCATCCAGCAGCGAGGCCAGAATTTTCCCC
This sequence comes from Erwinia sp. SLM-02, assembly GCF_037450285.1. Lineage (NCBI taxonomy): Bacteria > Pseudomonadati > Pseudomonadota > Gammaproteobacteria > Enterobacterales > Erwiniaceae > Erwinia > Erwinia sp. SLM-02. The sequence continues at coordinate 458,393 of NZ_JAQISN010000002.1, read as the reverse complement.
ACCTCATCCGGGCTGACGTAGCTGTTGGCACCAAAACCGGTGACGTGGTTCTGCAGCGTGCGGGCAGGGTCAACCTGTAAACGCTTGCCGTTCAGCGTGGCCCCGTGGCCCAGCGCGGCGACGTAGCACTCCTGATACCAGGGGGCATAAATCACCCCGATGACCGGCACGCCGTCCTGCAGCACCGCCACCGAGACGCACCAGTTTGGCATGCCGTTGAGGAACGGGCTGGTGCCGTCAATCGGATCGACCACCCAGGTATAGCCCGATGAGCCTCCCTGCAGCCCGTACTCTTCACCCAGAAAGCCGTCGTCCGGGTACTGCGCGCGGATCTGCTGGTCGATCATCTGCTCGACTTCGCGGTCGGCCTTTGAAACGACATCCTGCAAATCATGTTTGGTTTCCACCACCAGGCTGTCGCGCTGATGGAAATACGCCAGCGCCTTTTCTCCCCCGGCGCGCGCCACCTTTTCCGCCAGCGCCAGCCGCGCCAGCAGTGCATCATGGGTCACTGATTCACTCATTATCTATCCTTAAATTAGCCAGCAATCAGGGCAAGGCCCTGCGGTTTAAAATCAATCGCCACGCGCGATGTCAGCGGCAGCTGCCGTTCCATCTGCGCATCGACAATAAACAACGGCCCCAGCTCGGTCGCCACCTCATACTCAATATGATCGCCCAGCCAGGTGCTGTGCGTCACTTCCCCCGGCAGCGCGCCGACGCCATCGTCGCGCAGGGTGATAAACTGCGGCCTGACGGACAGCTGGGCCGCGCCGGTTTTCATTCCGTTGCCGCGCACGCGATAGCGCTGGCTGCCCAGTCTGATCAGCGCCTCTTCCCCTTCCACCTGCTCCACCTCACACGGCAGAATATTGGCCTCGCCCATAAAATCGGCGATAAATACGGAGTTCGGCGACCGATAGAGGCTTTCCGGCGCACCCTGCTGGGCGATATTGCCCTCTTTCATCACGATAATTTTATCGGACACCGCCAGCGCCTCCTCCTGATCGTGAGTCACGTAGACCGCGGTGAAGCCCAGCCGCTGTTGCAGATCGCGGATGTCGGTCCGCACGCGGCGGCGCAGGCGTTCATCCAGATTCGACAGCGGTTCATCAAGCAGCAGCACCTGCGGTTCCAGCACCAGAGCGCGCGCCACGGCGATGCGCTGCTGCTGCCCGCCGGACAGCTCGGACGGCAGGCGCTGCCCCTGATTTTCTAAACCGACCAGCTTCAGCCCCTCGCGCGCCCGGTCCTGCACTTCGCGCTTGCTGATGCCGGAGGACTGCAGGCCGTACATAATATTGTCGAGTGCGCTCATATGCGGGAACAGCGCGTAGGACTGAAACACCATCGCCACATCGCGTTCGTTGGCCGGCAGATGAGTCACGTCTTTACCGCCAATCAGAATGCGCCCGGAAGTCGGATGCTCCAGCCCGGCCAGCAGCCGCAGGGTGGTGGTTTTACCGCAGCCGGACGGGCCAAGCAGCGTCACCAGCGTACCCGGCTCCACCGTCAGCGACAGATCGGGCAGGGCGTTAAATCCGGCGAAGCGTTTTGAGACGTGTTCAAACACCACGGAACCGGCGTTCAGGGTTGTCATACGGCATTCTCCTGGGTTAAAGAGGTTGAAGCGGGCGGTACAGCCACGTCCACCGGACGGGCGACGCGGCGCAGCCGGCGTTCTCCCACCAGCCACTGGAACACGCCGATAATCAGCAGCATCACCACGATCAGCACCGTGGAGTAGGCGATAGCCACGCCGTATTCGCCGTTTTCTACCAGCCCGACGATATAGGACGTCGCCATGTTGTACTGCGCGCTGACGAGGAAGATCACCGCACTGATTGAGGTGATCGCCCGCACGAAGGCATAGACCAGCGCGGCGCTGATCGCCGGTTTCAGCAGCGGCAGCACCACCTTACGCAGAGTACGGAAGCTGTTAGCGCCGAGAGTGAGGGAGGCTTCATCCAGGCTTTTATCCAGCTGGCTCATTGCCGCAATGCCGCCGCGAACGCCAACCGGCATATTACGGAACACAAAACAGGCCACCAGAATCAACGCGGTGCCGGTAATCTCCAGCGGCGGCAGGTTATAGGCCATCACATAGCTGACGCCGATCACCGTGCCGGGAATGGCGAAGCTGAGCATCAGCAGAAACTCAAAGGTCTGGCGACCGGCAAATTTCTGTCGGACGATCAGCCAGGCGGTCAGCAGCCCGACGATTGCCGTCAGCTGGGCAGCGATCAGCGCGATCTCCAGCGTGGTCCAGAATGAGTTCCACGCCACGCCGCTCCACAGCAGATGCCCCTCGCTAAAGCTGATGCCAAAGGCGCGGACGTAATGATTGATGGTCAGCGAGCTGTCCAGCCCCCAGGACTGCACGAAGCCGCCCACCACGATCATGCCGTAGATCACCAGCGTGAACAGACCCCACGGGATCACCATGCCGTACACGCCGAAGCGCAGCGCGCGCGGCAGCTGGCCGTGCTGGCCGCCGTCGCCTTTGCCGGTCACCGTGGCGAAGTTCTTGCCGCCCAGCCACAGCCGCTGCAGGATAAACGCTGCCAGGGTAAAGCAGAGCAGGATCATCGCCAGCACCGCGGCGCGGCTCGGATCGTTCTGCGCTCCGACCACCGAGAAGAAGATCTCGGTAGACAGCACGCCGTGGCTGCCGCCGAGCACCATCGGGTTACCGAAGTCGGCCATGCTTTCGATAAAGCTAATCAGGAAGGCGTTCGCCAGCCCGGGGGCCATCAGCGGCAGCGACACGCGGCTGAAGGTGCGCCAGCGGTTGGCACGCAGCGTCTGCGACGCCTCCTCCAGCGAGGGACTGACCCCTTCCACTACGCCAATCAGCACCAGGAAGGCGATCGGCGTGAACGACAGCACCTGAGCAATCCAGATGCCGGTCAGGCCATACAGCCAGCGCCCCGGTTCGATGCCAAACAGCGCCGCCAGATGCTCGGTCACCACGCCGGAGCGGCCAAACAGCAGGATCAGCGCCAGGCCGATCACAAACGGCGGGGTAATGATCGGCAGGATGGTCAGCATGCGCAGCGCTTTCTTGCACGGCAGCGGGGTGCGCGTGGCGGCAAGGGCAAACGCCAGCCCCAGCAGCGTCGAACCCGTTGCGGTCATCAGCGCCAGCCACAGCGTGCGCCAGGCCGTTCCGCAGGTGCCGCCGTTAAAGCAGGAGAGGCTCCAGATGGCCGGATCCTGAATATTGCTGATGAGGCCATCGGGCTGAAAGCTGCCGTCCACACCCTGTACCGACACCACAAACATGCTCAGTACCGGATAAAGTACAAAGATGCTGACCAGCGCCGTCAGCAGCACCAGCGAAGCCACCACAAAGGCATCGCCCTTCATCACGCCGCGCTCGGCCAGCGCGAAGGAGAACAGCAGCAGAAAGGTCGTCAGCAGCAGCAGCGCACCGGCACCCATCGCCGGCTGGCCGGATCCCAGCGCGCCAAAACGATTTTCCAGCCACAGCCAGCTCCAGCCGCTGTAGCCAATCGCATGGCCTTCAATCACCAAAAACAGCACGCCGAGCGCGCTGAACAGCAGCAGCAAACGGCTGCGCGCGCCCGACGGCAGCAGGCCGCAGCCGCCGCACAGTGCGAACAGCGCCACGGCTGCCGCCAGCCACGGATGTTCACCCAGCTGCCAGAGCGCCGGGGCCGTCGCGGTATCGCTCCACAGGCTTATCAGCCAGCCGCCGTCAAAGAAACCGGCCTCAAGGCTGTACCACGGCAGCAGCAGCAGGGCCGCCGCACCAGCGATCAGCGCGCCGGTCAGACGACGATTATTAGCATTCATGACATACCTCGACCTGAAAACCAGGCTGAAGCGGACATCAGGCCGGAGCCACCGCGTATCAGCATCACGAAACTGCGGAAATTACTGCGCGCTGGCACCGATCTCTTTGTCCCAGCGGCCGAGCAGCGCTTTGCGTTTGGCCGAGTCGCCGTAGGTTTTGAAGTCGTAATCGATCAGCTTGATGTTCTCAAAGCGCGGGGCGTATTCGGAAATCTCCGCCTTGCGGTTGGACGGCAGCTGGAAGGATTTCGCCTCTTTCATATGCGACTGGGCTTCCGCGCTCAGCGCCCAGTCGTACCAGACTTTGGCATTGGCGAGGTTGCGCGCGCCTTTGACGATCGACATGGAGCCGATCTCGTAGCCGGTGCCTTCACACGGCGCAACGGTCTTGATCGGGAAGCCATCCACTTCCATTGCCACCGCATCGTGCATAAACACGATGCCGACGGTGGTTTCTCCGCGCGCGGCAGACTTCACCGGCGCGGAGCCTGATTTGGTGTACTGGGAGACGTTAGCGTTGAGCTTTTTGAGGTAGTCGAAGGCTTTATCTTCGCCCATGATCTGCACCAGCGTCGCCAGGGTGTTGTAGGCGGTACCGGAGGAGTTCGGGTTGGCGATCTGGATCTCACCCTTAAAGCCCGGATCCAGCAGATCGGCCCAGCAGGTGGGTTCTTTCAGTTTCTTACTGGCCAGCAGCCTGGTGTTGTAACCCCAGCCGAGCGCGCCGGCGTAGATGCCCACCGTGCGGTAGCCGGAGTTTTCAGCCTGCTTCTGCGCCCAGTCCTGCTGTTCGGGCAGCAGCGGTGATTTATACACCTGGGTCAGTCCTTCGTCCGCCGCCTGCATATGCGGGTCGCCGGTACCCGCCCACCAGATATCGGTGCGCGGATTGCGCGCCTCGCTGCGCAGCCGCGCATAGGCCTCGCCCGCCGACAGGCGCACCATGCTGACTTTGATATCCGGATGAGACTGACTAAAAATTCGCGTCATATGCTCGCACACCACCACATCGGCCGAGCAGACCATATTCAGATTGCCCGCCGCCGAGGCGGCAAACGGTAAAGCTGTGCAACAGAGGGATAGCGCGATGGCCATTGAGGTATATCGCATGATGATCTCCTTGGTTTGTAGGGTTGGTGCTTCACTGGCACCTGATTTTGCACGTGTGTGCAAAGTAATAATGAACAAGAAATAAACTGTCAAATGCCTTGCTGCCGAATTGGCAGGCGTTGTCACAAAAATATAACAATTGTGATAGCGGTCCGTTTGCACAGCTTTGCAATCTGAGGCAGACTCAATCTCAGCCGGGATTTTGATGGAGAACAGCATGCAACATGAGAAAGCGGTGGTGAGCGCGCAGGACGTGGCCGACCGCGCGGGCGTATCGCGATCCGCGGTATCGCGGACCTATACGCCGGGGGCCAGCGTGTCGGAAGCGACCCGCGCACGGGTGATGAAGGCGGCGGATGAACTGGGCTATCACGTTAATCATCTGGCGCGCGGGCTGGTACGTAACCGCAGCGGCATTGTCTGCCTGGTGGTGTCTGAAATTGCCACCCCCTATCGCGCGATGCTGGTGCGCTGGCTGACCCAGTTTCTGCAGGAGGCGGGAAAAGTGGCGATGCTGATCAACACCGACCGCTCGGACAACAGCGTGTCGTCGGCGCTGCAGCAGGCGATCAATTTTCGCGCCGACGCCTCGATTATTCTTTCCGGCATGCCCGACCGCGCCATCACCCGCCAGTGCTACCAGCACGGACAGCGCATTATTCTGATTAACCGCGACGAGTCGCTGCCCGGATCGCTGAGCATTAATCTGGATGCACAATCGGCGGCCGAAACGGCGGTGATGGCGTTTCAGCGTGCGGGCTGTCGGCACCTGGCGTTTGCCAATTCGCTGGCCGGAACGCCCAGCCTGATGAAGCGCGAAGCGGCGTTTGTCGCGGTGGCGGAGCGGGCCGGATTAGCGGTCACCGTTGAGCGTTTTGGTTCCACCTCCTACGAAAGCGGCCAGATTCTGGCGCACCGCCTGCTGACCCGCCAGCAGCGCCCGGACGCGGTATTCTGCGTTACCGATCTGGTCGCCTGCGGCTTTATGGATGAAGCCCGACACCGCTTTGCTGTCAGCGTGCCGGAGGATATCTGCCTGATAGGATTCGATAATATCGTGCAGGCCGGGTGGTCATCCTTCAATCTGACTACCTTCGCTCAGCCGGTGGAACGCTTTGCCCGCGACGCGGTACAGTGGCTGATCCAGACCGAACGGTCGGAAAGCGGCTTTACCCCGCAGAGTGAACAGCAGCACGACAGCCTGGTTTATCAGGCCGATGTGGTGTGGCGCGGATCGGTACGGGGGGGTTAACATAGCGTAAAGCACACCGTAACCCGCGCAGAGTGAGCATGAACGAGAAGAAAAAAAACTGGGTCAATGCCGAAGATGTCGCCCGCCTGGCGGGGGTATCACGCTCTGCGGTTTCCCGCACGTTTACCCCGGGTGCCTCCGTGGCGGAAAAAACGCGGAAAAAGGTCCTCGCCGCGGCCGAAACGCTGGGCTATCAGGTCAATATCATCGCCCGCACGATGATCACCGGCAGCAGTAACTTTATCGGCATCGTGACTGCCGGATTCGATAATCCGTTTCGCAGCAAGCTGCTGTCGCCGCTGGTCCATCAGCTGGCCCTGCACGGTTTTATGCCGCTGCTGATGAATGCCGACGATCCGCAGCAGCTGGCCCCCTCGCTGAAACAGCTGCTCAGCTACCACGTGGCCGGGGTGATTATCACCTCCGGCGCGCCGCCGCTGTCGCTGGCCGAAGAGTATCTGGAACGGAAAATCCCGGTGACCCTGATCAACCGCAATGCCGATCTGGCGGGTTGCGATCGCGTCGCCAGCGATAACGCGCAGGGGATGCGGCTGCTGGCGGATTACTGTCGCCAGCGCGGCTGGAACAACATTGGATTTATCGGTGAAGAACGCAGCAATTTCAGCACCGAAGAGCGCTATCAGGCGCTGGTGTCCTGCGCGCCAGATTCGGCTATCGCCACGCGGTTTATCCCCGGCGGCGGCTATGCAGCGGGTAAGGCGGCGGCGATGGAATTACGCACCTGTCAGGTGCTGCTCTGTGCGACGGATATGCTGGCGTTAGGCGCGATCGACGGTCTGCGAACCCTGAACGACCACGATCCGTTACCCGCCGTAATGGGCTTTGATGACATTCCTCAGGCGGGCTGGGATCCCTATCATTTAACGACAATTCAACAGGATACCGACGGGCTGGCGCAGCATGCGGTGGATCTTCTGGTGACCCGAATTGCCCAGTTCGACCTGCCTTCCCGCCATCGCGCGGTGCCGGTGAAATTAATCATCCGCCATAGCGCGTAATGAAAAATTAATTTTATGCGGTAGCTCACAGATTAATCTGCGGACTGCCGTCACACTCTCTTCTGCCCTGCGGGGCTTATTTTTTGTTAACAAATGCACACGTGTGCATTTTTAGGAGATGTTATGGCAACCCGTGAAAATGATTCGCTTTTGGCGCGCTACCGCTTCGCCTGCAGTCTTGCTGAGTCCGGGGGAAAACTGGCTTACGGCTTCTATCAGCAGCGCGACAGTCTGCAGGTTGAGCACAAGGGCTGCGACGCACAGGATGTGGTCAGCCTGGCCGACCGCGAGGTGGAATCCTTTGTTAAATCACACATTGCGGAAGCCTTCCCGGAAGACGGCTTTCTGGGGGAGGAGAGCGGCACGTCGGATGCACATCAGCGCGTGCTGTGGGTGGTCGACCCGATCGACGGCACCAGTTGTTTTCTTAACGGGCTGCACACCTGGTGCCTGTCGCTGGCGTTGGTGATGGATGGCGAGCCGGTGATTGGCGTGGTGTATGACCCGAATCATAAAGAGCTTTTCCATGCCCTGAAGGGGGAAGGTGCCTGGCTCAACGACCGCAGGATCGCGCCGCACCCGGCGGAAACGGTGGCCGGTGGCGTGATGGGCGTCGGGACTTCACACCGCGTGACGGCGGCCGATTTCCTGCCGTTTCTCGACCAGCTGTTGCAGCACGGCGGGATGTTTGTCCGTAACGGCTCCGGCGCGCTGATGAGCGCCTGGGCCGCCGCCGGCCGCCTGACGGGCTATTACGAACCGCATATGAATCCCTGGGATGGCCTGCCGGGGATCGTGCTGATGCGCGAGGCGGGCGGCACCACCAACGATTATCTGGCGGCGGACGGCATCGTGCACGGCAACCCGGTTCTGCTGGCCAGTAAAACGCTTTATCCACAATTAAAACAATGGGTTGTTCAACCCTTAAACTAACCTGCTCGGGTCTGGCATCTGATTGCGTACTCTACATAACACGGAAACAGCTTCAGGGACGAAGACAAAATCAATCAGCACCGCTTCCGCCCTACGGAGACAAGATGATGTCTGGATTAATCCGTTTTTTCCGGGCCAGCCCGGCGAAAACAACCGCTGACTTTAACCAACGGCGCTTTCGCAGCGTGCGCTGGCAAACGTTTCTGGCGATGACGCTGGCCTACGTAACGTTTTACGTCTGCCGGCTCTCCTTCACCGTGGCGAAAACCGCGCTGGTGGAGTTAGGTATTTCGCCGTCGGAGCTGGGTATGATCGGCTCGGCGCTGTTTTTCAGCTACGCCATCGGCAAACTGGTTAACGGTTTTTTAGCCGACCACGCCAACGTGGTGCGCTTTATGAGCCTCGGGCTGCTGCTGAGCGCGGGGATGAACCTGATGATGGGCATGACCACCAACGCGATGATGCTGGCCATTTTCTGGGGCATTAACGGCTGGGCGCAGTCAATGGGGGTCGGCCCCTGTGCGGTATCCCTTGCGCGCTGGTACGGCACCAAAGAACGCGGCACCTTCTACTCCATCTGGTCAACGGCGCATAACATCGGTGAGGCACTGACCTACATCGTGATTGCGGCGGTCATCGCGGGCTACGGCTGGCATATGGGCTACCTCTCTACCGCGGCGCTGGGCGCAGCGGGGGTGGTGCTGATGCTGTTGTTTATGCGCGACTCACCGCAGAGCAGCGGCTTCCCGTCGATTCATGACATCAGCAACGAACCGCAGGAGGAGGAAGAGGCTAAAGGATCGGTTTTCCGCAATCAGATGATGGCGCTGCGCAACCCGGCGCTGTGGACGCTGGCGCTGGCCTCGGCGTTTATGTACATCGATCGCTACGGCGTGAATTCCTGGGGCATTTTCTTTTTGCAGCAGGGGAAAGGCTACAGCACGGTTGAGGCCTCGGCGATTATCGGCGTGAATGCCATCGCCGGGATCGTTGGCACCATCGTGGCGGGCATGCTCTCCGACCGCTTTTTCTCCCGCAACCGCAGCATTATGGCCGGATTTATCAGCCTGCTGAATACCGCCGGGTTTGCGCTGATGCTGTGGCTGCCGCGTAATTACTACACCGATATTCTGTCGATGGTGATCTTCGGGGCGACCATCGGCGCGCTGACCTGCTTCCTCGGCGGGCTGCTGGCGGTGGATATCTCCTCCCGAAAAGCCGCCGGCGCGGCGCTGGGGACCATTGGTATCGTCAGCTATGCCGGGGCCGGATTCGGTGAATTCCTGACGGGCATCATCATCGATAAAACGTCGGTGATGGAAAATGGCATCAAACTCTACGATTTTCACACGTTGTCCCAGTTCTGGGTGGCAGCCGGCCTGATCTCTGCGCTGTTGTGCTTTGTCACTGCCGTGATGGTGGCAAGACGCAACGCCAGCGAGCGCCGCACCCTGTTTTCATCTTAATGACCTCAACAGAAGGAAGACACAATGATGGCAAAAAGACATCAGGTTGCTGCACGCCTGTTCATCGCCGGTGCGCTGTGGTTCAGCGCCACACAGGCCCATGCGGAGGCCACCTGGCAGCTGGAAAAAGTGGTGGAACTCAGTCGCCACGGCATCCGGCCACCGACGCCCGGCAACCGCACGGATATTGAAGCGGCGACAAACCGCCCCTGGACGCAGTGGAATACCGCCGACGGTGAACTGACCGGCCACGGCTACGCGGCGGTGGTGAACAAAGGACGCTGGCAGGGCGAGCACTACCGCCGGCTGGGGTTACTCACCGCGGGCTGCCCTCAGCCGCAGGACGTGTACGTGCGGGCCAGCCCGCTGCAGCGCACGCGGGCCACCGCCGCCGCGCTGGTGGACGGCGCGTTTCCCGGCTGCGGCGTTGCCGTACACCGGGTAGAGGGCGACCACGATCCGCTGTTCCAGACCGAAGCGTTTCCGGCCACCAATACCGATCCGGCGGAGCAGCTGGCGAAGGTCAAAGAGACGGCAGGCGATCTGGCCGCGCGTCAGCAGGCGTTGCAGCCCGCGGTTAAGGCGCTGAAAAAGGCGGTGTGCCGCGATGACGCGTCCTGTGCCTTCTTCGATAAGCCCTGGCAAATCAAACAGAGTAAAAGCGGGAAAGCCTACGTTGATGGCCTGAGCGTGCTGGCGAATATGGTTGAGACCCTGCGCCTCGGCTGGAATGAAAATCTGCCGGTTGCTCAGCTGGCCTGGGGGAATATCACCTCATCGGCGCAGATCACCGCCGTTTTACCGCTGTTGACGGCCAATTACGATCTCAGCAACGACGTGCTTTATACCGCGCAGAAGCGCGGCTCCATTCTGCTTAACGCCATGCTGCAGGGCGTTGAGCAGGGCGTGAAGAAGCCGGCGGATGACATGCCGGATACGCGCTGGCTGCTGCTGGTGGCGCATGACACCAACATCGCGATGGTACGTACCCTGATGGATTTCAGCTGGACGCTGTCGGGCTACACCCGCGGCAATATCCCGCCGGGCAGCAGTCTGGTGCTGGAACGCTGGCGCGATACGCAAAGCGGAGAACGCTTCCTGCACGTCTACTTCCAGGGGCAGAGCCTGGACGATCTGCGCAATTTGCAGACCGTGGACGCCCGGCATCCGCTGCTGCGTGAAGAGTGGCGTCAGTCGGACTGCCGCGTAACCGAAGTGGGTACACTGTGCCCGCTGCGTTCCGCCGTGAAAGCGCTGAGTAAAAACCTCGACCGCCGGGCGGTGACCCCGGTGGCCTACGCGCTGCCGTGATGTTCCGCTCTCGCTGCAGGCCGGGAGGCCTGCAGCAAATCCATTCGCATTATTCCTCAGGCTTACGGCCGGCTCGGTAAAACAGCTTTTCCGCAATCAGAATAAACATCGGCCCGACGGGGCTATTTCAGATCGCGGAAGTTCAGCCAGATGCGCATATCAAACTCCAGCTGGTGATAGTCCGGCTCCATATGGCAGCACAGCTGATAGAACGCTTTGTTGTGATCCTTCTCTTTCAGATGCGCCAGCTCGTGTACCACAATCATTTTGAGAAACTCTTCCGGCCCGTCGCGAAACAGCGTGGCGATGCGGATCTCGTTATTGCTTTTCAGCTTGCCGCCCTGCACGCGGGATACAAAGGTATTGGTTCCCAGGGTGCCCTTGACCGGATTCTGCTTATTATCAAACAGGACTTTCGACAGGGCGGGGGCGTTTTTCAGGTAACGCTGCTTCAGCCCGCCCACGTACTGATACAGCGACTTATCATCCTGGATACGGTGCTGCCCCGGATATTTCTTCTGCATCCAGTCCGAGAGCTGTCCCCGATCGGACAGCTGCTGCACGCGGGCAATCAGTTCAGTGGGGTAGCCGTTGAGATAGCGTAATGTAGTCATAACTCTCTGATTAATCTGCTGAGCGTTACGCTGCACGCGACGTGCGTGACAGGTAATATTAAGAAAAACGTTTACTGTGCGCCCATTTTAAGGGATAAAACGCGGAAATTTTACCATTAAGGTGTTCCCATGAGCCAACTCGAACTAAGCAACCGTATGCTGACGCTGCATCGCTTTCCTCAAATGCGCGAAGAAAGCCCGTTGCAGGCCTGGGATGCGGCCGATGAATACCTGCTGAGGCACATCGGCGACGAGCCGACCGGCGGACCGACGCTGATTTTTAATGACACCTTTGGTGCGCTGGCCTGCGCGGTAGCGGGCGAGGGCGTCTACAGTATCAGCGACTCGTGGCTGAATCAGCAGGCGACCCGGCAGAACCTGGCGCTCAACGCGCTGGACGAGTGCGATGTCCAGCTGCTGGACAGCCTGGCGCCGCTGCCCGCCGCCCCGACGCGGGTGATGATTAAGGTGCCGAAAACCCTGGCGCTTTTAGAACAGCAGCTGCGTGCGCTGCGCAAAGTAGTGACGCCGCAGACGCAGATTATCGCCGCCGGTAAGGCAAAGGATATTCATACTTCCACTTTGCAGCTGTTTGAAAAAATTCTCGGACCGACCACGACCTCGCTGGCCTGGAAAAAAGCGCGCCTGATCTACACCACCTTCAGCGCGCCTGCGCTGGCGGACAGCGATGTCATCGCTACATGGCCGCTGGACGGCACCGACTACCGCATTCACAACCACGCCAACGTCTTTGCCCGCGGCGGGCTGGATATCGGGGCGCGCTTCTTTATGGAGAATCTGCCGGAAGATATCGACGGCGAAATCGTTGACCTCGGCTGCGGTAACGGGGTGATTGGCCTGATGGCGCTGCGGCAGAACCCGCTGGCGCAGGTTCACTTTATCGATGAATCGTATATGGCCGTGGCGTCCAGCCGTCTGAACGTAGAGTCAAACTGCCCGGACGATATGGCGCGCTGTGAGTTTCGCGTGAACAACGTGCTGGCGGGTTATCCGTCGGATCGCCTGCATGCGGTACTGTGCAATCCGCCGTTCCATCAGCAGAACGCGGTCACCGACCATATTGCCTGGCAGATGTTCCGCGATGCCCGCCGCTGCCTGCAGTACGGCGGCGAACTGCGCATCGTCGGCAACCGCCATCTGGATTACTACCACAAAATGAAGAAGCTGTTCGGCAACTGCACCACCGTTGCTACCAACCAGAAGTTTGTGATCCTGCGCTCGGTGAAAATGCGCTGATTGCCAGCGGTGCAGCGGCTATGCCGCACCCTGCATTTATGCCACTCCCCAGATGGAATGGATAGGCCGCGATGCGTAGCCCGATCGTTTTCGCCGCGCGTTAATTTTTTACGCGGATCCACGAAAAACGCTGCTGGTAGCCGTGCTGGCGGTGCGTGTTGCGCCGGTAGCTGGCCTGTTCCTCCGCCATGCAGTAGGTGCAGATCCCGCTAAGCTCAATCTGCTCCTCCGGTACGCCCTCCCTCAGCGCAATGCGTTTTGCCAGCAGCGGTAAATCAAACCATACGCCGTCGGTGGTTCCCTGCGCCTGTGGGCGAATCGCCGCCGGGTTTATGGGCGGCAGCCCGGACCAGGCCATTAACGGCGACAGGTGGTGCGGGTCGTCCTGTTCAGCCCGGGCAATCAAATCCTTCCCCAACTCATAGCAGCAGGGGCCAATCGACGGCCCGAGGGCGATAAACAGATCCGCCGGCGCGCTCCCGTTCTGGCACAGCTGGCGGATGGCGTTGATCAGCACGCCGCCGAGGATCCCCTTCAGCCCGCCGTGCACCGCAGCTATCTGCCGTTGCCGTGCGTCGACCAGCAGGATCGGCAGACAGTCGGCGGTATACACCGCTACCGGCCGGCTATCGCTGGCGATCAGCCCGTCGGCCTCCACGCTTTTTACCGGCAGCGCCGTGGCGCTGGCCACCACGCGCGCGCTGTGGCGCTGCTGGTTGTATATCGTCTCTGCCGGAGGGCGTTCACCGGCGGGTAAAAAGGCGTGCTCGAGCCAGTCGAAGCGGGAAAGCAGGGGAGAACGATGGCCGGATGGCATTGGATATTCCTCGAAAATCAGTGAGTCCGGGTCCAGATTACCCGCCCGCGTGGCGCGCCGCTAATCATTTTCGTGGTGATGGCCAGGCGGATTTTATCCGCGATGACGACCGCCTGAATACGGGGGTGTTGCGTATTACGGAGCAGAGCGATTATAATGTTGCTTGTGGCGCAACAGGGAGCGTTTCATGATTAAGAGTTTCAGGCATAAGGGATTACGTCAGTTCTTCGAAAAAGGAACAACTGCTGGAATTAATGCGTAGCATGCTGGAAAACTGCGGCAGCGTCTGGCCGTTATTAATCAGGCGGAAGAAGTGGGTGAGATAAGCCTGCCTGGCTATTATCTTCATCCGCTGACGGGTGACAGGTGTGGACAATGGACGATAACCGTGACGGGCAACTGGCGTATTACGTTTGAGTTTATCGACGGTGATGCCTGGATCGTTAACTATGAGGATTATCATTGATGAAAATGCACAATCCCCCGCATCCAGGGGAAATCATTGCTGACGCATTAGACGAGCTGGGATTGGGGATCAGGGAGCTGGCACGTGCACTGAACGTTGCGCCGTCGACTGCCCAACGGCTGGTATCCTGCCAGGCGGCAGTATCACCTGAAATGGCCATTAAGCTGGCAGAAGTGCTGGGCAGTTCTCCTCAGGTGTGGATGAGGCTGCAGGAAGCCTGGAGCCTGCATGAAGCGCAAAAGAGGGTTGACCTGACCAAACTGACTCGACTTTTTATACCGACTGATAGCTTGGTTGCGTCGTCGTAAACTCTGCCCGATGTTTTATGATATCGGGCAAGATTATTACTTAACAGGATATTTTAACGGTGCCGTTGACCGCATTTTAATCAGCGCCATCCTTCAAATCCCCAGCCCCAGCGTCGTGCCCTGCGCTATCGCCCGGCGGGCATCCAGCTCCTGAGCGATATCCGCGCCGCCGATAATATGCAGCGGTTTGCCCCCGGCGCGCAGATCCGCTTCCAGCTCTCGCCTTGGCTCCTGCCCGGCGCAGATAATAATATTGTCCACCGCCAGCAGCAGCGGTTCACCATCGCGCAGAATATGCAATCCGCCATCGTCAATCCGCTGATACTCAACGCTGCCCCACATCTGCACGCCGTGCATTTGCAGGCTGGCGCGATGGATCCAGCCGGTGGTTTTCGCCAGCCCCGCGCCCGGCTTCCCGGGTTTGCGCTGCAGCAGCCACACCTGACGGGCGCTGTGTGGCGCTACCGGACGGGTCAGGCCACCGGGCTGCGTCAGCGTGCGGTCGATGCCCCACTCTTCGCAGAACCCGGCGATCGTCTGCGGTTCGGCGGCGGCGGGCTGTACCAGATATTCTGCGGTATCAAAGCCGATGCCGCCCGCGCCGATAATCGCCACCCGCTGCCCCACCGGTTTTTTATCGCGGATCACGTCCAGATAGCTGAGAACCGACGGATGATCGATCCCCGGTATCGCCGGCGTGCGGGGTTCAATGCCGGTAGCCAGCACCACTTCATCAAAATCCGCAAGCTGCGCCGCGCTGACGTACTGATTCAGCCGCAGGGTCACGCCGTGGATCTCCAGCTGACGGCGGAAGTAGCGCAGGGTTTCGCTGAACTCCGCTTTCCCCGGGATCTGCCGGGCGATATTAAACTGCCCGCCGACTTCCGGCCGCGCGTCAAACAGCGTCACCCGATGCCCGCGTGCGGCGGCATTCACCGCAAACGCCAGCCCGGCAGGCCCGGCACCGACCACCGCAAGGTTTTTCCGCACGGTCAGGGGGAGCGGCTGCAGGGTGGTTTCGTGGCAGGCGCGGGGATTGACCAGGCAGGAGGTCAGCCTGCCGGCAAAAATCTGATCCAGGCAGGCCTGATTGCAGCCGATGCAGGTGTTGATCTCATCGCTGCGCCCCTGCTGTGCCTTCAGCACGAATTCGGCATCGGCCAGGAACGGGCGCGCCATCGACACCATATCGGCGCAGCCGTCGTCCAGCAGCGCCTGCGCCACATCCGGGTGGTTAATGCGGTTGGTGGTAATCAGCGGAATGCGCAGATGCTGCTTCAGCGTCTGCGTCACCCAGGCAAAGGCCGCGCGCGGCACGGCGGTGGCGATTGTCGGAATACGCGCCTCGTGCCAGCCGATGCCGGTATTGATCAGTGTGGCCCCCGCCTGCTCCACCTCCTTCGCCAGAGTGATGGTTTGATCCAGCGTGCCGCCCTGGTCGACCAGGTCCAGCATCGACAGGCGGAAAATAATAATAAACTCGTCACCCACCGCCGCCCGCACCGCGCGCAGAATATCCAGCGCAAAGCGACGGCGGCGCACGTCATCGCCGCCCCATTCATCGTCGCGCTGATTGGTATGGGTCACCAGGAACTGGTTAATCAGATAGCCTTCGGATGCCATGATCTCCACGCCGTCGTACCCGGCCTGCTGGGCCAGACGCGCGCAGCGGGCATAGGCGGCGATCAGCGCCAGGATCTCTTCGTGGCTGAGCGCGCGCGGGGTAAAGGGATTGATCGGGGCCTGAATCGCCGAAGGGGCAACCAGACCGGGCTGGTAGCTGTAGCGCCCGGTATGCAGGATCTGCATGGCAATTTTCCCACCGGCCTGATGCACGGCGTCGGTAACCCGTCGGTGGTGTGCAAGCTGCGACTCGTCGTTGAGCACCGAGGCGCCGGGGCTGACCACGCCCTCCGGCGTCGGGGCGATACCGCCGGTGACGATCAGCGCCACTCCGGCGCGGGCGCGCTCGGCGTAAAACGCCGCCAGCCTTTCGGCACCCTGCGGATGCTCCTCCAGCCCGGTGTGCATTGAACCCATCAGAAAACGGTTTTTGAGCTGGGTAAATCCCAGGTCCAGCGGAGAGAACAGTGACACGCTCATCTTAAATCCCGGAAGTGGTCGGATGAGTTAACTGTAGCGATCATATGACCGCGACGAAAGTGCAGTTATTCGCTTTGTGATGTATGCCACTGATTAACGTTTCTCCGAAAGGGTAGTCGCTTCACGTTATGCGTAACATGAGTTTAGTAACATGATTTTTAGTGATCTGATTCACAGTTTTGCATCTAAAAAATCGTTCTCATAGGCGCCTCAATGAATACGTATTAGAGGTTTCTCATGAGTACTACCACGCAGTCCTGCATGATCAACGGTAAAGAGCAGGTCGAGGTTGTCAGCCAGCAGGTGGATTACCAGGGCGAAGGCACGCTGGTGCGCATCACGCGCGGCGGCATTTGCGGTTCCGATCTGCACTACTATCAGCACGGCAAGGTCGGCAACTTTGCGGTGAAAATGCCGATGATCCTCGGTCATGAAGTGATTGGCTACGTGGTGAAAAGTGATAACCCGGCGCTGAAAGAGAATCAGAAAGTGGCGGTGAACCCGTCCAAACCCTGCGGGCACTGCAAATACTGCGAAGCGCAGGAAGAGAACCAGTGCACCGGCATGCGCTTCTTCGGCAGCGCCATGTACTTCCCGCACGTGGACGGCGGCTTCACCCAGTACAAAGTGGTCGACAGCAGCCAGTGCATTCCTTTCGATAACCAGGCCGATGACAAGGTGATGGTGTTTGCCGAACCGCTGGCGGTGTGCATTCACGCGGCCAATCAGGGCGGCGATCTGCAGGGCAAAAAAGTCTTTATCTCCGGCGTGGGCCCCATCGGCTGCCTGATTGCCGCAGCGGCAAAAGCCAAAGGCGCGGCGGAAGTGGTCTGTGCCGACATCAGCGAGCGCTCGCTGGCGATGGCGGTAGCGATGGGGGCTACCGACACCATTCATGCAGCCAACGGCGACTTCGCGCCTTACCTGGCGGATAAAGGCTATTTTGACGTGTCGTTTGAAGCCTCTGGCCATCCGTCTTCGCTGACCCGCTGCCTGGAAGTGACCCGGGCGAAAGGCACGCTGGTGCAGGTAGGTATGGGCGGCGACGTGCCGGGCTTCCCGATCATGATGCTGATCGCCAAAGAAATAAAACTGGTTGGTTCCTTCCGCTTTACCACCGAGTTCAATACGGCGGTGGAGTGGCTGGGCAACGGCACGGTGAACCCGCTGCCGCTGTTCAGCGGTGAATACGATTATCAGAATATCGACGCTGCACTGGTGTTTGCCGGTGATAAACAAAAAGCCGCCAAAGTGCAGCTGACTTTTTAAGGACAAATCATGACTACGCTTTTCTCTCTGGCAAACAAACGTGTACTGATCACCGGTTCCGGCCGCGGCATTGGTTTTCTGATGGCGAAAGGGCTGGCCGAAGCCGGTGCCGAAGTGATCATCAACGCCACCACGCAGGAAGGGGCGGATAAAGCCGCCGCTGCGCTGCAGCAGCAGGGCTTTAAGGCGCACGCGGTGGCGTTTGACGTCACCCAGTCTGCGGCGGTGAATGCGGCGGTGGAAAAAATTGAGAGCGAGATCGGGCCGATCGACGTGCTGGTAAACAACGCCGGTATTCAGCGCCGTCGCCCGTTCCTGGAGTTCCCGGAGCAGGACTGGAACGACGTTATCGCCGTGAACCAGACGGCGGTATTCCTGGTTTCTCAGGCGGTGGCACGCCAGATGGTGACCCGTCAGCAGGGCAAAATCATCAATATCGGCTCAATGCAGAGCGAGCTGGGCCGCGACACCATCACGCCGTATGCCGCCTCTAAAGGCGCGGTGACCATGCTGACGCGCGGCATGTGCGTTGAGCTGGCGCGCCACAATATTCAGGTGAACGGCATCGCGCCGGGCTACTTTAAAACCGAAATGACCCAGGCGCTGGCGGATGATGAAGCCTTCACCTCATGGTTGTGTAAACGTACACCGGCTGCACGCTGGGGCAACCCGGAAGAGCTGATCGGTGCTGCGGTGTTCCTTGCTTCAAAAGCCTCTGATTTTGTGAACGGGCACCTGCTTTTTGTTGATGGCGGGATGCGCGTCGCAGTGTAAGCGGCTACACCTTAAGACACCGGACTTTTTAAAACACAGGAATTTCTATGCCCATTACAATAATAGCCATTGGGGTCATTCTGCTTCTGGTGCTGATGATCGTATTTAAGGTCAACGGCTTCATCGCTCTGATTTTTGTTTCTGCCGTGGTCGGCGTGGCCGAAGGGATGACGCCGCTGGCGGTTATCGCTTCGATCCAGAAAGGGGTTGGCGGCACGCTCGGTGGGCTGGCGCTGATCCTCGGCTTCGGTGCCATGCTCGGTAAGCTGGTCTCCGATACCGGTGCCGCGCAGCGCGTTGCCACTACGCTGATTGCCGCCTTCGGTAAACAGCGCGTGCAGTGGGCGCTGATGGTCACCGGCCTGGTGGTTGGCCTGGCGATGTTCTATGAAATCGGCTTCGTCCTGCTTCTGCCGCTGGTGTTTACCGTGGTAGCCGCCGCTCGCCTGCCGCTGCTGTACGTCGGCGTGCCGATGGTGGCCGCGCTGTCGGTGACCCACTGCTTCCTGCCGCCGCATCCTGGCCCGACCGCTATCGCCATTATCTTTGGCGCTAACCTCGGCACCACGCTGCTGTACGGCATGATCATTACTATCCCAACGGTGATTATTGCCGGGCCGGTGTTCTCCAAATTCCTGAAAAACTTTGAAAAGTCACCGCCGGAAGGGCTGTATAACCCGAAAGTCTTTGAAGACCATGAAATGCCGGGCTTCTGGACCAGTATTTTCGCGGCGGTTATCCCGGTGATCCTGATGGCGGTGGCGGCGGTATTTGAGCTGACCACGCCGAAAGAGAACGTGCTGCGCCAGTTCTTTGAGTTTGTCGGTAACCCGGCGGTGGCGCTGTTTATCGCGGTGGTGATTGCGGTGTTCACTCTGGGCCTGCGCAACGGCCGTAAGATGGACGAAGTGATGGAGATGTGCAGTTCCTCCATCGGTGCAATTGCGATGATCGTGTTCATTATCGCCGGTGGCGGTGCCTTTAAGCAGGTGCTGGTGGACAGCGGCGTGGGCGACTATATCGCTAACATGATGAAAGGCTCGTCGCTGTCTCCGCTGCTGATGTGCTGGACCGTGGCGGCGATGCTGCGTATTGCGCTGGGATCGGCCACCGTGGCGGCGATCACCACCGCCGGTATCGTGACCCCTATTATTGCCATCACCCACGCCGATCCGGCGCTGATGGTGCTGGCGGTGGGTTCCGGTAGCGTTATCGCTTCACACGTCAACGACCCGGGCTTCTGGCTGTTCAAGGGCTACTTCAACCTCAGCGTGACCGAGACGCTGAAAACCTGGACGGTGATGGAAACGCTGATTTCCTTCCTCGGTCTGGCCGGCGTATTGATTTTGAACGCCATTATTCACTAATCTGTCAGGCGGCCGGTTACCTCCGTCGTCATCCCGTAAGGGCCAGGCTTGCCTGGCCCTTTTTACTTTTTTCTGATTCCATGGAAGCTTATGAGATCGCACCGCATATCGTTACAGGACATCGCCACGCTGGCTGGCGTAACCCGGATGACGGTAAGCCGCTATCTGCGCACGCCAGAGCGCGTTGCGCCGGAAACCCGGGCGAAAATCGCCCGGATCATCGAAGAGATTAACTACATTCCCAACCGCGCGCCGGAGATGCTGCTCAATGCCAGGAGCTATACGCTGGGCGTGCTGATCCCCTCGTTTAAAAACCAGATATTCGCCGACCTGCTCAGCGGCATTGAAGCCGCCACCAAAGAGGGGCGCTATCAGACGTTAATCGCCAACTATAACTACGATAAGCAGGCGGAAGAGGAGCAGATTATTAACCTGCTCTCCTACAATATCGACGGCATTCTGCTCAGCGAGAAGGACCATACGCTGCGGGCGGTGAAGTATCTGCGCTCGGCGAAAATCCCGATTGTGGAGGTGATGGATACCCAGGGTGCCTGCCTCGATATGCAGGTTGGCTTTAACAACTACAGCGCGGGCTACGACATGACGCGAACGCTGCTCGATCAGGGCCGAACGCGCATTATCTACTTTGGATCGCAGGATGACCGGCGCGATGAGTTTCGCTATCGCGGCTACTGCCAGGCAATGAGCGAGCGGGGCGGCGAGGGGCGGCGAATCAACCCGAAAGCCATCTCCTCGCAGAAGCTGGGCGCGGCAATGCTCACCACCGCGCTGGAACAGTATCCCGATCTGGATGCGGTGTTCTGCACCAACGATGACCTGGCGCTGGGCGCGCTGCTCTTCTGCCAGCGGCAGGGGATTGCGGTGCCGGGCCACATTGCCATTGCCGGTTTCCACGGGCTGGATATCAGCCGGGAAATGTACCCGACGATGGCCAGCGTGATCACCCCGCGCTATGCGATCGGCTACACCGCCGCGGAGCTGCTGCTGAAAAAAATCAGCGATGAAAGCTTTACCGCCGACTCGGTGGACCTCAGCTATCAAATTTTTATGGGCGAAACCATCTGAGCGTCGGTTCTGACAACGGCGAAAACTGCGTTATGCTTTGGTGTTACCCGCGCGATAAAGGCAGTGTGAATGAGCGATATCCCCCAGCCGGTTTTTGACGGCCATAACGACGTGCTGCTGCACCTGTGGCTGCATCATCCTGAACGCCCGGCCGAAGCCTTTCTTCAGCAGCGCCTTGGCGGCCATCTCGACCTGAACCGCATGCGGCAGGGCGGTTTTGCCGGGGGCTTGTTTGCCGTGTTTGTACCGCCTGCGGATTACGTGGCGAAATTCTTCAAGCGTGATGCGGAGCAGGAAGCGCTGCGCCACAATCCGCTGGCGATCACCGAACAGCAGATCGCTATCCTCCAGCAGATTGCAGAGCGGTCGGCGGGGCAGGCGCGCGTCTGCCGCAGCGTCAGCGATATCGAGCAGTGCATGGCGCAGGGCGTGCTGGCAATGGTGCTGCATATTGAGGGTGCCGAAGGGCTGGATGAGGATCTGAGCCAGCTGGAAGGCTGGGCCGCTGCCGGGCTGCGCAGCATCGGGCCGTTCTGGAACATCCCTAACCGTTTCGGCTTCGGCATTAACGGCACTTTTCCCGGCTCACCGGATACCGGTGAGGGGATGACCGAGGCCGGAAAGCGGCTGATCCGCGCCTGTAACCAGCACCGGCTGATGATCGATCTGTCGCACATGAATGAGAAAACCTTCTGGCAGACCGCTGAACTCAGCGACGCGCCGCTGGTCGCCAGCCACTCTAACGTCCATGCGCTGTGCCCGCAGCCGCGTAACCTGACCGACGATCAGCTGGCGGCGATTAAAGAAAGCGACGGGCTGGTTGGGCTGAACTTCGGCACCTCGTTCCTGCGCAGCGACGGAAAGCGCGACGGCAACACCCCGCTCAGCGTGATGGTGCAGCACCTGGATTACCTGCTGGAGAAGCTGGGAGAGGACCGAGTGGCGTTCGGCTCTGACTTTGACGGCATCAACGTGCCGGATGAGATCGGCGACGTGACGGGCCTGCCACGACTGCTGAACGCACTCAGGGCAGCGGGCTATAATGAAGAGCTGATAAACAAGCTGTGTTATGCGAACTGGCTGCGGGTTTTACGACAAACCTGGCAGAAATAAATCGTGGTTTTTGAACCAAATAGTTCAATGTTGAGTTATCCACAAAGAATTAAGGGTTGATATCGATTTATCATAGGCGCAACATTTGCGCCGCCAAGTTCTTGTAATTTGACAACATGCCTTTCACCTGGCGCGTCCGGTGGAGGGAGTTTTTAGCGCTTTTTAGAGGATATGAGTATGTGGACTAAACCTACTTTCATCGATATGCGTCTGGGCTTAGAAGTGACTCTGTACATTTCTAACCGTTAATATTTCTGCCCGCCGGGTTATCCCGGTTGCAGATAATGCCTGCTGTGTTCCGCGGGCATTTTTTCCCTTTTTCCCGGTTTACCCATGAAAATCAAAGTGCTTGGCTCTGCGGCGGGCGGTGGATTCCCGCAGTGGAACTGTAACTGCCGCAACTGCCAGGGCGTGCGCGACGGCAGCATCCCTGCCACGCGGCGTACCCAATCTTCAATCGCGGTCAGCGATAACGGCACCGACTGGGTGCTGTGCAATGCCTCGCCGGATATCTGCCATCAGATTGCCGCCAATCCCGAATTAAACAAACATGGCGTACTGCGCGGCACGGCGATCGGCTCAATTATCCTGACCGACAGCCAGATCGATCACTGCACCGGCCTGCTGAACCTGCGCGAGGGCTGCCCGCACCAGGTGTGGTGCACGCCGGAAGTACACGCGGATCTGACCTCCGGTTTTCCGATCTTTACCATGCTTGCCCACTGGAACGGTGGCCTGGTGCATCACGCCATCCAGCCCGCAGAGCCGTTTTCGGTCGCGGTCTGCCCGGCACTGCGCTTTACCGCCATCCCCATTCTCAGCAATGCACCGCCGTACTCGCCGTATCGCGGGCGGCCTTTGCCCGGCCATAACATCGCGCTGATGATTGAGAATACGGTCACCGGCAGCAAGCTGCTGTATGCGCCGGGGCTGGGCGAGCCGGATGCCGGACTGCTGGATCTGATGAAGGAGGCCGACTGCCTGCTGATCGACGGCACGCTGTGGCAGGACAACGAACTGGCCAACACCGGCGTGGGGCGCAATACCGGGCGCGATATGGGCCATCTGGCGCTGGGCGAAGAGCAGGGGCTGATGGCGTTGCTCAGCAATCTGCCTGCCCGCCGCAAGATCCTGATCCATATTAACAACACCAATCCGATCCTCGATGAATCCTCGGCGGAGCGCCATGCGCTGACGCAGCGCGGCATTGAGGTCAGCTTTGACGGAATGAGTATCGACCTATGAGCCAGCCAGCACTGATGACCCCCGAGCAGTTTGAACAGGCGCTGCGCGCACGCGGCGACTATTACCATATTCATCACCCGTACCATATCGCCATGCACAACGGCGAGGCGACGCGCGAGCAGATCCAGGGCTGGGTGGCGAACCGCTTTTACTACCAGACCAATATCCCGCTGAAAGACGCGGCGATTATGGCCAACTGCCCGGACGCGCAGACCCGCCGCAAATGGGTGCAGCGTATTCTGGACCACGACGGTTACGGTGACAGCGACGGCGGCATCGAAGCCTGGCTGCGGCTGGGTGAAGCGGTCGGGCTGGATCGCGATGTGCTGCTCTCCGAACGGATGGTGCTGCCGGGCGTGCGCTTTGCCGTCGATGCCTACGTCAACTTTGCCCGCCGTGCGGTGTGGCAGGAAGCCGCCTGTAGCTCGCTGACCGAGCTGTTTGCGCCACAGATCCACCAGTCGCGCCTCGACAGCTGGCCGCAGCACTACACCTGGATTGAGGAAGAGGGCTACGGCTACTTCCGTGGTCGTCTGAGCCAGGCGCGTCGTGACGTTGAGCACGGCCTTGAGCTGGCGCTGGAATACTGCAACACCGTGGAAAAACAGCAGCGCATGCTGGAGATCCTGCAGTTCAAACTGGATATTCTGTGGACCATGCTGGACGCCATGACCATGGCCTACGCCCTGGATCGTCCGCCGTATCATACCGTTACCGACCAGCCCGTCTGGCATAAAGGAAAACTGCTGTGAGCAACCCGCAAACTATTCCGATGTTCCGCCGCGGCTACCGCCTGCAGTGGGAAGAAGTGCAGAACTGCCATGTGATCCTTTACCCGGAAGGCATGGCCAAGCTGAACGACAGCGCCACGGCGATCCTTGAGCTGGTGGACGGTAAGCGCACGCTGGCCGACATCATTCAGGCACTAAACGATCGCTTCCCGGAAGCGGGCGGCGTAGATAACGATGTACAGGATTTCTTCGCCCAGGCGAGGGAACAGAAGTGGATAATATTACGTGACCCAGCCTGAAAATAAGGTCAACCCGCCGCTGTGGCTGCTGGCCGAACTGACCTACCGCTGCCCGCTGCAGTGCCCCTACTGCTCGAACCCGCTGGACTTTGCCCAGCAGGAGAAAGAGCTGACCACCGAGCAGTGGATTGAGGTCTTTAAACAGGCCCGCGCCATGGGCGCGGTGCAGATCGGTTTCTCCGGCGGCGAGCCGCTGGTGCGCAAAGATCTTCCGGAGCTGATCCGTGCGGCGCGTGATTTAGGTTTCTACACCAACCTGATCACCTCGGGGATTGGCCTGACGCAGAAAAAGATCGATTCCTTCGCGGAAGCGGGCCTCGACCATATTCAGATCAGCTTCCAGGCCAGCGACGAGACGCTGAACGCCGCGCTGGCCGGATCGAAGAAGGCCTTCCAGCAGAAGCTGGAGATGGCGCGCGCGGTGAAGGCGCACTGCTACCCGATGGTGCTGAACTTCGTGCTGCATCGCCATAATATCGACCAGATCGACCGCATTATCGAACTGTGCATCGAGCTGGAAGCGGATGACGTGGAGCTGGCGACCTGTCAGTTCTACGGCTGGGCGCAGCTGAACCGTGAAGGGCTGTTGCCGACCCGCGATCAGATTGAACGCGCCGAAGCGGTGGTTGCCCGCTATCGCGAGAAGATGTCCGCCAGCGATAATCTGACCAACCTGCTGTTCGTCACCCCGGATTACTACGAAGAACGTCCGAAAGGCTGTATGGGCGGCTGGGGCGCGATCTTCCTGAGCGTGACGCCGGAAGGCACCGCGCTGCCGTGCCACAGTGCGCGCCAGCTGCCGGTACAGTTCCCGTCCGTGCTGGAGCAGAGCCTGCAGGATATCTGGTTTAACTCCTTCGGCTTTAACCGCTATCGCGGCTTCGACTGGATGCCGGAACCCTGCCGATCCTGCTCGGAGAAAGAGAAGGACTTCGGCGGCTGCCGCTGCCAGGCGTTTATGCTGACCGGCAACGCGGACAATGCCGATCCGGTGTGCAGCAAGTCTGAGCATCATCATAAAATCCTCGCCGCCCGCGAACAGGCCGACTGCACCACGATGCGCGTTGACCAGCTGCAGTTCCGCAACCGCGCCAACTCCGAGCGGGTTAATTCCCAGCTGATTTTCAAAGTCTGACCGATGACGGTTCACCCGCGCCAGCTCAGCAATGGTCTTCAGGTCCGCATTATTACGGACTCGCAGGCCCGCTGCGCCTCGGCGCTGGTTCAGGTTGGCGTTGGCAGCCTGCACGAGCCCGCTGCCTGGCCCGGGCTGGCCCATCTGCTGGAGCACGTGCTGTTTGCCGGTAGCGCCGCTTTTCAGGATGACGAGCGCCTGATGATGTGGATGCAGGCGCAGGGCGGGCGGCTGAATGCCACCACCCTGGCTGACAGCACGGCCTTCTTCTTTGAGTGCCCGCCTGCGCTGCTGGCGAACGGGCTTTCGCGGCTGACCGATATGCTGGTGGCCCCGCTGCTGGCGGAAAGCGCCATCCGCCAGGAAACGGCGGCGATTGATGCGGAGTATCGTCTGCTGAGCGGCCATCAGGACACGCTGGCGGACGCGGCGCTGAGCGCGGCATTTGCTGCCCATCCGTGGCAGCGGTTCCATGTCGGGGACGAGGTGCATTTCGGCACGGACCCGGTGGCGCTGCGCGAGGCGCTGCGGCACTTTCACCGGCGGGCTTATCACGGCGCGAATACCACGCTGTGGCTCCATGGCCCGCAGTCTGCTGATGAGCTGTGGCGGCTGGCGGAACGGGCCGGGCTGCGTTTTGCGGATGAAGCTCTGGCGGAGATATCATCGGAACAGACTGCGGCATCATCGCCATCTCCGGCTCCGCTGCCGCATACTGCATCACGACCTGTTCCGCTGCCAGCGACCTCGTTACCCGCGCTATCTTCACAGCCCGTTCAGACCGATTCGCCGCCGATGCCGCGGAGCCAGACGGTGCCATCAACGACCGCTTTACCCGCGCAAATTTCAAACGTTCGCATTCCGCTGCTGGAACTGACAGTGCAGCGGGACTATGTCTTGCAGCGCCCGGACGGCGAACGGCTGCGGCTCTCCTTCCTGCTGAGTGGGGACTTCAGCGAGGAGCTGACCCTGCTGCGCCAGCTGCTGTGCGATGAGGCCGAAGGCAGCCTGATGGCCGCGCTGCGGGCCGAAGGGCTGTGCGACGAACTGCGCGTGCTGCGGCCCTACATCAGCGCGGAGCAGCAGGTGCTGAGCATTGAGCTGACGCTGGTCGAACCGCAGCACGCGGCAGTGGCGGAAGGGCTGTTGCATCACTGGCTGCGGCGGCTGGCGGGGCTGAGCGACGGGCAGCTCCAGCACTATGCGGCGCTGGCGGTGCGGGAGTTTAACCGGCTGCCGGTGATGGACCGGCTACGCGAGCGGGCGTTTGGCTTTGCGCCGCCGGAAGCGTGGCCGCTGCGCTGGCAGCCGCTTCTGGCGCAGCTGGTAGCGGAAAATCTGACCCGGCTGCGCAGCGGCGAGCAGGGAACTGAGTCACGAGGTCCAGGCGATAAACAAATCACCGGGCAGGGATTCAGCCTGCCTCTGGCGGCGCGTCGGTTCGATAAGCCAGCACTGCCCGCTGTTATGCCCGTGCTGAATTTCTTCCCGCACCCGCAGCCGCTAATCGCTGCTGAAAGCCCTGCCGCTGCGCTGCCGCTGCCGCATCACGATCCCGATGGCGGGCAGGCGGTGCTGCTGCTCAGCCCGGCGGCAGCGGTGCCGCTGCCCTGGGGACAGATTATGCAGGCCGCGCTGCGGGCGCTGGCCGGGAGCTGCGCCCACGGCGGCGGTGAGCTGACGATAAAGTGTTATCAGGGGCTGTGGCTGATCCAGCTGAGCGGCTCTCCCGAGCTGATGACGGGGACGCTTTCCTCGCTGACGGCGCGGCTGGCCGCGTTGCCCGCCGCAGCGATTGCGCAGGGTGAGCGGGAATATCAGCGGCAGCAGCGCGCACAGCAGGGCGATATTGCCGCGCGTGCGTTGATTGCCGCCCTGCCGTCGCTGTGGCAGAACGACAGCCGTTCGCTGCCCGCATCGCCGCTGCCCGCCATGCCCTGGCAGGCGAGCCTGTATGGCGGCAGTCGCGATCTGCATCAGCACATCGGCATGCAGCTTTCGCGCTTCCCCGGCGCGGTTAATCCGCCGGCTGAGGCACCGCGCACGCTGCCTCTACCGCAGCGGGAATATACCGTTGCCACCGACAGCCGGGATGCCGCCGTCGTGCTGTTCTGCCCGATAACCGCGATGACCCCGCAGGCCGTGGCCGCGTGGCGATGCCTGGCGCTGATCTTCCAGCCCGCGTTTTTCCAGCAGCTCAGAGTGGAGCAGAATATCGGTTACGTGGTCAGCTGCCGGTTATGGCAGGTGGCCGGGCAGTCGGGGATTCTGTTCTGTCTGCAGTCGCCAGCGCTCGGACATGATGAGCTGTGGCAGGCGATTGAGGCATTTTTACAGCGGATGGCGACATCACTTTCAACCATTACGGCGGAGCAGCTGGCGGAACATCGTCGGGTTCTGCTGGATTCACTCAATCCCCATACTGACGATCCGCTGACGGCCAGCCGCGAGCGGTGGCTGCAGCAGCAGGATCCGGCCCCTGCGCTGACGGCGGAGGCGGTAGAGCAGCTCTCGCTGGCCGATCTGCAGTATCACCATCAGCAGCTTTTGCAGCAGCGTCAGCACGGCTGGCGGGTGAGCAACCGGAAAAACGCCACCGTCTGAACCCCGACGTCACCCGCGAGACCCTTCCTGTAATCATCATTGCTAGCACTGATGCTAATTTTTTGCAGGCAAACGCTAAAAATTAGTAATAAGAATGATAGTAATATTGATATTCATTATCAAAAAGAATAATGTCTCATTTTCGCCGCGCCGTGGCTTTTCTGGGGAGTCTTCGCGAAGAAGACTGGCACAACGTTATATCAATGATGATGAAAACAAAATTAGCCGCTAGCGTGCTGCTGCTCTCTCTTGCCTCATTAGTGACCGCCTGCCAGCAGCCTAAAACGGCTTCGCCGCAGGCGGCGTCTGTTTCTGAGTTTGCGTCAGCCTCAACGATTAAGGCGCTGGATACCTCGCGTACACTGACGCCGCAGGCGCTGCTGGATGCGCTCAGCACGGCGCAAATGGTGATCGTTGGCGAAGAGCACAGCGACGCGCGGCATCACCAGGCCGAACAGTGGTTGATTGAGCAGCTGGCAAAGAAGCGCCCGCAGGGCAGCGTGCTGATGGAGATGATCAATAACGACCAGCAGGCTGCGGTCAGCGAGCTGCAGAAAGGACTGAAATCCGATCCGTATATTCGCGAGCAGCGCATTCAGGAGCTGCTGCAGTGGCGCACCGGCTGGCCGTGGCCGCTTTATCGCGGCGTGGTGATGTCCGCGCTGCACGGTCAGGCTCCGCTGCTGGCCGCTAACCTCAGCCGTTCGCAGGTTGAGGCATTCTATGCCGATCCGCAGTTCCCGGCCGGTGAGCACGCGTCTCAGCCCGAAGTCCGTAATACGCTGGCTTCGGTGATTATGGCCATGCACGGCGGAAAAATGGCGCCGGAGCAGCTGAAATCGATGCTGTCGGTTCAGCAGAATCGCGACCGCTTTATGGCGCAGCAGCTGATGAATGCGTCGCGCCCGGCGCTGCTGATTGCCGGTGGCTACCACGCGGCGAAAAGTCTTGGCGTGCCGCTGCATTTGCAGGATCTCAACGCACCGCGCCCGCAGGTGCTGATTCTGGCGGCCAGCGGCACCGAAGTAACGCCCGATCAGGCTGACTATGTCTGGTATATCCCGGCGTCGGGTCAGTAATGAGTACGATGTTCCACAGCGAAGCCCGGCAGGTTCCGCAGCCGTGGGGGCGGGGAACGCTGCTCAGCATGGCGGCACACGGCATTATTGCCCTGCTGGCGATCGTCACCTTCGAAAAGCAGCACGTCACCGTTAACTCTCCCCCTGCGGTGATGCTGGAGTTTGCGCCGGAAGTTCAAACCGAAAAGGTGCCGCTGGATATGCCGATTGGTGTTAACCAGCAGCGACGGGTTGAGGCCTCCCGCGCGCAGGTGACCCCGGAGAAGACGGAAACGCATCGCGCGGTGACCGCCGATGACGGCGAACTGGCGCTGAAAAAACCGAAAACACCGCTACCGAAGCCGGTGAAAAAGCAGAACGTGCATAAAGAAAATCGGCTGAACCAGCAGGCGGTAGAGGGTAACGCTACCCTGAACAGCCGGGCTGCGCCGCTGCCTTCCCAGAAGCCGGCGGCCAGAACCGCTGCGCCGGTGGAGAGTAATTCCGAACAGATGGACCGGGTGCGGCTGAGCTGGGAGGGGCTGGCTATGGGCATACTCAACCGGGTGAAGCAGTTCCCGACCGAGGCACGCCGCCGCGAGCGGGAAGGGGTGGCAACGGTGACCTTTACCGTCAGCGCCGGTGGCGAGATTAGCGGCAGCAGGCTGGACCGCTCTTCCGGCACCATTGCCCTCGACCGCGAGGCGCTGGCAATGCTGGAGCGCGCCAGTCCGCTGCCGCCGCCGCCCGCCGAACTGCTGGTGGCAGGAAGGTATACGGTAACCATGCCGATAAGTTTTTCCTTAAAAAATAAAAACTGATTGAGAGTCTGTTAAAAAATGAATCGCCTTTGGGGTCTGGCGATCGGCGTCCTGTCGATCGCACACGTAGCTATTGCCGAAAATCAGCCGGCTGCGCCGGTTGCACAAAGCAAACCGTTTACCGATGTGACGCACGACGACAGTCGCCAGGATAATTACCACTGGCTGCGCGACACCACGCGAAAAAATAAAGCGGTGCTGGATTACCTCAACGCTGAAAACCAGTACACCGCCGCAATCGGCAAAGCGTGGCAGCCGCTGACCCGCCAGCTCTACAAAGAGATGAGCGCACGGCAGGCGCAGGATAACTACTCCCAGCCCTGGCAGAACCACGGTTACACCTATCAGAGCCGTTTCCCTGAGGGAGCCGATTACCCGCTGCTGATGCGTAAGCAGGGCGACGGCGAGTGGCAGCCGGTGGTAGACGCGAACCAGCGCAGCCAGGGACATGCGTATTACGCCATCTCTCGCTATGCCGTCAGCGAAGATAACCGCTATCTCGCTATCGCCGAAGACACGCGCGGCGAGGGGCAGAACCAAATTGCGATTCTGGATATGCAGCAGCAGCGCTGGCTGCCTGATACCCTTGCAGAGACCTCCGGCGATATGGTCTTCAGCCGCGACGGCAGCGCGATTTTTTACGTGCTGAACCACCCTCAGACGCTGACGCCGTATCGGGTGATGCAGCATATGCTCGGCTCCGGTGCGCCGGATCGTCAGGTCTACCAGGAAGACGATGACAGTCTCTACACCGGTATTTCACGTTCGTCTTCCGGCGAATATCTGATTATCACCCTGAGCGGCAACGACACGTCGGAAGCCCGGGTGCTGTCGCTTAGCGTTCCGCAGGCCGAACCGAAGACCATCCGCGCCAGAGTGAAAGGGCAGGAGTATTACGTTGACCACAACAAGGGCCAGTTCTACGCGCGCAGTAACATCTGGGATAAGAACTTTGGCCTTTACGCTTTCGGCTACCCTGAGGAGAAATGGCATACCGTTGTGGCACCCCAGCCGGACCGCGAACTGGAGAACTTCTTCCTCTTCGACCGCTGGCTGGTAATTGCCCGGCGCAGCGACGGGCAGACCCATTTTGCCAGACTGACCCTGGCCGACGGGCAGTGGCATGATCTGACCTTCCCCGATAACAGCTATATGGCGCGCCCCGGCAGCAACGGCGATGCGGCAGCCACCACTTTCAACTACCTCTACTCCTCGCTGGATAAGCCGCTGGGCTATTACCAGTGGGATCTCAACGACGGCCAGCAGCGGCTGGTCCATCAGAAACAGGTGCCGGGCGTTGATTTAAGCCTGTACCGCAGCGAGTTTGTTAACCTGCCCGCGCGCGACGGCGAATCGATCCCGGTGTCGCTGGTTTATCGCAAGGATCTGTTCCGTAAAGGGGAAAATCCGCTGCTGACCTACGGCTACGGTGCCTACGGCATCAGTCTGGATGCGGCCTTCAGTGCGCCGCGCGTCAGCCTGTTGGATCGCGGGTTTGTCTTCGCACTGGTTCACGTGCGCGGCGGCGGCGAGAAGGGAGTTAACTGGTATCTCAACGGTAAAAAAGAGCATAAGCCGAACAGCTTCAATGACTTTATCGACGCCTCCCGTGGGCTGGTTAAGCAGGGCTACGGCAGCCCCGAGCGGCTTTACGGCATGGGCGGCAGCGCCGGAGGCCTGCTGCTGGCCGCAGCGGTAAACCAGGCGCCGGATCTGTTTA
This sequence comes from Erwinia sp. SLM-02, assembly GCF_037450285.1. NCBI lineage: Bacteria > Pseudomonadati > Pseudomonadota > Gammaproteobacteria > Enterobacterales > Erwiniaceae > Erwinia > Erwinia sp. SLM-02. Next base: position 426,696 of record NZ_JAQISN010000002.1, on the reverse strand, counting down.
AGGCGGTGGTGCTGCAGGTGCCGTTTGTCGACGTGCTGAACAGCATGCTGGACAAGACGCTGCCGCTCACTCAGCAGGAATATGAGGAGTGGGGTAATCCTAACGATCCGCTCGCTTACCGGCAGATCAAGGCCTGGAGCCCTTACGATAACCTCAGCCCTCGCGCCTATCCGAATATGCTGGTGACCAGCGGGCTGTACGACTCGCGCGTTCCCTACTGGGAAGCCGCCAAATACGTCGCGCGCCTGCGCACCGTTAATCGCCATCCTGCCTCAAAAATCCTGCTGACCACCAATATGCAGGCGGGCCACGGCGGCCACGCAGGGCGCTACTCCCGCCTTGAAGACTCCGCGCAGGCATTCAGTTTCTTGATTCACCTTGATAACAAAAATAGCCAGACACCAGGAGCACCGCGTTGAAATATTACTCTTTTGCTAACCTCGCGTTAGCCAGTTGCCTTGTTATACCTGCCGTTGCCACCGCCGAAGGGGAAAAGGGAAGCACCGTCTTCTCCACGCTCAGCGTGTCGGACAGCAATCATAAAAAGCAGGCCGATGATGTGGGGTCATCGGCCGAAACCTTCTCCACCCCCGGCGCGGTCAGCTCGCGGTCGGCCGATAAAAAGCTGCAAAGCCTGGACAATACCCTGCGCGGTATTCCCGGCACCTTCACCCAGCTTGATCCGCTGCAGAGCGGGGTGAGCGTTAACATTCGTGGGATGAGCGGGCTGGGGCGCGTTAACACCATGGTTGATGGCGTGACGCAGACCTTTTACGGCATGGCACCGACCAACTATCACGGCGGCAGCAACAGTGCCGCCTCCGTGCTGATCGACCCTAACTTTATTGCCGGGATTGATATCACTCGCGGCAACAGCGCCGGTTCGCAGGGGGTTAACGCCCTGATGGGCAGCGCCGGCATCCGCACTATCGGCGTGGACGATGTGGTGCAGGAAGGCCGTCAGGTGGGCGTGCTGAGCCGCTTCTCAGTGGGCGATAACGGTATGGGCCGCAGCGGCATGGTGTCGGTAGCCGGCAAGACTGAAGAGTTCGGTAACGGCGGCCAGCTCGGCGCGCTGGTGGGGATGAGTGGCACCACCACCTATGCCACCTATAAAAACGGCGCGGGGGAGAGCAGCAGAGACTTTATCGGTGACGACACCGACTTTATGAAGCAGAACCCACAGTCGCAGCTGTACAAGCTGGATTTCAGCCCGGACCGCTACAACAAGTTTGAGTTTAACGGGCGCAACTACAGCAACACCTTCACCCGCCGTGATATCACCAGCGACGACTACTCGCTGCGCTATAAGTTTAATCCGCTCTCCGAGCTGGTGGGTGTGAACCTGTTGCTCAGCAGCAGCCGTTCCAACCAGAACTTCGTACCGAATGCGTTTTCTAATTTCCGCAGCTCTTCCAGCACCAATAAGTCCAACGCGGTAGATTTAAGTAACACCAGCCGCTTCTCGCTGGATGATTATGATTTCACCTTCCTGCTGGGCAGCAAGGTGATGAAAACCGATTACACCCGCCAGTTTAAGCAGTGGAATGACACCGATCGCAATGCGTTTGCCCCGGCCGGTAAACAGAAGATCGAGTCGCTCTATACCGGACTGACGATCAACAAAGACATCTACCAGCTCGATCTGAACCTGAACTACACCCGCAGCAAGGTTAATGGCCGCAAGCCTGCCTGCGCCGATAATGAAAAATGCTTCCCGCAGGGCGAGTCGGAGCTGGATCTTGACGATAAAGCCTTCAACCCGTCGGTCATGCTCTCTGCTCAGGTCACGCCGTGGCTGCAGCCGTTTGTCAGTTACAGCCACTCGTCCCGCGCGCCAAACGTGCAGGAAGTGTTCTTTGCTAACGAGGGCGGCGCGTCAATGAACCCGTTCCTCAAGCCGGAAAAAGCGGAGACCTGGCAGCTGGGGACCAACGTGAATCTGGAAGGGCTGGTGGTGGAGAAAGATAAGCTGATGCTGAAGGCGCTGGTTTATCAGACCCGCACCAAAGACTACATCACCAGCGAAACGTTCTTCCTGTGCTACGACGGTTCGCTGTGCAAGGATATTGATAATTCAGAGGCCGGTTTTAACGCCAACGTCTACGTTAATTCACTCTCGCCGGTGCAGTCGCGGGGCTACGAGCTGGAGGCGAACTATGATGCGGGCCTCGCCTATCTGAATCTGTCCTACAGCGAGCAGTACACCAACCAGCCGACCTCGATTGCCAGTACCTCAAATCTGTTTGCTTACGACGATCTGGCCGATCTGCCGCGCCGCTATATTACCGCCGATCTGGGGGTGCGCCTGCTGGATGAGAAGCTGACTATCGGTAGCCTGATTAAATATACCGGCAGGTCGAAGCGCCTCGATCCTGACTGGTGGAATTCAGAAGATGCTACCGTAGTGACTAAGCACAGCATGCCGAAGATCCCAACGATTATCGATCTCTACAGCAGCTATCAGGTAACCGATAATTTGCAGCTGCGCCTGACGGTGCAGAACGTGCAGAACAGGGATTATGCGGAAGCACTGAACCGCATGAACCAGGATTTGAGCACGGCGGCCGAGGGCGTGTCGGTGAATACGACTGCGCGTGGTCGTACATGGGTGTTCGGTGGGGAGTTCCGTTTCTGACGGGTTAGGCGTTAGCTTCTTCGCGGGTAGTCCGGTGTTCGGAGGCCAGCCTCTGCGGCTGCCGGATGGTCCTCGCGTCGCGCTGTGGTCGATTCTTCCAGCATCGATGTCGTGCATGGGGACTGTTTTTCGCGGGTAGTCCGATGTTCGGAGGCCAGCTTCTGCGGCTGCCGGATGGTCCTCGCGTCGCGCTGTGGTCGATTCTTCCAGCATCGATGTCGTGTATGGGGACGGTTTTTCGCGGGTAGTCCGGTGTTCGGAGGCCAGCCTCTGCGGCTGCCGGGCGGTCCTCGCGTCGCGCTATGCGCGATGCCTTCAGTTACAGCTTCGTGCCTTCCGGACCGGCCCGGAGCGGGCGTCCTGCCCGCGCCAGGCCTGACGCCAACGTCCTGTTGGCGTCTCCTGGCCCGTAGCTTCCACCTCAGCGCTGCGGATTACCCGGCAGCCGCAGAGGCTGGCCTCCTTTAAACTCTGTGTGCGCTTTTAACTGCCTGACTGCCTGACTGCCTGCTGAACTGCGAACTGCTGTAACGATGGTTTTAGGAGTCGCATATTTGTAAGTTCTTTAATGCTAAACACCCGTTTCCTGAACCTGGTCCGAATACCGAAACAGATGGAGCTTTTCTGAAGCAATATCGACTAATCCAGGTCGCATCACACCTCAAAATGAGATCTAAGCGGTCGTATTGAGTTGCTATGGAGAGATTTTTAACTGGCAGACAAAACTGCTGTAAGAAACGGGATAGTTATTCCCCGAGCGGGCAATCCGCAGCGCTGAGTGGAAACAGTGAAGATCTGCTTGGTTTCTCTGGCCACCCGGAAGTCAGAAACTAGGCTGGTTGTGCCCCCAGTCGTGCAATCTACAGCGCTGAACGGAAACAGTGAGGATCTGCTTGGTTTCTCAGACCACCCGGAAGTCAGAAAGCAGGCTGGTTGTGCCCCCGTTCGGGCAATCCGCAGCGCTGAGCGGAGAGAGGAAGCCAGGATTCGCCTGCAAGGACGCAGGCGAAAGGCACAGCCGCGCAGGACGCGCGTCTGTGCCGGTCCGTCAGGCTGACGAACGAAGTGAAGGCACCGCAAAGCGGCGCGAGGACCAGCCCGAACGGGGGCACAACCCGCCAGCGCTAGCTCCAGATTCTGCAGGCATCCGTTTCAGCCGGTCCGTCAGGCTGACGAACGAAGTGAAGGCACCGCAAAGCGGCGCGAGGACCAGCCCGAACGGGGGCACAACCCGCCAGCGCTCACTCCGTCCCACTATCCTTAACGATTCACCAGCTTCGCCGGCAGTGCCACCACCAGCAGCGAACTCAGCAGCAGACACACCGCAAAAAACCACATCGCACCGCTGCTGCTGCCGGTCAGATCTAACGCCAGACCCATAATCGAATTACTCACCAGCCCGGCAATATTGGCCACCGAACAGGCCAGCGCAAACCCTGCCGCCGCCGCAGTACCCTTCAGGAACGTCGCGGGCAGACTAAAGAACACCGGCACGGCACCAATAATCATCGCCTGCGCCAGCGAAAACAGCAGCACCGTGGCCAGCACGCTGTGCCCGGCAAACGTACTGGCCGCCATCGCGCCCGCGCCGATAATAAACGGCACGATAATATGCCAGCGGCGCTCGCGCATGCGGTCCGAACTGTAGCCAATCAGCAGCATCCCCACCAGTGCCGCCAGGCTGGGTATGGCGGTCAGATAACCGATATGGCTGATACTGGTCACTCCGGCCTGCTTAATTAACGTCGGTAGCCAGAACCCCATCGCGTAGGCACTGAGCAGAATAGAAAAATCGATGCCGCCGAGCATCAGCACGCGGATATTCAGCAGCCCGTCGCGCAGGCGATGTTTACTCTCGCGCCCCTCGCGTTCATCAATATCCAGCTCCCGTTGAACGCATGCTTTTTCCTCACGGCTGAGCCAGCCAGCCTGCGCCACGCTGTTCGGCAGCACCCACAGCGTCAGCAGACCGAGTAAAACGCTGGGCAATCCCTCCAGCAGGAACATCCACTGCCAGCCCCGCAGGCCGTGCAGCTGGTCAAAGTGAGTCATGATCCAGCCCGACAGCGGTGCGCCAATCAGGCTTGATAGCGGCAGGCCAATCATGAACAGGGCAATAATGCGGCCGCGTCGCCAGGAAGGATACCAACGGGTCAGATAGAAGAGCACGCCGGGCAGGAATCCGGCCTCCGCGACGCCGAGGAAGAATCGCAGGGCGTAGAACTGCGCGGGGGTTTGCACCATCAGCGTGGCGGCGGAGAGCAGCCCCCAGCTGATCATAATGCGGGCAATCCATACGCTGGCCCCGACGCGCTGCAGGATCAGGTTGCTCGGTACTTCAAACAGAATGTACCCGACGAAAAATAACCCGGCTCCCAGGCCAAACGCGGTTTCACTGAGCTGGAGATCGTTGGCCATTTGCAGTTTGGCCAGGCCGATATTGATGCGGTCCAGATAGGCCGCGAGATAGCACAGGCACAAAAAAGGAATGAGTCGCCAGGTGATTTTACGGTATGCCGCAATCGTTTGCGTAGCTGGCTGGACAGCCGGATGCATATCAGCATCTGTCATGGTTCTCTCCGGGGACCTTAACGAAAAATAGTGGGATAGAAAGCGAACAGAGTCTAACAGAGTTGGATTTTGCTGATAATTATTATCATTTGAAAAATAAGCCAGGGGGGCTTCAGAGAGGACAGGAATGCCGGTTAAACTGACACTGTGTATTCAGTGTGTAAAATTACACATAGATCACACATCGCGTTTTTCAGCTGTGTTTTAATCCGACTCACCAATACAGGGAGATCGATGATGAAACACATGATGATTTGTTGTGGTGCAGGCGTAGCGACCAGTACCGTAGCGCTGAAAAAGATTGAAGCTTTTCTGGATTCTTCAGGCCTCAAGGATCGGGTTCGTATTTCACAGGGAACCGTTGCCGAGGCTAAAACACGAGACGATGTGGACTTTATTGTTTCAACGTCACCCGTTGCCGTCTCCGTTCCGGTCGTAAATGCGCTGCCATTATTAACCGGAATAGGGACAGATAAAGTTTTCGCCAGTATTAAAGAATTCATTAACGCAAACTAATACGGTGGAGCGGAGCCATGTTTGTAATTGATTACATCGTCAATATGGGGGCATCGGTCATGATGCCCCTGATATTTATTATTTTTGGTCTGCTGCTGCGCCTTCCCTTTAGCCGTGCAATTAAAGCGGGCTTAATGGTGGGCATTGGTTTTATCGGGCTGAGCATTACCGTTAACCTGATGATTGATGCATTGACCCCGATCAGTCACGCCATCGTCGGGCGTTTCGGTTTAAAGCTCACGGTGATTGATGTGGGATGGCCCGCTGCGGCTGCGGTCGCCATGGGAACACGCGTCGGTGCACTGGTGATCCCGGTGTGCGTGGCAATCAATATACTGATGCTTTATACGCGCACCACCCGAGTATTAAACGTTGATATCTGGAATCTCTGGCATCACGCTTTTACCGGGTCGTTAGTGGCAATTATTACCGGCAGTCTGGGATGGGGCATATTCGCCGCCTCTGTAAACTGTATTATCACCATGGTGATTGCCGACAGAACGGTAGATGATGTAGAAAAACATCTTAATTTACCTTCCATCGCCGTGCCGCATGGCTTTTCAGTTTCATTTGTTCCCGTTGCCTGGCTGGTGTGTAAAATTGTCGATCGTATTCCAAAGGTGCGGGATATTCGTATTGATACGGAGTCTATCCAAAAAAATCTGTCAATACTGGGCGACCCGGCTTCGCTGGGGGCGATTATCGGGGCTATCCTGGCGATTATCGCCAATGCCAGCGTAAAGGATATTCTGCAAACCGCCGTCACGATGGCCGCCGTCATGACGATTATTCCCCGCATGGCGAAGATGCTGATGGAAGGTGTTTATCCCATCAGCGAGCGTATCCAGGAGATTGCGCAGGCCCGCGCGGGATCGTTTGGTCGTATTGCTATCGGTCTGGACTCCGCAGTCAGCGTTGGTCATCCGGTCACGCTTTCTGTCTCCATGTTGATGATCCCGGTCATGCTGCTGTTGGCTGCCGTGGTTCCAGGCAATGAGTTCCTTCCGTTTGCCTCATTAACCGGGCTGCCTTTTGCCTTTGTGTTGGTGACGGCAGTCTGCCGTGGCGACATGTTTCGTACACTGCTGACCGCTTTAGTGACATTAACGATCGCACTACTGATTGGAACCAGCCTGGCACCGATTGTCACCAGCACGGCGGTGAGCACCGGTTTCGCTCTGCCTAATGGGGCAAACAGTATATCCAGTATCGATTACGCCGGTGCCATGCTGCCCTGGGTAATTATTCAGGCATTCTGGTTAAAAGTGGTGGGTGTGGCCGGGCTGTCGATAGTGACCTTCTGCCTGGTGCTGTGGAACAGAAAAAGGCTGATGGAGGAAGATCGCCAGTTTGAACAGAATAATGCCGCTCTGACCGGGGAGAACAGTCATGATGTTTAGTGAAAACCGGGTGCTGGTCAGCATGCCGGGTGAAAGCCGCGAGTCTCTTTTGCAACGCATGGCCCGTGCCCTGTTCGATGAGGGATTTGTTAAGGACGATTTTAGCCACAGCGTTATCCTTCGTGAGGCTGAATATCCCACGGGAATTGACATGGAAACCCACAGTATTGCGATTCCACACGCGGAGTTTGAACATGTCATTCGCACTGGTTTTACAATAACGCTTAATCATGGCATGGTGGAATTCCACCGAACAGACGAGCCTGAACAGGTTATTGTACCGACAATCATTGTGATGATGGCGATTGCACCTGACAGAGAAAAAGTGACGTTGATACAATCGCTTTTTCAGTTTCTCGGCGATGAAGAGACGGTCAAAAAGTTAGTGCGGCTCTCTTCGGCAGAAGTTGCCAGGTTTTTTACGCAGGCGATGCATACAGAGGGCGAAATTTAAAGGTGAACAGCAGCCCGTGAGTGAAACGAGACTAAGAGTGAGTGATATCGTTGAACGGTTTTTGGTCAGCCGAAAGACGGTATATAACGCTATCAATAGCGGCCGTTTAAAATATCAGCTTGATACGATAAATAACCGTCAGGTCAGGGTTTTTAACGAGTCTGATGTGCTCAATGCATTTCCCCGTGGTGGCGCCGTGACCACCACGGAGGAGGTGCAGGCGCTAAAAGAAGAGGTTGCCGCCCTGAAGTTCGCGCTGGCTGAATTAAAAAAAGCCATGGAGTCGATGGATCCGACGGGACAATATGAAATGACCACTATCAAGAAAACTCACGAATAGCTCAACGTTCGGCACAGAAAACGGCCTGCTGCGTTCTCCGCGCATGAGGCATTTTTTGCGGTCAGGATAGCTTTTTTCTGCACTGGCAACCAGAATACCCCCATACTCACCGGCGCGGCTGGTGAAAATGTTATGTGGAGAGAGGTAACGTTATGCAACAGGGCCCCCTGACGGAAGAGCAGCTGGAATGGCTGGACGATGTATTAATGAAATATTCGACGGAAGATTCGCTGGTCGATGCCTCCGAGCTGGACGGGATGCTGACGGCGATTGTTTCCGCGCCGGTACAGGTTCCACCCGGTGAATGGCTGCCGGCGATATGGGGCGGTGAAGACCAGATGCCTGAATGGGAGTCTGAAGAGGAATTCCGTCGTTTTCACGATCTGCTTTCCCAGCATATGAATGACATCGTCGACCGCCTGAGCGGCTATCCGGAGCAGTTCGAACCGCTGTTCGGTATCAATACCGTCAACGACGAAGACTACACCGTGGTAGAAGAGTGGTGCTTTGGCTACATGAAAGGTGTCGATCTGGGCGACTGGTCTTCGCTTTCTGCCTCACAGGAGCCTGCCCTGCTGATTATCGCGCTGCATGGCCGTGAAGAAAACGTTGAACGCCTGGAGAAACTCACCGTTGAAGAGTATGAAATCAGCGTTGAAGCTATCCGCCCCGCCGCGATAAGCCTTTATACGAAGCATCCTCTGCACTGATTTAACGACGAATTTATTATGGCTGCGCAACGGATGAAATAAACTTCATTGCGCCGCCATTCTATTAAATTCATGTGCTTTTAATCAGGAAGTTTGAATGTATCAATTGCTGTGATTACATCGTTGAAAACGCATTCATAATAACCCCGCCTGAAATAATCAGCAGCATGGCAAATATGGCCGGCAGGTCAGGTCGTTGTTTATATAAAATCATCGAGCACAGCGTAACGCCAACAATACCAAAACCACACCAGAGTGAATAAGCGACGCCGACAGGAATCGTACTCATGGCTCGGGTTAAAGCAAAATAGCAGACGGCATAGGCCACAATAACCAGGGCGGAAGGGGCAAATTTACTGAATCCATAGGTTTTTTTAATCATGGATGTTCCGGTGATTTCGGAGCAAATCGATAATGCCAGCCATAAAAATCCCACATTAGCCATTTTCATTTCCTCTTAATGCGTTGGCGAACTTTTGTTCGAGAGTTCCGCTGGCTGAACAGTTGTTTCTTCGCTGTCTTCACTGCCCATTCGGGAAAATAAATTCATAATAATGATGCCGCTGGCGATAACTAACATGCCAATAATTGCCGCAGTATCAGGATGCTGACCGTAAAAAATCATACCCAGGGTTGAAACCGTTAAGATACCGGTCCCGGACCAGGTGGCATAGGCCAGGCCGACGGGAATATCTCTTACCGCCCGTGAAAGAGAGTAGTAGCATATACAATAGAGCACGATGATAAGTCCCAGCAGCAGCGTTTTTGTTAATCCTTCGCTGTTATCAAACATTTTTAACGTTGAGGTGGCGGAAGTTTCGGAGACGATGACCAGCAGCAGCCATAGCCAGCATTTTTTTCTGGAAGACATGGGTAAACTCCTGAATGATATTTTAATACAAGGGTTAATGTCTGACTAAACGAATATCAAAATCAAAGTTTTTAAATCTGGATTCCATATGGTTTAATTCTTCATGGGTAAAGGTTGGGTCATCGTTCATCGGATATATCATGTCTAGTTTTTGATATTTGTTTTTCCCCAGCTGATGATAGGGGAGAATATCGATTCTTCGAATGTTCCCTCGACGAGAAAGATCCTTAACGTAATTAATTGCGGAGACCACTGATTCTTCAGAGTCATTATATCCGCGTACCAAAGGAATGCGGATGACCACCGTCGATCCTGAATCAACCAGCCATTCCAGATTTCGCTTAACGCGCTCGTTGCCCATGCCGAACAGCGCCTTATGGTTGGCACTGTCCATCTCTTTCAGGTCGAATAAAAACGTGTCCGTAACGGCTGCCAGCTTTTTGTAATTCTCCAGCGGCGTGGTTCCCTGCGTTTCTACCGCCGTATTGATCATCACCTTTTTGCATTCGCTAAATAGCGCCACGGCGAAATCCGTTTGCAGGCTCATCTCGCCACCGCCGATAGTGACGCCTCCGCCCGAGGAGGTGTAGAAAAAGTAGTCCTGCATGATGACATCCATCAGTTCACTGACGGTATAATCTTTGCCAACGATTTCGATGGCATTACGGGTGCAGATTTCAGCGCATTTTCGACAGCCGCTGCAGTCGGCTTCCCTGTTGATCATATGCTTCATATGACCATTAATATTTGCCCGATAGTGGGTGCCGGAAGGGCACACGCTGACGCAGTCCCCACAGTCTATGCACTTGTCATGAGAGTACATAACCTGAAAATTGCTGTTCAGACCTTCCGGGTTTGAGCACCATGGGCAGCGGATATTACAGCCTTTGAAAAAAATCAGCGTACGAATACCGTCTCCATCGTAAATCGAATATTTCTGGATGTTGAAGATCCGCCCGGTTAGTTCCTTTGTGGTGACCATCTCGACCTCATGAATCAATATGAACGTCCCTGTTCATTTCTCTTCCCTGTGATTTATTCTCAGAATTTTTCAATTACCGTGCGGCTGATAATTTCATCCTGGACTTCCTTGCACAGCTCAACGAAGTAGGCGCTGTAGCCGGCGACGCGAACAATCAGGTCACGGTATTTTTCAGGCTCCTGCTGGGCTTTTTTCAGTACCTCATTATCGACGTAGCTGAACTGCATCTGGCCGTTACCCATAATAGAGGCGGTGCGAAGCAGCGTAATTAAGCCAGTGCGGCCTTCTGGCGTATCGAGCAGGCCTTTCAGGAACTTGAAGTTGTGCACCATGCCGATGTTCATGGTTTCCACGTTCATTTTGCTGACGGATTTAATGATTGCCGTTGGTCCCTGTTTGTCCGCACCCTGAGTCGGGCTGATGCCGTCAGACAGCGGCATCCAGGCGAGGCGGCCGTTAGGCGTGGCGTTGGTCAGCTCACCAATTGGCGTATTGTTAGAGATCGACAGCGTACCGTGGCTGAGGGTGGAGTAGAGCATGTCGTACTTACGACACTCTTTCTCGGTCCACTCGGTGATATCGGTGGCGTACTGGTCAACGTAGTTGTCATCATTGCCGTATTTCGGCGCATTCAGACAGTCGCGGCGTAAAGCCTCGTAACCTTCGAAGTTCGCCAGTAGCGCATCACGTATCTGCTCCAGCGTGTATTTTTTGTCTTCGTAAACCAGTTTACGAATGGCCGCCATGGAGTCGACGTAGGTTGCCAGCCCGGAGAAGATCAGGCCTGGGCCGTGGTTAATCATCGCACCGCCTGCGGCCACGTCTTTCCCGCTCTCCATGCAACCCTCTACCAGCAGCGACATGAGCGGTTTTGGCGCCACATCGCGGTGCACGCGCTGGCTGATAACGGTGCCGATAGCCGAGAGGCGAACGATATGCTCCACCTGCTGCTTAACGGCGGCATCGAACTGTTCAAAGGTACGCAACTCGCGTAGATCGCCGGTATCCAGACCCTGATGGCTGTCAAACAGCACCATGCGTCCCCGGTTGAGGACAAACTCAATCGCCATTGGCCATTGGGTATAGCCGGTGGAAGTCCACTGATAGATGCGCCCGGATTTTTGCGGTTCCACGCAGCCCATCAGGCAATAATCGCGCGCATCTTCGAAATCAAACCCTTTACGCAGCATCATGCGGATATGCGAATCATCGAAGTGACAGGCCGGGAAGCCCATTCCCGCTTTCACCACGTCGACAATTTTTTCCATGTATTTCTGCGGGGACTGATTGTGAATGCGGCAGGCCAGCGACGGCTGATAGACTTTAACGAATCGCACCGCATCCATAATCAGATAGGTCAGGTCGTTACAGGCATCTCCGCCAGCGCGTTTCTGCCCACCGACCGTCAGGTTGATAAAAGGCTGATAACCGGCAAAGTATTTCGCACCGGCTTCGCTGGACATCCACATCAGTTCAGCACATTTGATGATAAAGGCTTCCATCATCTCCAGTGCCGTCTCTTCGGTGAGGCGTCCTTCACGGATATCGGCTTCATACATCGGGTAGCAGTATTGATCGAGACGACCAAGGGACAGGCCGGTCTGGTTTTCTTCCACTTCAAACAGTGATTCTACGGTCCAGATGCTTTGCAGCGCTTCCTGCAGCGTTTTGGGTGGGTTAGCCGGAACATTTTCGTTAACCTGCGCGATATTCAGCAGTTCGGCTTTACGCTGCGGATCTTTCTCCGCTGCCGCCAGTTCAGAGGCGTGCGCGGCAATGCGCCGGGCGTAGTTAACAACGCCGGTGCAGGTTTCAATGGCCGCCTTGTAGAAGTAAATGCGATCGATATCCTCCGGGTTTTCCATGCTCAGCGCTGCCAGATGCGCTTCGGCATCTGCTTTGATGCCGTTCATCCCCTTGGTAAACAGCAGCACGTCGTAGCCCGGGCAGGTATCACCGCCGCCGTTAATCTGATGGTAGGAGAGATCGCTGACGAAGGTTTCGCCGCTGAATGACCAGACGCCCGCTTCGCGATACTGCGCTTCACAGATTTCATCCAGAGAACGGCCTTCCCAGAAGGGCACGATTTCTTCACGAATAATTTTTTTGTCTTCTTCGCTGATGACGAACGGATCCTGTGGGCGCGTGCTCATGGTATCCAGTTCGTCGCGCACCCAGCGCCAGGCGATATCCGGCGAGAAGGCACCGGCACGAGGCTTACCGCAGGGGTGACCGACAATCAGCTCCTGGTCCTGAATGAGGATGGGCGCGGTTTCGCAGGCGTGACGAAAGGCCTTGGCGCGCAGCAGGATGACCGGCAGCCCGGGATTATTTTTCACCACCTCGGTGAAAGCCAGTGCGCGATATATAGACACGCTCGGGCGCGCTTCAAGGTAATGCTTGCGCAGGTATTGCAGCCGTGGAGACAGTCCTTCAACCGGCTCAGCGGTCGGCTGAACCGCTGCCGGAGTTGAGGCGCTGAAGCTCTGCTTAATGGTCTTTTTTTGTGCCGGAGTGATTAAAGTATCATGTTCCATATTTCTCTCCTGAATCTATTCCAGTCGGTCTGAATACGGGCACCCAGCGTGCCCGCGTTCAGGGTCACCTTGCGTGCCGGTGACCGTGGTCCAGAGTGTGTATTGACAGGCACCCGGTGTTATCGGGCGTAAATAACGCGAGTTTATGAATGACGTAAGTCTTCGATAGAGCGGACGCCGAAGCCCACTTTGCGGATGTTGAGCAGATTCATCGGCCCAACGTTATCGGAAGTCGAGCCGCCACCCACGGCTCCGCAGCCCAGCGTCAGGGCCGGAGTGAGGTTGGTGGTGGCTCCAATGGCCCCCAGGGCCGCCGGGGTGTTAATGAGAATGCGGTGTACGGGTTTTTCCAGACTGAACTGCCGGATAACTTCCTGGTTCTGGGTATGCAGCACCAGCGTGTGGCCCAGGCCTTCATTGTTCAACAGTTCAACTACGCGATCGCAGGCAGATTTCCAGTCCTCTTCCACATACAGTCCAAGGACCGGGCACAGTTTTTCCCGTGAGAAAGGGTTTTGTTTTGAGACAACGGTCTGCAGAGAGACTAATACGCGGGTATTGGTTGGCACGCTGAAGCCCGCCATCTGGCTGACGGTCAGCGCCGTTTTCCCGACCGTTTCCGGATTGATAGTATTATTGGCGCGCATCAGCAGAGCGGAGATTTTTGCACTCTCCTCTTCATTCATAAAGTATGCACCCTGAGTCTTAAGCTCGCGCTGAACCTCGTCCCAGATGCAGCGTTCAACGATAATTGACTGCTCGGAAGCGCAGATGACCCCGTTGTCGAATGTTTTACTGGTGATGATATCTTTTACCGCCTGATGTACATCCGCGGTGCGTTCGATAAATGCCGGACCGTTACCCGGGCCACCGCTGATCGTCGGTGTACCAGACGCATAGGCCGCGCGTACCATGCCTTCCCCACCGGTAGCGAGAATCAGGGAGACGTCTTTGCTGCGCATCAGCTCCTGGGTGGCTTCCAGCGTCAGTTCGGTGATACCGCTGACGATCCCTGCCGGTGCGCCCGCTTCTTCAGCGGCATGTTTGACGATTTCTATCGCTTTCCAGCTGCATTCACGCGCGCCAGGGTGCGGAGAGAAGACGATGCCGTTGCCGGATTTCAGCGCAATAATGCTTTTGTAGAAAATTGTTGAGGTGGGATTCGTGGAGGGGACCAGGGCGCAAATCACGCCCAGAGGGACGCCGACATCCATCACTTTTTTGTCGTGGTCTTCATGGATGATGCCCACGGTTTTCATGTCTTTAATCGATTCATATAGAAACTGCGAGGCAAAAGTATTCTTCAGTACTTTATCCTGCCAGTTACCGAACCCCGTTTCTTCACAGGCCAGTCTTGCCAGAGGTTCGGCCTGGGCCGCCGCTGCCTGAGCAACATTTTTTACGATGGCATCAATCTGCTGCTGTGAAAATGTGGCCAGAACCGCCTGCGCTTTCTTAGCACTGCGTACCAGGTCCCGAGCGTTTTGCCGGGATAGTAAATCCTTATCCATCGTGATCATCAGTTTATCCTTAATCAGGCTGAAAAAAAGAAAACCGGGCGCATCAGGTTGCTGCTCCCGGGCGATAAATTCACTACCGCCGCGGGGATGCACGGTGAAGCGCGTGCCGATTCACAGCATGAAGAGCGCCGGTTACATTGCGGTAAAAATGTGCAACGAATGTTCCTGGCTCCACTATAGCCTTCGAGGCGAAAATCAAAATTTAAATTCGGATTACTGGTGTTTTTAGTTTTTTAGTCTGATTTTTATTCCGTATATCCCGTGTATTTATCTGTCTGCACTGTTTTTTTATTAATTCGTAGACGATTAAATCCGCGTATTTTTTAGCGACTGGGGCGGGATATCACTTTGTTAGCCGGATGCTAATGATTTGAATGCGAGTAAAGACAACCGCTCATAAAACTGTGGCGTAGCGCATATTTCAGCGTCAGAGGCATCGCGATGATAAATACATAACGTGCTGTTTTTCAGCAGCAGCGTTAAACGGGGAGGCGGGGGAAATTAGTTGAATGTACTACCGGGTTTCAGGGTGCAGATATATAACGGTGAGTTGATTGAACTGAACAGTACGGCTTTGCTGCTCAGTCTTCGCGCATTCAAAAACAGGCCGTCGCGGCTATCGGACATTTCACGCATAAAATAGTCGAAAATAATATCAGGCGATCTGTCGATGGAGGAGGCGCTGGCCTGCCACCGGGTGACCCGGTAATGATTTTCCGCTGCGGAGATGCGCCTGACGCTGTAGGTAAATTTGACATAGCGCTGCAGATAGAGGGAACCCTGGTCTGAGTCGGTATAGCCTTCCACCACCATGGAGCCTTCACCTTTGGGGCCGAAGTTGAAGTGAACCGAGCCGTTAACGTTTTCTTTTTCCATATTTTCAAAGCGCATAATGACCCGTGCGGAACAGTCCAGGAGCGCTGAAGATCCCCCCGGCATCAGGTGCCAGCCGGTAAATGCTGCTGATGCGCTAAATACCAGTAGCGAAAAAGCAAAAAAAGGCTTTGGATAAAATTTCATTGGGGTTCCCATGAGTAATAAAAATAGTTATCACAGTAGCCGTAGGGAATATCATCTTGAATGGCACAGTGAGCGAGGAAAACACGCCCCAGCCCTCGGGTTTGTAATTTATCGCCGTAGGAAAAAATGTATCGCTGACCCGGATTACAGGTCAGGTTTAGTCGTTTTAAAACGCTGGCGAAGTTCTTTTCGTAGTTCAGAGTCGCCACCGATCCGATCATATCCGGCGTACCCATAAGTTCACATCCTTCGTTTGAAAGGAGCAGTGGCTCAATGAAAGTCGGATTGAATCGGTTAATTAAGGCCAGAGGAAGCATCAGCAGCGATAAAATAAGCAGCGCAGCGCTGGCCACATTCCAGTGAATTTTCCGGATGCCCTGTGCCAAAGGTATTTCCGCCACGGTGGCCACAGTATGAGTCTGCGCAGGGCTGTCTGCCGCCCGCGCTGGCTCAAGGAGAAGGTCATGCAGCGGCTCAATGACGATATCCGGATTCAGCTGCAGATTGCCCCGCGAAATCGTCAGAATGATATTTTCTATCCCGTAGTGGCGAAAGGTTTTGCGCAGCATGCTGAGATACTGATTGAGATTGCTGTTAGATGACGTCAATCCATTATCATCCCATACCTTTTTTAGCACCTCATCCCGGCTGATGATGTCCTGATGCTGCAGAAAGAAGAACAGCAGCGTGCTGGCGGTTATCGAGAGTTGAGTGTCCGGATTCGGGCTGTCCGGCAGCGTAAGCGTTCCGTCTGCGGCGTCATAAATAAGGCTGGCGTTAATGTTATATCGCATTGGCAGCTCATCCGTGTTGCCTGGCATTAAGCAATGTCATGATAAAATTGCTTACCCGTGTCTCAATCAGGAACTCTGTGGTTGAAAATGGTCGGAAACGAGGCTGGAAAAGCGGTTTCAGATTATGAATTCTGTTTACGTGCAGGATCATACCGATGTGCAGGTATGATCCTTATTGATCGCGATCAACGGCATGCGGCGTCGCTGAAGATTATCCAAATACTGTGTAGTTTTTCACAAATATCTGGTTTTAGTAATCTGAACGACTTACAGCGCCATCGGTGTGAATATGAAGAAAAAGGCGGCTTACCAGCCGGCAACGGCACCACCGTTGAAGATTTTATCCGCCGCGGCTGCCACTTCCGGTGACTGATAGGATTTAATAAAGTCACGAACGTTTTCCGCATCATTATTTTCTTCGCGCGTGACGATGATATTGACGTAAGGTGACTGTTTATCCTCAATAAACACGCTGTCACGCACCGGATTTAACCCGGTTTGCTGAATGTAGGTGGTGCTGATAATAGCCACCGTCACTTTGGCATCATCCAGCAGGCGAGGGAGCTGTGCGCCCTCCAGTTCCATAATTTTCAGATGCAGTGGGTTAGCGGTGATGTCCACGGCGGTAGGCAGCAGGCCGGTATCGGGCTTGAGCGTAATCAGCTTTTCTTTCTGCAGCAGCAGCAGCGCACGACCCAGGTTGGTGGCATCGTTCGGGATCGCAATGGTGTCGCCATCCTTGAGCTCGCTGACGGTTTTAATTTTTTTGGAGTAGCCCGCCATCGGGAAGACAAACGTGTTACCGACGGCAACCAGTTTATAACCGTGCGCCTTGTTATCCTGTTCCAGGAAGGGACGATGCTGGAAAACATTGGCATCCAGGTCACCGCCTGCCGTAGGTTCATTAGGCAGCAGGGAACCGCTGAAGCCCACCAGTTCAACATCCAGCCCGTATTTTTCTTTGGCGACCGTTTTAGCAACTTCTGCCACATCCTGTTCCGCACCGTTGATCACGCCCACCTTAATATGATGGCTGTCGGCGGCCTTTTGGTCGCAGCCGCTGAGCAGCAGACCCAGCAGCAGTGCAGAGGTAGTAACTGAACGAGTTATGACTGGCTTAAACACGATATATTCCCTGAATTCAACGAGGTAGAAGGCTGTCAAATAACCGTAATTCTGCGACTGAGTCAACTGCCCGGCTATATGATAAAAAAGCACAACTTATAATCAGATGATGTAAGCGTAACGAGATGGGAAGAGGCTTCGCGTGTGCAGGGAGAATGTTGCTGAAAGGAGTGTCAGTTTACGTCGTTATGGCGCTCGTACCAGCACCGCACAATGTCGGCCAGCGCATCCTCCTGCGTGTAAAAATAGCATGAGGGCACGTTGAGGATTGCCGCCAGGCGGCAAACTAACTCAAAATCAGGCGTATGAATACCGCGTTCGTACTGGTTCATTCGGGTACTGGCGGTGGCTTCATCAATTCCCGCTAAAATTCCCAGTTTTTGCTGCGATATTCCCATCCTGGTTCGCGCTTGTTTTAAACGGTGTGGCAGCATGTCGATCCTGACTTCTGAACAGATAACAGGATTCTCTTAGCCGCTCGAGTAAAATGTACTAAGTAGAACTTAGCCTGTTTACCAGAAGGTGCAACAGGACGAGCACAGCGATCTTCAGTGTGATTTATGCTGTAAGTGCCAGGCCAGCACCAGTCTGGCAAGTTCATCTTCTACGGTATAAAAGTAGCAGGATGGCACGTCCAGGATAACGGCCAGTCGGCAGACCAGTTCAAAATCAGGCATGTGAATACCGCGTTCGTACTGGTTCATGCGAGCACTGGCTGTGGCCTCGTCAATTTGTGCTAAAACCCCCAGCTTCTGCTGTGATAGCCCTTTTCTCAGACGAGCTTCTTTCAAACGATGTGCCAGCATAATAATCCCGGTATCGAAACAATTAACGGGATTTTCTTAGTTGTTAATGCAAATTGTACTAAGTAATGCTTAGTGTTAGATTGGGCGTGAGGCAGGAAATTATCGATATGCAGAGGAAGCGATGATGAAACGACAGGATATGCACAGTGCGGATATTATTGCCGCGATAAAAAAACGTAAAAACTCTCTGGCGGCGCTTTCGCGTGAGGCGGGTCTGAGCTCGGGAACGCTGGCGAATGCCTTGAAAAAGCCGTGGCCTAAGGGAGAGTTTATTATTGCTGCCGCTCTGGATATGCACCCATCGGAAATCTGGCCCAGCCGCTACTATGATAAACGCGGGCGTTTGTTGCCACGTGAGAAGCTCATCCGCCGCGCCCACGGCGACGCCATAGCGGATGAGAACCCCAACGGTAAAAGGGATTCAGGCAAATAGAGACCGGCTATCAGTTTGCCATGATGCTGGCAGCCAGCTGGGCACTGCCTGATGTGTTACCAATCATCTCGGTAAGCAGATTGTTTACGCCGTCACTCATTGGGGTAAAGCGAGTCTCATTCGAACGGGCAACAACAATAAACACGCCTACGCTGTATTGCGGCACCATCGCCATGTAGGTGATAAAGCCCCCACCGCCGCCGGTTTTTTCAATTATCCCCGGCCTGCCTTCGCGCGGCCCCATATAAACCCACCCCATCCCGAGCGCGTCGGCGCGTCCAGGAACATCCATACCTTCTACTTTTGTCAGCTGGTTACGCTGGTAAATCATCGTTTGCAGGCGATCTACCTGCGCACTGCGGGTATGCACATCCGATGACAGGAACTGCTGCATCCACCGGCCCATATCATCCGGAGTGGAGTAGACCCCGCCGCTGCCGATGGCCGCCAGGGAGTTATTGCACGGACTCGGGCTTTTCGCCGGAATAATCAGTCGCGCACACTGGTCCGGAGAAGGCGTAAAGGTCGTATCTTTCATTCCCAGCGGCCGGGTGATTTTTTCCTGCAGCAGCGCCGGATAGGGTTTGCCGCCGGCTTTTGCCAGGGCATCGCCCAGCAGGTCAAAGGCTAAATTAGAATAGGAGGCGACCTGGCCGGGCGCTGATTTCAGCTGAGCGGTGCGCAGCCACGCCCACCGCTGGCTGTTGGTAGGCCAGGTGAATACCGGACGCATCGCCTTACCGCCGGGCTGTTCACGAGGCAGGCCGCTGGTATGCGTGGCAAGGTTAATCAGCCGGATTGGCTGTCCGTTGTAGGTGGGAATGCGCGCACCTGCCGGGGCATATTTACTGAGCGGATCGTCCAGCTTCAGTCGCCCTTCTTCCGCCAGTTTAACCATCAGCTCGCTGCTCATCAGCTTACTCAGCGAGGCGATGCGGATCAGCGAGTCTTTGTTTGGCGGCTGTTTGCTTCCGGGCCGCGCAACGCCGCGGCTGGCGAAGATGCGCTGGTTGGCATCTATAGCGACAATCGCCATACCGCTGGCTTTGGTATTGTAGAAAATATTATCGGCATAGCGGTTAACCAGTTCAGAGGCCAGCAGCGGGTCGGGTGATTTCTGCGCCTGGCTTTGCAATGGCATAGCAAGTACAGGCAAAAGCAGTAGGGCGTAGCGCAAAGATTTCAACGGGAAGGCTTTCCTGTGAGTGAATGGTTACTACGCCATAGTAATTTTTTTGGTTTTTACTGCAAGCCCTTCATGTGAATAAAAGTGTCACTACCCGTATCGGCGGGAATCATGGCCGGTCGGCGTCGATCGCGCAGTAAAATAAAGATCGCCGATAGCAACGATGATTCTTAAATAGCAATCGTAAACCAGGGAAAATATGGCCAGCATCAGCGCGGTACTCTTTTCATCTTTATAAAAAGTAGGTATCGGCTTTGGGTATTTTTTAGCTCAGGAAAGAATAACGGCTCCCGGGTTGGGGAGCCGTTAATTTACGACTACGGAGATACCTGTAAATCGACCAGCCCGATGCCCAGCCTGCGTGCTGCAAAGCCATCAACCGTGCCCAGCGTTGATTCTGCGGGTTCCGGAGGGATCAGGATGATGCTGCGCGCGCCGGATGGGTTGCTGACCTGCAGCGTCAGCGTGGTATCTTTTTCTCCCAGCGAAATTTCCTGCTGCCAGTCACCGACCTTGACGATAACCGGGCGCAGCGCATTATTACCAAAGGCGCGAGCCGTCAACGTCAGCTGGAACTCCGCGGGCAGCGGTTCCAGATACTGTATGGTGACTTGCGGAAGCAGATTGGCATCGGACCAGCGCCCCCACGGCTCTACATAGGACAGGCCGGTGATTTTCAGCACCTGCTGTGGCAGCCCAGGCAGGTTAAACAGAATGCGGTCTGAGCGATATTTCAAATCAGCATCTGCGACGCGCAGGCGGGTTACGCTGCGCTGGTACTGCTCTTCGCTGCTGCTGTTGGCCGGGGTGAAGGTGATTTTACCCAGCGTACTCCCCGGTTTGATCTGTTCAATGTGTGGCTTCGCATTCAGCGTGCCGTTAGCCACGCACAGCCCGTTGTTCAGCGTCAGCGAGTCATCCCACACGCTGCCTATTTTGTAGCAGCGATCCGCCCAGACAAACTTTTCGTCCGGGGCAAACTTTGCCAGCTGCTGTTTAAGCGGCGTGGCCAGATAGGCATCAAGCTTGGGTTCGATTTTGTTTGGCATTACCGATAGCAGCAACGGCAGTTTGAAATGAGAGCCAGAGAAACTGAACGTATTCTTTTCGCCGTCTATTTTGTAATCCGAAATGGCCTTCGGGAAGTTCCACAGCTTGATGACGTCCGGCTTCCACTCAATGATTTTTTCTTTGATATTCAGATAGGTGGCGGAGAGTGATGTGGATGACAGCGAGCTGCGTCCCAGCCCGATAAAGTTGTCACCGCCCATGGCATCCAGCACGGTTGCTCCGTTATCCAGCGTGCTGCGTTTGGCCGTTATCACTTTGCTGCTGACGCTGTCACCGCGCAGCATAAAAAACAGATCCCGGCGGTCATGCTGGTTCAGATACTTAAAGGCGGTGTTATTCATCGCCAGGTGATCGGAGCCGACAACGATAATGGTGTTTTTGAAGTACGGGGTCGCGCGGATCCGTTCAATCAGCCGGGCGATATGTTCCTGGCCGCAGGCAACGGCGGCAAAGGATTTATTCTCTTTTCCGTCGAAAGGATAGGATTTTCTCTGGCAGCTGCGCGAGATGAATCCGTCAGGATGATGCGTATCCACGGTGAGAGCGAAGAGGGAGAAGGGCTGGTTTTTCTTTGCCAGCTCCAGGTATTTGTCGAACACGATGTCGAGCACTGTATCGTCATACCAGCCCCAGTCGTTTCTGTAGTTGGGATCTTTCACCACGCTTTTCAGTTCGTTAAAGCCGTAAATATGATCAAAGCCGTGGGAGGTAAAGAACAGGTCTTTACCGGCAAAGCTCAGGCTGGCGCCCTGATAGAAATAGTTCTGATAGCCGGAGGCTTTGAGTATGTCACCCAGGCACACGTTTTGCGGATAGAAGGTGGAAAGCGAGCTGGAAGCATTGCCGTCAAACGGCGCAAACAGCGGAATGCCACACTGTGAAGCGACGATGCCAGCAATGGTATATTCGGTGCCGGGAAGTTGTTCCGTGTTGCTGAAATCAAGCGAATCCGCTTTGATGCGGTTCAGCTCCGGAGCCAGGCGAGGGAAGGCCGTGTCGTCAAAGTAGGTGCGTTCCAGACTTTCAGCATAAATATAGACAAGGTTAGGGCGATCGCCGCGCAGGCTTTTTCCTGGCACCTTATAGTGGCTGTAAAAGTCGGAGTCGCCTTTGCCGATCTGTGATTTTATCAGATCGCTCACCTGCTGGTACGCCGGGGTTGTTTTAATGGAGGCGACCGCCAGGACCAGTGCCAGAAGGCTGTACAGCTTGCTGTAGTTATGGTTCTTCCGCAGACGTAAAACCCAGGATAAAAACAAGAACAGCAATAATAAACTTAAAATCAGGCCAGCGGCTGGCATGATATATTTTTGTAATCCGGCGCCACTCAGGCTACTGGTAATCGTATAGATAACCGCATCGTTAATTCCTTCACCGGTAAAATAATTACTCGCGAAAAGTGAAGCATTAAGGACGATATAGATACCCAGCAGCGCCAGTACGGCAGAAAACCATAGCTTATGTTGCCCGGCCTTCCAGGTGTAAAGGGCAGCAGAAGCAATAAATAATAATAAAGATAACCATTCTGAAACCATTGGATCGATTTTACCCTGTAAGTGACGCAATCCCTGTCAGGTAGCGGCGAGATGAAATGATTAGAGTTAACGAATTAATTTAACGCAGCGAATTATCTCTGGCAATAATTGGGGGTGACAGTGAAATGTGGCCAGCAGGCCCCTTCAAGCCTGTCTGTTTAGCTTCTGTTTAACTTCACATGGGGGAAACGTAACTAATGTTAAGCAAAGCATCTTCAGGAAAAAACAGGATGAAGGCGGGTTAAACGCGCCTCTTTTCAGGTGATTAGCGAATTTCACTATTTTGCCGTGTCCTGTGGCACCGATGTAGCGTGGCGTGGCGCGGACGTATGAGTAAACGTTGCTTATCTTTCCACTCTGTCGGCAAGAGTTGCAAATTTCAGAGATGGCTCACATTCTCAACGCTCTTTAGATTTCCACCCGTCGGGCTGGACTGCCTGCTGCGGGAAGTCACCCCTGATATTGTATAACCCTCCTCCTGCTGTGTTTCGTGACTGTTAAAATTATCGTTTGTGATAATCAGCAATGACAGACATCTCGCTGCCCCATGTTGGCCATTCTGAACCGCAGAAAAGCGCCCGGATATGTTTCATGCCCAGGCCTTAGCGGCGGCCTTGCACGGGGATGAAGGAGCAGGCGATGCCCGGTGCCCGGTGCCCGATGGAGGGGAACTGACTTCAGTCAACGATTTTACTGGTAACGAGTAGCGTCTCGCTAAGCCGCAGCCCGGATGGGTGGCGTAAGGTTTTAAACCCTGGAAACAATACTTATTGTTTAACTAAGGTATAGATAATAAGCACAAAATGGTTAATTGGATCGTGTTTGAAATATATTGAAATCAATTATTGATTAATTTTCTCGCGAAATAGCACAAAACAATAATATTGATATATTTTAAATTTATCCTTTCAGGGTAATATTTCGTTCAATATTTATTTTAATATTACACAGGAATACAAGATGTTAATAAAAACACGTTTGCTTGCTCAGGCAGTGACTCTGGGGCTGGTTGTTGGAAGCGCCTCTTTTGCCGCAAATGCGGAAATAACCCTTTTAAAACAGGATCCTCAGGCGGGTGACCCGCTCAGCCGCCTTAACTTCACCGTGGGCGGCAGTATCCGACCTCAGTTTAACAATATGACCGGCGACGGCGACAAAGGTTCCTATAAGCGTAACGGGTTTGATGGCGGAACGCGTTTTCGCTTCGCCGCTGATTATTATCTCTTCGATGATATTAGCTGGATTAGCTACTATGAACTGGGCGTGAACATCCCTGCGCTGTTTGACTGGGATAACCACCATGCTGACGGTGCTAATAATACGTCGCGTCGTATGCTGTATACCGGCCTGAAGAGTGCGACCTGGGGCCAGTTGACCTTTGGTCAGCAGAACAGCGTCTACTACGATGTTGTCGGCGCTAAAACCGATATCTGGGACTACGACATGCTGGGCCAGGCGTCGGGTAACGGGATTAATGGTGACTACGATGGCTCTTATCGTAGCCGCAAAATGCTTAAATACAAAAACACCTTCGGCGATACCGACTTTTACGCGTCCTATCTGTTCTCCGACAATGAGTACCTGCCGGGTAATGGCCTGCGTTACAAACGTCAGGGCGGCGGCTCGCTGGGTGTGGACTACCACATCACTAAAGATCTGACCTGGGGTACTGCATGGAACTATACTCGCGCTGAAATGCGCAATCCTGGCAACGGCGATGATAAATCCTACGATCAAAATATCTTCGGTACGGCACTGAGCTGGACGCCGGATAACTGGACCTTCACCGCCGGCGGTGGCTGGTATGATAATTTCCTGACCACCAAGCAGGCTAACGTTCACAACTACTTTGCCGGTGATGCGTGGGGTATTGAATACCTGGCGGGTTATACCATTCCGGTGCAGCAGTACGGACTTAAGTCAGTGATGCCGTATGTGATGGGTGACCGTCTGGAGTACGTGACCGGCCGTAACTACAAACGTATCGACAACGGCCTGGGCGTGACGTTCAAGCTGGACTACGGCTTCCGTGTTGACTATGAGCACGTCTTTACCTCAAGCACCGACAATCTGGGTGATATGAACCTGGTGCGCCTGCGCTACGACTTCTGATTTATCGGCTCCCCGGCGACAGTCGGGGAGCTTCTTGATTGTTTACGTCTTACAGTTCACCGGTCAGGTACTGCGCCACGCCGTTACCGAAGCTCCAGTCACCTTTTTCATTAGTGATGAATGTGATCATCACATCCGATGGCAAAATCCCGCAGCTTTCCTGAAATTCGCGGCACAGTTCCGCCATAAAGAACTGTTTTTGCTCGCTGCTGCGCGGGCTGGTAAATACCCGCACCATCACCAGATTATCGGTACGCTGTAAACCCAGGCCGGTATCCTCAAATACCATCTGATAGCCTTTGTTTTCATGAACAATCTGGTAGCGATCGCGCTCCGGGACGTTAAATGCCGCCAGCACTGCACGGTGCGCGGCATCCAGCAGCGTTTTCAGCTCTGACTCGGAACGGCCCTGAATAACATCAAATTGCAGTAATGGCATAATAACCTCGACACTCTCTGTTGCTGGATTTATCGGGCTGGAGCGCTGTGCTTTTTAGTCAAGCTCTCAGCGTGTCCTGCTCGTCTCTGGGGATAAATTTACCCATAAATTCCGTCGGGAAAAAGCGCTATACTTGAAATGATTATTTACTATAGTGAACAATTGATATGAAAGAGCTGAAGACCGATGCGCTGTGGACCCATCTGCACTGGCTGACGGTGCTGGCCGAACAGGGCAGCTTTACCGCCGCGGCCGATCGCCTGGAAGTCAGCAAGGCGGCGATGTCGCAGAAGATTAAAGAGCTTGAGCAGCTGGCGGGTGTGCCCCTGGTGACGCGAACCACGCGCAGCGTGCGGTTGACCAGCGCGGGTGAAAAGCTGGTGGACGATCTCCGTGCGCCGTTTGCCCAGATTGAACAGAGCTTTTTCAGCGTGCGGGATTCCGCCGGACCGCTGCGTGGACTGGTGCGGGTCACCGCGCCGGTGGCGTTTGCCCGCCAGCAGCTGGTGCCGCATATCACCGCTTTTTTGCGCGAACATCCGCAGGTCAGGGTGCAGCTGGAGGTGTCCGACAGGCTGGTTTCCCTTGCGAGTGAAGGGTTCGATCTGGCAATCCGGCACAGCAATACGCTGCCGGAGACGCACGTGGCGCTTCCGCTGTGCAGCACTCATGCGCTGGTGGTCGCTTCCCCGGACTATCTGGCGCGCTACGGCACGCCTGAGACGCCGTCGTCCCTGAGTGAGCATCAGTGTCTGTATTATCCACGCGGCGTGGAGCCTCCCCGCTGGACCTTCCAGCCTCTTGCCGGGGGGGAAAGACTGGCGGTTAACGTCAGCGGGCCTTTTGCCACCAACAACAGCGAATCCATTCGTGATGCGGCGCTGGAGGGGCTGGGAATTGCGCTGTTGCCTGATTTCAGCGCACAAACGGCCTTAAAAGAAGGCAGGCTGATACAGCTTCTGCCGCAGTGGCAAACCGTTGGGGCTTTTGCCGATATGCTCTACGTTGTGCGGCCCTGGTCTGCTCAGGTTCCGCGTGCGGTCAGCGGGTTTATTCACTGGCTGAGGGCGGCTTTTTCTGCCGCATAAACCTGTCGCTTAAAGGGAAGAGGGGCTGATTGCCACCGGTTGCATAAAATTATTGATCCGCCTCTCAAATAAAATATTTATTTCCTTTTGTGATTTGTTGAAAAAATAAATTCATTTATCCTGCAAGCCTTATTTCGTCAAACTTGCCGGAGATGTTTATATGTCAGCCATTCCCAGCCTTGAAACGCTGTTACAGCAGGAAGCCACCGTTCGCGTCAGCCAGTTTGATTTTGATACCGCCTGGAAAATCGGTTCGCTGATCCGCGAGCGCGCCGTCAAAGAGAAAATGCCGGTCGCCATCGAAGTCTTCGCGTTTGGGCAGGTATTGTTCAGTACGTCGCTGAGTGGCTCCAGCGCAGAGAACCTTGAGTGGATTGCACGTAAGCGCCATACCGTGCTGCGTAATGCGCATTCCTCCCTTTACACTCAGGAGCTGAATAAGTCGCAGGGTACTCCGATGTCTGAGATGAACTATATGGATCCCGAGCGCTACACCGACAGCGGCGGCAGTTTCCCGATCTTGTTGGGCAACGGCGGAGTGATAGGCACGGTCACCGTCAGCGGCCTGCCTTCTCACGAGGACCACGCGCTGGCCGTCTGGGCCATTCAGCAGGTGCTCTGAGCCGTCGTCGTGTAGCCGGATGAACTACCCTTATGGTGTGATAACGATAAGGGGAATGTGTATGACGCTAACCGATCGCCGATTCGGCCTGATTGCCGTTGATAAGCAGGGCAGCAATGTCCTGTTTCTCCACCCGCAGACCTTTGCCGTAGAGCGCGAGCTTAACGCCTTTCCGCCCCGCCCCCATGAGTTACTGATCCTGCCCAAACAGCGTAAGGCCTGGGTGCCGATTTACGGTGATGGCATTCACGGTGACAACCCCCATCCCGGCCATAAAATTGCGGTGATCGACCTGATATCGCGCGAGCTGACGGGGTTTATCGACATCAGCCCGCTGGAGTCGCCCCACACCGGGCGGCTGGGAAGCGATGGCTACGTCTATATGTGCTGTGAAAACAGCGCGACGATTCTGATACTCGACCCGGAAATCGAACGCATGATCGGTCATATTCCGCTGACCTCCTACAACAGTCATCGTCTCACCATCCTGCCTTCGGGGCGGAAACTGTTCACGGATAATGAAGAGGATGCAACGATAACCGTGGTGGGGCTGGCCAACGGCAGGGGGGAAGTGCTTGATAATATTCTGATGCCGGGGCCGATTAACGGTATCGCCGCTTCCCCACTTTATCCCTATCTGGTCGCCACCGATGCACGGCGGCCGCTGCTGTATGTGGTTGATGCGCAGAGCCACCGTATTCGGCAGCATCTGCCGCTGGACGGCCACAATAAAGCAGCACAAATTACCCGCTTCAGCGAAGATGGATCCCTGCTGGTGGTCATCGGCGATAATGAACCCGTTATCAGCCTGTTTGATGCCACCCTGAATCCACTCGGGCAGATTGCCGTCGGCCATAAACCCATGGATGGCTGCTTCAGCCCGGATAACAGCCAGCTGCTGATCGCCAATGAAGACGACGGCACGCTAAGCGTGATCGATGTGGCCAGCATGCAGGTCATTGCCACGCCGTCGGTCGGCCGCGGCTGTGAGGTGCTGAGCTATTTTGCCCTGAATTAACGTAAGGAGAGTCATGAAAAGCTATCAAGTGGCGGTGATCCCCGGCGACGGTATCGGCGTGGATGTGACGGACGCGGCCTGGCAGGTACTGGAGCACAGCGCGGCGAAGTTTGATTTTTCCCTCAGCGGCGAGCGTTTTCCGTGGTCCTGCGAATACTATCTTGAGCACGGTGAGATGATGCCGAAAGACGGTATTGATAAGCTGCGCCAGTTCGATGCGGTGCTGCTGGGCGCCGTGGGCTGGCCGGAAAAAGTCGCCGACAGCGTATCGCTTCATGGTTTGCTGCTGCCGATTCGCAAGCAGTTCGATCTGTTTGCCAATGTTCGTCCCCATCGCCTGCTGCCCGGCGTGGAAGGTCCGCTGCGCAAAGGTGATTTTGATATCCTCTGCATTCGTGAAAATACCGAAGGCGAGTACAGCGGGGCAGGGGGGCGTATTCATCAGGGTACGGCGGATGAAGTGGCGGTTGAAACCTCGATTTTCACCCGCCGCGGCGTTGAACGCATCCTGCGCTTCGGCTTTGAGGCTGCCCGCAAGCGCAGCAAACGCCTGGCGTCGGTGACCAAATCCAACGCGCAGAAGTTCACGATGGTGATGTGGGATGAAGTGACCGAAGAGATCGCCCGTGAATATCCCGACGTGAGCGTAACGCGCTACCATATTGACGCGATTGCTGCCCGCATGGTGATGAACCCGGAAACCCTGGACGTGATTGTTGCCTCTAATCTGTTTGGCGATATCCTGACCGATTTGGGTGCGGCGATTCAGGGCGGGCTGGGGTATGCTGCTTCAGCTAACCTCAATCCGAACCCTGAGGTGCCCTCCATGTTTGAACCGGTTCACGGTTCTGCACCGGATATCGCGGGTAAGGGGATCGCCAATCCGATTGCGTCGATCTGGTCGGCGGCACTGATGCTTGAGCATCTGGGGGAAACCAACGCGGCCGATGCCATTCTGCACGCCGTGGAAACGGTGACGGCGGAAGCGAAAGTGAACGGTGGTTTAACAACGGCGGAAATCACCGCGGCGGTGATTGCCGCTATCTGATATCAATCAGGGCCTCTTTAACCCGAGGCCCGCCTGAAAGGAGTTTTTGCAGTATGGAAGCGCATGGCATTACGGACATTATTCAGCCCGGCCTCAGGGTATTGTTCTGCGGTATCAATCCCGGGAAGTCTTCCGCGCATACCGGTTTCCACTTTGCCCACCCGGGTAACCGCTTCTGGAAAACCATATTTCAGGCGGGATTTACCCGCACTCAGCTCAAACCCGAGCAGGAGCAGCGCCTGCTGGAAACCGGCTGCGGTATTACCATGCTGGTGGAGCGTCCGACCGTGCTGGCCAGCGAACTGGCGGGCAACGAACTGCGCGACGGTGGGCTGGCGCTAAGAGAAAAAATCGAACGCTATCGGCCCGCGGCGCTGGCCGTGCTGGGAAAGCAGGCCTATCAGCAGGCGTTTCGCCGCAGCAAAGTGGTGTGGGGCCGGCAGCCGGAGTTAATCGGGGATACCGAAGTGTGGGTATTGCCTAACCCCAGCGGGCTGAATCGTGCTTCACAGGATGAAATGAGCGCGGCCTATGCGGCGCTGGAACAGGCGCTGACGGCGCGAGGCGTTTAAGCGTTTAAAAAGAGAAAAGCCCCACTTGATGTTAATCAAAGTGAGGCTGCTCTTTACGACCGACAACGAAAGGTAGCCTTTTACCTGCTGAAAAGTAATGGAGAAGGAGGCCAAAGATGGCACATAAGCTGTTCGTTTTCTGCAAAAAAAATGGCCCCTGAGGGGCCATTTTTGACTACGCAATACCTCGATTAATCATCAAGGAAGCTGCGCAGCACTTCGGAGCGGCTTGGGTGGCGCAGCTTGCGCAGCGCCTTCGCTTCGATCTGACGAATACGCTCACGCGTTACGTCAAACTGTTTGCCGACTTCTTCCAGCGTGTGGTCGGTATTCATATCAATACCAAAACGCATACGCAGAACTTTTGCTTCACGGGCCGTCAGGCCAGCCAGCACGTCGTGGGTTGCGGAACGCAGGCTCTCAGAAGTGGCAGAGTCCAGCGGCAGCTCCAGCGTGGTGTCTTCGATAAAATCACCGAGATGTGAATCTTCATCATCACCAATTGGCGTCTCCATCGAGATTGGCTCTTTGGCAATTTTCAGCACCTTACGGATTTTATCTTCCGGCATCAGCATACGCTCGGCCAGTTCTTCCGGCGTTGGCTCGCGGCCCATTTCCTGCAGCATCTGACGGGAGATACGGTTGAGTTTGTTGATTGTCTCAATCATATGTACCGGGATGCGAATGGTACGCGCCTGGTCGGCGATAGAACGGGTAATCGCCTGACGGATCCACCATGTTGCATAAGTTGAGAACTTATAGCCACGGCGATATTCAAACTTATCTACCGCTTTCATCAGGCCGATGTTGCCTTCCTGAATCAGGTCGAGGAACTGCAGACCGCGGTTGGTGTACTTTTTAGCGATAGAGATAACCAGACGAAGGTTAGCCTCAACCATCTCTTTCTTCGCACGGCGGGCTTTCGCTTCACCGATCGACATACGACGGTTGATGTCTTTAACCTGCTCAATGGTCAGCCCGGTTTCTTCTTCAATCTGCTGCAGCTTTTGCAGGCTGCGATACACATCGTCTGAAACATCGTTCAGCTTCTCTGACCACGGTTTGTTCATCGCCAGTGCGGCTTTGAACCAGGTTTCGCTGGTTTCATTGCCGGTGAACAGGGTGATGAAGTTTTTCTTCGGCATTTTGCACAGTTCAACACACAGCTTCATGATCAGACGTTCCTGGGTACGAACGCGGTCCATCATGGTACGCATGTTGTTCACCAGGTAGTCGAACTGCTTCGGCACCAGGCGGAACTGTTTAAAGACGTCGGACAGATTCTGAATTTCAGCGATAGCATCAGCGTGGCTGCGGCTTTTCGCCTTAATGACGGTACGGGTTGCTTCATACTGAACGCGCAGATCGTTAAACTTCTCGCGCGCCAGTTCAGGGTCGATGCTGTTATCATCTTCTGAGCTGTCGTCGTCAGACTCTTCGTCTTCATCTTCGTCGTCTTCACGTTCTTCTTCAGAAAGCTCGGAACCTACATGCGTAGCAGTAGGGGCCAGATCTTCTTCAGCATTCGGATCGACAAAGCCGATAATCAGGTCGGACAGACGTGCTTCACCCGCTTCAACACGATCGTACTGATCGAGCAGGTAAGTGATGGCTTCAGGATATTCCGCGACGGAGCACTGAACCTGGTTGATACCATCTTCAATACGCTTGGCGATATCGATCTCGCCTTCACGCGTTAACAGCTCAACGGTACCCATTTCGCGCATGTACATGCGCACCGGGTCGGTTGTACGACCGATTTCGGATTCGACGCTGGATAAGACCTGAGCAGCAGCTTCGGCGGCGTCTTCATCCGTATCGGTGCTGTTTTCGTTCAGCATCAGATCATCGGCATCGGGTGCTTCTTCTACCACCTGAATGCCCATGTCGTTGATCATCTGGATGATGTCTTCGATCTGATCGGAGTCGACGATATCTTCCGGCAGATGGTCATTGACCTCGGCATAGGTCAGATAGCCTTGCTCCTTACCACGGGTGACAAGAAGTTTCAGCTGTGACTGCGGGTTTTGCTCCATAAGACGGTATCCACACTTCTGTTAAATTAGATTGGTGTCGGTCGGCTAAGATGCCAACAATAACAGTGAGGGCGTTTGGATTATTGCCGCTGCCCATCGTGGCGGCTGTCAGGGTCTACCTGACGGATAATCGGCACCTAAGCCGCTGAGATCTTGTTTCGAAGCTCGCGCTTCTGAATTCTGTCGCCTGAGCGGGTGAGCAATAAAATTGTCATCCGCTGTCACTAATCTGTATTGTAGCCGATACGGCTTTTACTGCTTTTTCAGCGCCTGGCTGAGGGCCCACAGTTCGCGGCGCTCTTCGGCATTCAGGCCGTGGGTGCGGTCGCGGGCGATCAGCTCTTCAAGCCGACGCTCCAGCGCGGCGTCGTACATGCTGGCCAGTGCGTCCTGAAACATGGTGTCGACTTCGTCATCAACGATCATATGGTTCCAGGTTGCCAGCGTTTCAAGGCTCTGACTAAATTTTGTTCCACGGTATAACTCTAGTAGCTGTCCGGTCGTCAGGCCAGGGTGAGCAACGCAAGTACTCACTAATTCTACAAAGAGCGGGAATCCTGCCACCTCGGACTGCTCCAGTCCTTCAAGGGAAGGGACCATGGCACCCAGATGTGGATTCTGCACCAGCAGCCCGATAAGTATACGCATGGTCGTGCGTTTTAGCTGAGGCTGCGTGGGCGGTATCGCATTTTCGGCCTTTCCGGGCATCAGTTTTTCAAGCTGGCTGTCATCAAGAATGCCCAGCTTGTTGCCCAGCTCCTGGCGCAGATAGATGCGCAGCGTTTCGCCGGGCACCTGGCTTATCAGCGGCAGCGCCAGCGTACTGAGCTGGGCGCGGCCATCAGGAGAGCGTAGATCAACCTGCGGCATCAGCGTATCAAACAGAAACCCTGACAGCGGCATGGCCTGCTCCATCCTCGCCTCAAACGCCTCTTTGCCCTCTTTACGAATCAGCGTGTCCGGATCTTCACCGTCGGGCAGAAACATAAAGCGTAGCTGACGTCCGTCATTCATGTAAGGCAGGGCCGTTTCCAGCGCGCGCCACGCGGCTTCGCGCCCCGCCCGGTCACCGTCGTAGCAGCAGATAACCGTATCGGTGGTGCGGAACAACAGCTGAATATGTTCTGCCGTGGTTGAGGTTCCCAGAGACGCCACGGCGTAATCCACGCCAAACTGCGCCAGGGCAACCACATCCATATAGCCTTCAACAACCAGCAGTTTTGCCGGTTCAGGATGATTCTTCTGCGCTTCATAAAGGCCGTAAAGCTGGCGACCCTTATGGAAAATATCGGTTTCCGGCGAGTTCAGATACTTCGGCATCCCGTCGCCCAGTACGCGGCCGCCGAAGCCAATGACCCGACCACGTTTATCGTGGATGGGGAACATTACGCGTTCGCGAAAACGGTCGTAGCTGCGTCCCTGGTCGTTGGTCACCAGCATGCCGGCATCGATCAGCGTTTGCTTATCTTCCGGATTACGGCCAAAACGCTTTAAGGCATTATCCCAACCTGCGGGAGCAAAGCCGATAGAAAAGTGCTGGATAACCTCATTGCTCAGCCCGCGCTGGGCGAGATAATCACGCGCGCCCGCGGCCTGACTTTGAGACAGCGACTGCTGATAGAAATCGCGCAGGCCGGTCATCAACTGATAAAGGCTCTGACGCTGGTGGCGCTCAAGCTGACTGGGACCGGAACCGCTTTCGTACGGCACTTCCAGACCATAGGCTGTCGCCAGCTCTTCAATGCTTTCGACAAACTCCAGACGGTCGTAGTTCATCAGGAAGTCGATGGCGTTACCGTGCGCACCACAGCCAAAACAGTGGTAGAA
Source organism: Erwinia sp. SLM-02 (assembly GCF_037450285.1). Classification (NCBI taxonomy): domain Bacteria; kingdom Pseudomonadati; phylum Pseudomonadota; class Gammaproteobacteria; order Enterobacterales; family Erwiniaceae; genus Erwinia; species Erwinia sp. SLM-02. The sequence continues at coordinate 393,425 of NZ_JAQISN010000002.1, read as the reverse complement.
CTGCTTCTCGCCGTTGACGGTAAAGGAGGGGGTTTTTTCATTATGAAAAGGACAGCATGCGTGATAGTTTTTACCCTGCTTTTTTAGCTTAACGCGCGCATCGATAAGATCCACGATGTCCGTGCGAGCCAGTAAGTCATTGATAAAAACACGCGGAATGCGTCCAGCCATAAATCCCCTTCGAATGCTGCCCTGAGAATAATCCGTTATTCACTTATGGCTATAAACGAGAACAAGCCGCGCATTCCTTTCGGAAAGCACGGCCTGATAACTACTAACTTGTCTGTGAAACGTGAGGGCGAACCCTCAAAAGATTAGTACAGACGAGTGCGGCGTGCGTTTTCGCGAGCCAGTTTCTTCGCGTGGCGTTTTACTGCAGACGCTTTAGCGCGCTTACGTTCGGTAGTAGGTTTTTCATAAAACTCACGACGACGAACTTCAGCCAGAACGCCTGCTTTCTCGCAAGAACGCTTGAAGCGACGCAGTGCTACGTCAAATGGCTCGTTTTCACGTACTTTAATTACCGGCATGTAACTCTCACCTCGGATAAATTCGGTTTTGCCGCTGGCATCAGTGCCAGCTCATTTCAAAATGGTGCGGAATTTTACTCCAACACAGGCTGCGTTGTAAAGCACCATAGCATAAAGTAACCAACAGATGCGCCTGTGCGGCTGCCGGCTTTTTTCAGGGGGCCGATTATACATCAAACCGCTATCGGCGGTGGGAAAAAATTTGCTTTTTGCACAACAGTTAACCGCAGGAAGGTTAAAATTGCCGCCGCTAAAAGCGTGCGCGTGCTACACTGCGCGCCGCAAGAATTGAGGTAAAAAGACAGCCATGCGTGTTCTCGGAATTGAAACATCCTGCGATGAAACCGGCATTGCCATTTACGACGATGCTGCGGGTTTGCTCGCTAACCAACTTTACAGCCAGGTCAAACTGCATGCCGACTACGGCGGCGTGGTGCCTGAACTGGCTTCGCGCGACCACGTGCGTAAAACCGTCCCGCTGATCCAGGCGGCGCTGCGTGAAGCGGGCCTTCAGGCGCAGGATATCGATGCCGTAGCCTACACGGCCGGACCGGGACTGGTCGGTGCGCTGCTGGTGGGGGCAACGATTGGTCGTTCGCTGGCCTTCGCATGGGATGTGCCGGCGATTGCCGTTCATCATATGGAAGGGCACCTTCTGGCGCCGATGCTGGAAGAGAATCCGCCGGAATTCCCGTTCGTTGCGCTGCTGGTTTCCGGCGGTCACACCCAGTTAATTAGCGTGACCGGCATCGGCGAGTATACGCTGATGGGCGAATCGATTGACGATGCCGCCGGTGAAGCCTTCGATAAAACCGCGAAGCTGCTGGGGCTGGATTATCCCGGCGGGCCGATGCTGTCGAAAATGGCGCAGCAGGGCGTGGAGAAGCGTTTTGTGTTTCCACGGCCGATGACCGACCGCCCGGGGCTGGACTTCAGCTTCTCCGGCCTGAAGACTTTCGCCGCCAATACCATTCGGGATAATGACAACAGCGATCAAACCCGTGCCGATATTGCGCGCGCGTTTGAAGATGCGGTGGTGGATACGCTGGCGATAAAATGCCGTCGTGCGCTGGATGAAAGCGGCTTTAAGCGGCTGGTGATTGCGGGTGGCGTCAGCGCTAACCGCACGCTGCGCAGCAGGCTGGCAGAGATGATGCAGAAGCGCGGTGGCGAAGTGTTTTATGCCCGGCCTGAGTTTTGTACCGACAACGGTGCGATGATTGCCTACGCGGGCATGGTGCGTCTTAAAGGCGGCACCTACGCCGGGCTGAACGTCACGGTGCGTCCTCGCTGGCCGCTGGCTGAACTGCCGGCGATTTAAGCCCGAAAATCGCCTGAAATCGCTCTGTTTCAGGCTGACTGCCTTTCACTACGGCTGGGATTTATCCTGGCCGTTTTTCTTTTTCTTCTTCCAGATTTTACTTTCCTGGCCGCGCCACAGGCGCTGGATATTGTCATGATGCCGCAGCAGGATCAGGCAGGAAAGCATCGCCACCGGGAAGGTGAACTGCGGTTTGAACCACCAGACATAAAACGGCGCAATCAGCGCGCTGATAATGGCACCTAACGATGAATATCCACTGAGCAGCACGGTGAGCAGCCAGGTTCCGGTCATCAGGCCGGTCAGATCCCAGCCGATCGGGGCAATGGCACCGAATGCCGTTGCAACGCCCTTGCCGCCTTTGAAATGAAAGAAGACGGGATAAATATGGCCAAGGCAGGCTGCAATGGCGGTCAGTCCGAGGTAGAGCGGCGTAATGCCCTGACTGTAGGCCAGCCAGACCGGCAGCATGCCTTTAAGAACATCAAAAACCAGCACCGTTGCCGCCGCACCTTTCCCGCCTAAGCGCAGTACGTTGGTGGCACCAGGGTTGCCCGATCCGTTCTGGCGGGGGTCCGGCAATCCGAACAGTCGGCAGACCAAAATCGCGCTGGAGATAGAACCACACAGATACGCGAAAATGATCATGCCAAGCGCGAATACACTCATAACACCGTTCCGTCTTGTTGGGGTCGTTTTGTGGTTAACATCCGTGGATAATACGCATAAACCGCCGGGGATGGTATCCGGCAACCACAAAAACAGAGAGCCGTATCATGGATATCGTATTTATTGATCAATTGTCCGTTATCACCACCATCGGCGTTTACGACTGGGAACAGACCATCCAGCAGAAGCTGGTGTTCGATGTCGAAATGGCATGGGATAACCGTAAAGCTGCCGCCAGCGACGATGTGAATGACTGTCTGAGCTATGCCGATGTTTCTGAAGCGATCGTTGCCCACGTGCAGAACGGTAAATTTGCACTGGTTGAGCGCGTAGCGGAAGAGATTGCCACATTACTGCTGAACCAGTTCGCCTCGCCCTGGGTTCGGATTAAGGTCAGCAAGCCGGGGGCCGTCGCGCAGGCGCGTCAGGTTGGCGTGATTATTGAACGAGGTAATATTCCGAAATAAATTCAATGTGATTGCCATCACAATGAAACCAAATCACAGTAAGGTTTGTCATAAGTTGCGACTTAGGGTGATCCTGGATTTTTAAGTAGATTCAGGGCTGATTGGCGGGCGCGTTGGCGACCGCCATTTTATTGATTTTATAGGGCTAAAGGTAATTTGATGGCAGATATTCATCAGCTATGGGTTGCAGCGATACTAGGGATAGTTGAGGGGTTAACGGAGTTTCTCCCCGTTTCATCTACCGGACATATGATCATTGTGGGTCATCTGCTGGGGTTTGAGGGAGAGAAAGCGGAAACTTTCGAAGTCGTTATCCAACTGGGCTCGATTCTGGCCGTAGTCGTGATGTTCTGGCGTCGTTTATTTGGTCTGATTGGCATTCACTTCGGTGAAGTTAAGCATGAAGGGACCGGCACCGGCCATTTGACGCTGATCCACATCCTGCTGGGTATGGTACCGGCAGTGGTTATCGGCCTGCTGCTGCACGATAAGATTAAAACGCTGTTTAACCCGGTAAACGTGATGTATGCGCTGGTGGTTGGCGGCGTTTTGCTGATCGCCGCTGAACTGCTGAAGCCAAAACAGCCAAAAGCGGTGGGCGTGGATGATATCACCTATCGCCAGGCCTTCATCATCGGCTGCTTCCAGTGTCTGGCGCTGTGGCCCGGTTTTTCCCGTTCGGGTGCAACCATCTCCGGCGGTATGCTGATGGGCGTAAGCCGCTATGCCGCATCGGAGTTCTCGTTCCTGCTGGCTGTACCGATGATGATGGGCGCCACCGCGCTGGATCTCTACAAAAGCATGGGCTTCCTGAGCCTCGCCGATCTGCCGATGTTTGCGGTCGGATTCGTCACCGCCTTTATCGTGGCGCTGATTGCTATCAAGAGCTTCCTGCATATCATCAAACGGATCTCGTTTATTCCGTTCGCAATCTACCGCTTTATTATCGCCGCTGCCGTATACGCGGTGTTTGTGCTGTAAGTCATAACAGGGCGGGTCGTGACGATCCGCCCTTACTGCGCCTGCCAGGCCTCCAGCGCCGCAATACGTCTGCGCGTCAGTTCTTCCCTCACTTCTGCACCTTTAAATCCGGCCGCGACCACATCGCGCGTAGGCACCTCTGACACAATTCTGAATGCTTCCCGCAGATAGGTTCCCTGCGGATAGGGGTTATTTTCAAACCCGCTCCTGCCGCGCGCATCGGCTTCACTGGTCAGCGCAATCTGCTCAACGCGGTGCGGCTTACGCCAGGCATCAAGCCTGTCGAACAGGTTGACCAGCGTTGCGGCTGAATGGTTCTGAATGGTGTGAACGAGATCGTGGAATTCAGTCACCAGCAGAGCAAGATCGCGAACGTGATTTGGCACGCGCAGGCGCTCACACAGGGCGGCAACCAGCGGTACGCCAGCCGGTCCGTGACCGTGGTGGCTGGGCCATTTCTCGGGCAATGTCAGTGCCTTGCCGACATCGTGGAACAGCGTGGCGAAGCGAACGTCCAGCTCGGGGCTCAGATGCGCGGCCATCGCCAGCGTCATCAGCGAGTGAATGCCGCTGTCGATTTCCGGATGCCATTTCGCTGGGGCCGGCACGCCGTAAAGATTGTCCAGCTCGGGGAATAAAACGGCGAGCGCACCGCAGTCGCGCAGCACCTGGAAAAAGACCTGTGGATTACGGGTCAGCAGCGCGCTTTCCGTCTCCTTCCACACGCGTTCCGCCGTCAGGTGATTCAGCTCGCCGCTGTGGGTCATGGAACGCATCAGTTCCAGCGTTTCTTCTGCGATGCGAAAGTTAAGATGGGCAAAGCGCGCGGCAAATCGCGCGACGCGCAGCACGCGCAGCGGGTCTTCATTAAACGCGGCGGAAACGTGGCGCAGAATGCGCTGATCTATATCAGCACGACCGTTATAAGGGTCGTAGTACCGGCCGTCGGCATCTTGTGCAATGGCGTTGATGGTCAAATCGCGGCGCGCCAGATCCTGCTCCAGCGTCACGTCGGGTGCTGAATAGCAGACAAACCCGGTATAGCCATTGCCTGACTTACGCTCGGTGCGCGCCAGCGCATATTCCTCATGGCTTTCTGGATGGAGGAAAACCGGGAAATCACGCCCGACCTGGGAATAGCCCAGCGCAAGCATCTGCTCGGGGGTAGCGCCGACCACCACCCAGTCTTTATCTTTCAGCGGCAAATTCAGCAGTCCGTCACGGACCGCGCCACCGACAAGGTATGTTTTCACTGCACATCTCCAGAATAAAACGTCAGGTCAGAGGGAAAGCATTTTTTTATAGTAAGCCGTAATACTACAACATCCGCCGGGAGGGATGCCAAATTGCAGGTATGCGAAAGGGGGCATCCACGGATACCCTCTGGCCAAATCGGGACGGTTAGTTCATCCAGCGGTCGTTTTTCTTCCTGCGCGGCAGCATATGCGGTAGCAGCAGACCCAGCAGCAGGCCGAATCCGGCAACGCCGCCGCCGTACATAAACCACTGCATAATGATGGTGCGCTGTTTATCATCCAACTGAACGTTTGCGGCATCCACCTTTTTACTGGCGACCACTAACTGGTTCTTCAGCTGCTGATTTTCACCCTTCAGGGTGTTAATCGCATCGTCGCTGCCCGCCACTTTTTTCTGCATTTCTGCCGTGCGTTGATTCCAGCTACCGTCGATATTCGCCAGTTTGGCGGTAAGATCTTTGACCTGCTGTTCCAGTTCCGGAACGCGGGAGCGCAGGCTGGGCTGTTCACTGAGCTGGCTCAGTGGGATCCAGGTTGTCCTGCCCTGCGAGTCACGGATCTGTCCATATTTACTGTTCTCGTTAGACTGCAGCAGGGTGACTTCTTCCCCGGCGTTCAGCGTGCCGATCAGACGGTAGTCATTACCGGGACCGCTGCGAACCCAGGTCGAGAGTTCGTCGGAAATGTAACGTTTTTCTTCAGCATGCACGTTAGCTACGGCGCTAAAAGCCAGAAAAGTCAGGCCAATAATGTGAGTTTTTTTCATTCGAACTCTTTTTGCATAAGTACTGGACAAAAGTAGCAACACAGTCTGGAGCGGCCTCGTGGAAAGCAGAATGAGAACTATCCTGATCTCAGGCGACATGGGAGGCAACGCGCGAAAGCGTAATAAAGCAGAGACATCCCTGCTGCTTGTGCATTACTCTTCTTGATATCACAGGTGCGATGATCCGTAAGTGACCCGCCGTTTTGCAGTGGCTGAACCAGCTCTTTCTGCGCTATCGGGAAATTTGCGGGTATTATCAAACACTACCACCATTTACCGTGCCGGTAATCATTTAGATAAGACACTATGACCATCGAAATCGAGCTAAAGTTCATTACCACCGCCGATGCCGCGACAAAACTCGCCAGCCAGCTGGCTCTCTGGCCTCATGTACACACCGCCGGACAGAAGCTGAGTAACACCTACTTCGAAACCGCCAACGGCCAGCTGCGCAGCTGGGATATGGGCCTGCGCATCCGGGGTTTTGGTGACAGTTTCGAGATGACGCTGAAAACGGCCGGGCAGACCATTGGTGGCCTGCACCAGCGGCCGGAATACAACGTCGCACTGAAAGAGCCGGTACTGGATATTCACCAGCTTCCCGCGGACGTCTGGCCTCAGGGAACCGATCTTGATGCCCTGCAGCAGCAGCTGAATCCGCTGTTCAGCACGAACTTCGTGCGCGAAAAGTGGGTGGTGAGCTACCTGGAAAGCGAAATTGAAGTGGCTTTCGATCTCGGTGAAGTCAGCGCCGGGGATCTGAGTGAACCCCTGCATGAAATTGAGCTGGAGCTGAAAAGCGGCCACCGTGACGATCTTCTGGCCTTTGCCGCCGAGCTGGCAAAAATGGGCGGCCTGCGTCTGGGAAGCTTGAGTAAAGCCGCGCGCGGCTACGCGCTGGCGAAAGGGAACCCACCCCGTAAACTGCGCCCGGTTCCGCTGCTTAAGGTTAAACCTAAGGCAACCGTTGAGCAGGGGATGCAGGCCGCTTTCCTGCTGGCGCTCAGCCAGTGGCAGTATCATGAAGAGCTGTGGCTGCGCGGCAACGCTGAGGCGCTGGGTGAAATTCAGGATGCGCTGGAAACGCTGCGCCAGGCATTTTCCCTGTACGGCGCGCTGGTGCCGCGTAAGGCCAGCAGCGATCTGCGCCAGCGGCTCACCGAGCTGGAAGGCGCACTGCTGGAAGACGATCTGGATGCGGTGTCCATCTGCTTCAGTCCGCTCTGGCTGGAAACGCAGCTGGCGCTGACTACCTGGATTGCAACGGCGCGCTGGCGTGATTTTATCGATCAGAAAACCGATGCCAAACTGCAGGGCTCCTTTAAGCGCTTCACCGATATTATGCTGGGCCGCATTTCCGCCGACCTTAAGGAAACCTTCGGCCAGGTTAATCAGCTGAATGAATATCAGGATAAGCTGACGCGCCTCCATCGCCAGCAGCTCGCCGTACATCTCCTGGCCGGCAGCTATGACGATGCCGCCGTGAACACGTGGCTGGGCAACTGGCAGCTGCTGCGTCAGGCCATTATCGATCGGCAGGATGTCTGGCTGGATGGTCATCGTCGCCAGGCCTTGAAGCAGCCGGTATTCTGGAAAAACGGTAACGCCTGAGTTGTAGAAACGCTTATTTTCCATGCCCGTTGATTGTGTGTTGCAGGATGGCAGCCAACGCCCCTGGAGCCTGAGAATCAGGGGTGATTAATCAGGGAGTGTTTATGGTGCCTTTACTATCACAGCCGCTGCCATCCTTGCTGGCTCAACAGATCGCCGTTATCGATCCCCTGCCGGACGGCGCTACGCCACAGCAGCAGTCCGTGCTGGCGTTCAGTGACTTCGTTAACGATAACCTGGCGAAGCATCCCGAATGGTGGCAACGGCTGCAAACGCAGCCGCCGCTTGCCGACGAGTGGCAGCACTATGCCGCGTGGCTGGCAGAGCGGCTGGCCCCGGTGGTGGACGAAAATACGCTGATGCGCGAGCTGCGGCTTTTCCGCCGCCATATGCTGACGCGCATTGCCTGGATGCAAACCCTGGCGACCAGCAGCACCGAACAAACCTTAACGCAGCTGAGCGAACTGGCGGAAATCCTGATCGTGGCTGCCCGCGACTGGCTGTGGCACGCCTGCTGCAAGGATTTTGGCACGCCGGTCAACGCCGCCGGAGAACCGCAGCCGCTGCTGATCCTCGGGATGGGGAAACTGGGCGGCGGTGAGCTGAATTTCTCTTCCGATATCGATTTGATTTTTACCTGGCCGGAAAACGGCGTGACGCAGGGCGGACGGCGCGAGCTGGATAACGCCCAGTTCTTTACCCGCCTGGGCCAGCGGCTGATTAAAGTGCTCGATCAGCCGACCGTTGACGGCTTCGTTTACCGCGTGGATATGCGGCTTCGCCCCTTCGGCGACAGCGGCCCGCTGGTGCTGAGCTTCGCAGCGCTGGAAGATTATTACCAGGAGCAGGGCCGTGACTGGGAACGCTACGCGATGGTCAAAGCCCGGCTGATGGGCGGCGGCGACGATCGCTGGAGCCAGGAGCTGCGGCAGATGCTGCGCCCGTTCGTCTTCCGTCGCTATATCGATTTCAGCGTGATCCAGTCTCTGCGCAACATGAAGGCGATGATCGCGCGCGAGGTACGCCGACGCGGGCTGACGGATAACATCAAGCTGGGTGCTGGCGGTATCCGCGAAATCGAGTTTATTGTCCAGGTCTTCCAGCTGATCCGCGGCGGTCGTGAACGATCGCTGCAGCTGCGTTCGCTGCTGCCTACCCTCAAATCAATCAGCGAACTGAATTTACTGTCGCAGCAGCAGGTTACCCAGCTGCACGACGCGTATCTGTTCCTGCGGCGGCTGGAAAACCTGCTGCAGAGTATCAACGATGAACAGACGCAGACGCTGCCGGCCAGTGAGCTGGATCGCGCACGCCTGGCCTGGGCGATGGGGTTTGCCGACTGGGCGGCGCTGCATCACCGCCTGGACGAGCATATGGTATCGGTACGCGCCATTTTTGACGAACTGATTGGTGACGATGCCCCGGAAAGCGGCGATAACCGCGAAGCGGGAGAATATGGCGTGCTGTGGCAGGATCGGCTGGAGGAAGCGGAGCTGCTGCCGCTGGTCCCGCATCTGGACGGTGAAGCGTGCCAGCAACTGCTGCGTGCCATCAACGATTTCCGCATGGATGTGGACAAGCGCACGATTGGCCCACGCGGTCGCCAGGCGCTCGACCAGCTGATGCCCCGTCTGCTCAGCGAGGTGGTGCCGCGCGATGACGCGGTGATCACGCTGGGCCGCCTGACGCCGCTGCTGCTCGGCGTGGTCACGCGTACCACCTATCTGGAACTGCTCACGGAATTCCACGGCGCGCTGCAGCATCTGATCCGCCTGTGCGCCGCCTCTCCGATGGTTGCCAGCCAGCTGGCGCGTTATCCCCTGCTGCTTGATGAGCTGCTTGATCCGGCGACGCTCTACCAGCCAACGGCCACCGATGCCTATCGCGACGAGCTTCGTCAGTATCTGCTGCGTATCCCGGAAGAGGATGAGGAGCAGCAGCTGGAAGCCCTCAGGCAGTTTAAACAGGCGCAGCATCTGCGTATTGCCGCTGCGGATATCGCCGGCACCCTGCCGGTGATGAAGGTCAGCGATCATCTGACCTGGCTGGCTGAAGCAATGATTGAAGCGGTGGTGCAGCAGGCCTGGAATATGATGGTGCAGCGCTACGGCCGGCCATCGCATTTGGCCAGCGACAGCGAGCGTGGCTTTGCCGTGGTCGGCTACGGCAAGCTGGGCGGCTGGGAGCTGGGCTACAGCTCGGATCTGGATCTGGTATTCCTGCACAACTGTCCTCAGGAAGCGGTCACGCTGGGGGAACGCAGCATCGACGGCCGCCAGTTCTATCTGCGCCTGGCCCAGCGGGTGATGCACCTGTTCAGTACCCGAACCTCATCGGGCATTCTTTATGAAGTCGACGCCCGTCTGCGCCCCTCGGGTGCTGCCGGTATGCTGGTCAGCACGTTTGAAGCCTTCGATGAATACCAGCGCAGTGAAGCCTGGACCTGGGAGCATCAGGCGCTGGTTCGCGCCCGCATTGTCTACGGTGATACGGCGCTCAGCCAGCGCTTTGGGGAAATTCGTCGCGGGATCCTGGCGCTGCCGCGTGAAGCGGAAAAACTCAAGATTGAAGTCCGGGAGATGCGTGAAAAAATGCGCGCGCATCTGGGGCAAAAGCATAAAGGCCGCTGGGATATCAAGGCGGATGCGGGCGGCATTACGGATATTGAATTCATTACGCAATATCTGGTCCTACGTTATGCGTCACAGGATCTGACGCTGACCCGCTGGTCCGATAATGTGCGCATTCTGGAACTGCTGGCGAACAGTGACAAAATGGCGGAGACGCAGGCGAAAGCACTGACGCACGCCTACGTCACCCTGCGGGATGCGCTGCACCATCTGGCGCTGCAGGAGCTGCCGGGTCATGTGGAAGAGAGTGCCTATGCCGCTGAGAAAGCCCAGGTTAATCAAAGCTGGCAAATCTGGTTTGGCGACTGAGCCATCCTGCGCACCGTGAGTCCGGTGGCAAAGTGAACTACGTGGCCGCGATAGTCAGGCACGGCAACAAATGTGCTATTATCGCGCGCCTGAATTTTCTGTTTTTGTGTCGTCTGGTGTGGAGTGTCTGAATGAAAGTTACACTGCCTGATTTTAAACGTGCGGGTGTTCTGGTTGTGGGTGATGTGATGCTGGATCGTTACTGGCACGGGCCAACCAGCCGTATTTCTCCCGAAGCGCCGGTGCCGGTCGTTAAGGTTGAACACGTGGAAGAGCGCCCTGGCGGCGCGGCTAACGTGGCGATGAACATCGCTTCTCTCGGTGCGGAATCTCGCCTTGTTGGACTGACCGGCATTGACGATGCCGCGCGCGTGCTGAGCGAGACGCTGACCGGGGTTAACGTGCAGTGTGATTTTGTTTCTGTGCCAACCCACCCCACCGTGACCAAGCTCCGCGTTCTTTCGCGTAATCAGCAGCTGATCCGCCTGGATTTTGAAGAAGGTTTTGAAGGGGTTAACCCCGAGCCGATGCATGAGCGCATTCAGCAGGCATTACCTAAAATTGGTGCGCTGGTGCTTTCTGACTACGCGAAAGGCGCGCTGACCAGCGTGGAAACCATGATCGCGCTGGCGCGTGATGCCGGTGTGCCGGTGCTGGTGGATCCGAAAGGGACCGATTTCAGCCGCTATCACGGTGCCACACTGCTGACGCCGAATCTCTCAGAATTTGAAGCCGTGGTCGGTAAGTGCAAAAGCGAGGCTGAAATCGTCGAGCGGGGAACGGCGCTGATGCAAAAGCACGGTCTGTCGGCGCTGCTGGTGACCCGTTCTGAAAACGGCATGACGCTGCTGCAGCCGGGCAAAGAGCCTTTCCATATGCCTACGCAGGCGCAGGAAGTGTTCGATGTGACCGGTGCGGGCGATACGGTGATTGGCGTGCTGGCGGCGGCGCTGGCGGCGGGCAACAGCCTGGAGGAAAGCTGCTTCCTGGCGAATGCGGCAGCGGGCGTGGTGGTCGGCAAACTGGGCACATCGACGGTTTCCCCGATTGAGCTGGAAAATGCTATCCACGCGCGTCCCGAGTCTGGTTTCGGCGTGATGGATGAAGCGCAGCTGAAGGCGGAAGTGGCGAAAGCGCGTCAGCGCGGCGAGCGCGTGGTGATGACTAACGGCGTGTTTGACATTCTTCATGCCGGGCACGTTTCCTATCTGGCGAATGCCCGCCGGCTGGGCGATCGCCTGATTGTGGCGGTCAACAGCGATGCGTCTACTCGTCGCCTGAAGGGGGAAACCCGTCCGGTTAACCCGCTGGTCAACCGGATGATCGTGCTGGGCGCGCTGGAAGCGGTCGACTGGGTGGTGGGCTTTGAAGAAGACACGCCGCAGCGCCTGATTGCTGAAGTGCTACCGGACCTGCTGGTGAAAGGCGGTGACTACAAGCCAGAGGATATCGCCGGTAGCAAAGAAGTGTGGGCAAACGGCGGTGATGTACGCGTGCTTAACTTTGAAGACGGTATCTCAACCAGCAATATCATTAAGACGATTATCAATCGTAAGAATTAGCAGATATCGATTGCCAGAGCGCACCGATATCAATCGTCAGAGCAAAAAAAAGCTGCCTCAGAGGGCAGCTTTTTCTTTATGCATCAGGCCGGGTCTTTCGTATCGTCAGGCTCTGAGGCTGCCTGCGCAGCGGGCGCGGCCGTTACCGGCGCCGTTGCAGCTCCTGCGGCCGGGGCAGCGGGTGCAGTCGACTGATTCTCCAGCGCCGTCAGGCGTTGTTCAAGTACCGCAAGCTTCTCGCGGGTGCGCAACAACACCTGAGTCTGCACATCAAACTCTTCACGATTGACCACATCAAGCCGGGTCAGCTGCGCCTGGATAGTCTGACGGATCTTCTTTTCCACATCATCGCCTAACTCGCGGATACCTTTTGGCATAGATTCATGGATCTGGCGGGCCAGTTGTTCAATTTTTTTAGCATCAATCATGGCGGCTTCCTGGTAGCTGCAAATTTTCTCTAAGTGTAATCCCTCAGGGGAAAAGGATAAACCTGAAATGAGCATAGCGAATAAATGGATATAAATTTGCCAGTTTTGTTCGTTGCCCGCGTTCATTATCAGCGTTATAGTAAGTCTGCTTATTCTCAGGGCGGGGCGAAATTCCCCACCGGCGGTAAATCAGCTACGGCTGAAAGCCCGCGAGCGCTTCAGGGTCATTCCTGAAGGACAGCAGATCCGGTGTAATTCCGGGGCCGACGGTTAGAGTCCGGATGGGAGAGAGTAACGTATCTTGTCGGGCCTGCGCTCGCCTCGCGTTATTTTTTTGTCACAGCTTGACACTCCTAAGCTCGCCCTGATTCTGGTAACCCATACATTTATTAAGGTTTATTTACCATGAATCAGTCGCTACTTTCTGAATTTGGCACGCCTGAACAGCGTGTAACCCGTGCTATCGAAGCGCTTCGCGCCGGCCGCGGCGTAATGGTTTTAGACGATGAAGATCGTGAAAATGAAGGCGATATGATCTTCGCTGCCGAAACCATGACCGTTGAGCAGATGGCTCTCACTATTCGTCACGGCAGCGGAATTGTCTGCCTGTGTCTGACCGAAGAACGCCTTGGCCAGCTTGACCTGCCAATGATGGTTGAGGACAACACCAGCGCCTACGGCACCGGCTTTACCGTCACCATCGAAGCCGCACAGGGCGTAACCACCGGCGTTTCGGCTTCTGACCGCATCACCACCATTCGTACCGCCATTGCGGATAATGCGAAGCCTGCCGATCTGAATCGTCCTGGCCACGTCTTCCCGTTGCGCGGTCGTCCAGGCGGCGTGCTGACCCGCGGTGGCCACACCGAAGCCACCATCGATCTGGTGACGCTGGCGGGCTTCAAATCGGCGGGTGTGCTGTGTGAGCTGACTAACGATGATGGTTCCATGGCGCATGCGGCCGAAGTTGTTGTCTTCGCTAAACAGCATGATATGCCGGTCGTGACTATCGAAGATCTGGTTGCTTACCGCCGCAGCCATGAAACGCGTCAGGCAAGCTAATCTGCTCCGGGCCGGTTTAACCGGCCCTGTATTTTCCCACTCCCCGGCATCAATTCCCGACTCCCGATCCTGAAACCGCGCCGCCAGCGGTCTTCCATCGTCTGTATTGTCTTCTCTGTTCAAATTATCTGAATATCTTCATCAGGGTTATCCAGGTTCATCGCGTGACATATGGGCGTAAGGTAAGCGCCATTGAACGAATATTTCTGGAGTAAAACCATGAGCCACCAACGTATGCCTGCACTTTTCCTTGGCCACGGCAGCCCGATGAACGTGCTGGAAGAGAATATCTATACCGAAACCTGGCGCAAATTGGGTGAAACGCTACCGAAGCCAAAAGCGATTATTGCGGTTTCCGCACACTGGTATACGCGTGGCACGGCGGTAACCGCGATGGAAAAACCGCGGACGATCCATGATTTTGGCGGCTTCCCTCAGGCGCTGTTTGACACACGCTACCCCGCGCCCGGTTCTCCGGCGCTGGCCCGCCAGATTGCAGAAGTGCTGTCACCGGTAGACGTTCAGCTGGATCAGGAGTGGGGCTTTGACCACGGCTCCTGGGGCGTGTTAATCAAGATGTATCCGGATGCGGATATCCCGGTGGTGCAGCTTAGCATTGACGGCACCAGGCCGGCGGCCTGGCACTTCGAACTGGGGCGCAAACTGGCCGTGCTGCGCGAGCAGGGCGTGATGATCGTCGCCAGCGGCAACGTGGTGCATAACCTGCGCATGGTTCGCTGGCAGGGAGAAGCGACCGCCTACCCATGGGCCGAGTCGTTTAACCAGTACGTACGCGACAATCTGGCTTGGCAGGGTGACGATGCCCAGCATCCGCTGGTTAACTTTATGCAGCATGACGGCGCCGCCCTGTCGAACCCAACGCCAGAGCACTACCTGCCGCTGCTGTACGTGCTCGGTGCGCGGGCAAACGATGAAGCGGTGACGATACCGGTGGATGGGATTGTGATGGGGTCGTTGAGTATGCTGTCAGTCCAGGTGGGCTGACAGCCTGGTTTACTTGCCGCTCCGGGATTGGGCAGTGCTCGCCTCCTCACGTACATGTGTACGCTCCGGGGGCTGTGCGCTGTTCGCACCCGGATCGGCTGCGCCACCGACGGCTGTTACACGGGTTTACCTGCCGCTCCGGGATTGGGCAGTGCTCGCCTCCTCACGTACCCTCGCCCGGAAGGTTACTCGATAAATGCGTGCGGGTAGAAGCGGGACAGATCCTGAGTGATCAGTTCCCGATCTTCCCTCAGGCCGATCCCTGCGGGCTGGTCATCGATCAGCCAGGATCCAATCAGCGTATAGCTGTCACCAAATTTCGGCAGCGGATGGAACTGCTGAACGATCCTTCCCTCTTCACCATAAGGTCCGTCAACGCGCGCAATCTCTTTACCGTTCTCGACGATGCTGATATTGGCACCTTCGCGGGAAAACAGCGGCTTAACCACGTATTTATCCATATGCGGCACGTTATCCTCCGCGAAGTAAGCGGCCAGCAGATTCGGGTGATTCGGGAACATCTTCCACAGCAGCGGCAGCATCGCCTTATTGGAGATGATGCTTTTCCACCCCGGCTCCAGCCAGCGTACGCCCGCATCGGCCAGCTTGGTGGAGAACATCTCGCGCAGCATAAACTCCCAGGGATAGAGTTTAAACATGTTGCTAATCACCTGGTCGTTCACATCGGTGAACTGGCCTTTCTCACCCAGGCCAATCTCGTCGATAAACAGAAACTCGCTCGGCAGACCGGCTTCGGTTGCGCAGTCCTGCAAATACTGCACCGTACCGCGATCTTCTTCGGTATCGCGGCAGCAGGCAAAGTGCAGCAGGCCAAAACCGTGTTTTTGATGCAGGTCGGCGAACCGCGCGATCAGCTTCTCCTGCAGACTGTTAAACTGGTCGCTGCCTGCCGGCAGGTTTCCGGCGTTAAGCTGCTCTTCCAGCCAGATCCACTGGAAGAACGCCGCTTCATAGAGTGAGGTGGGCGTATCGGCGTTATTCTCCAGCAGCTTGGCAGGAGAGTGCCCGTCCCATGCCAGGTCCAGCCGGGAATAGAGCGAGGGCTGCCCGCTTTTCCAGGACTCGCGCACGAAGTCCCAGGTGTGCTTAGGGATGCGAAACTTCTCCAGCAGCTCTTCGCTGCCGGTGACCAAATCCACCGCCTGTAGACACATCTGATGGATTTCGCTGGTCACATCTTCCAGGCTTTCAATCTGCTGCAGGGTAAACTGATAATAGGCATCCTCACACCAGTAGGGCTCGCCGTACAGGGTGTGAAAATTAAAACCGTATTCGGTCGCTTTTTCTCGCCAGTCTGGACGCTCAGCAATCGCGATGCGTTTCATCCGGCGTTAACCCCCGAAACTGCGGCTGGTGGTGCCGGAACGGTTGCTGCTGGCTGCGCTGCTGCGCTGCATGGTGGACTGCTTCGCCACGCTTTCGCCAAAGCCGCCGCGCGTTACGGTGCTGGTGGTGGCCGGCTTAGGTGCCATGGCCGTTTTCGGTACGGTCATGGTGCGGCCTGAAGCGGCCGGGCCATAGCTCTTACCTGCGGCATCGACGAACTTACCGTTAGCCGGGCTGGCCGGGTTTTTTGAGCTGAACAGCGGCTGCTGCTGGCCCATACCGCCGCTCATCATACGGCCCATCATATAGCCGGCCATCAGCGGCATCCAGAAGCTGCCGCTGGACTGATTTTCTGCATTTGTGGTGACGCCCGCCTGGGCAGGCGCCTGCTGACACTGGCCTTCGCCGAATTCGGCCACGCAGTCTTCACGGCTGGCGTACTTCGGTGCGGTTTTCACCGCTTCTTCTTTCGCTTTATTAAACGCCACGGTGCACTGCTCGGATTTACCCGGGTTGGCGCTGGAGCAGTCATCCGCATTCATATACATCGAAACGCTTTCGTCCGTTTGCTCACAGCCCGCCAGCATGATGACGGCGGTCACCGCCAGGGCCACCGGCGTTAAATGACGTGCGCCCCAGCTTTTACGAAAAGAGGCGTGATTGATCTGTTTAGTCCGTTTCATGGCTTTCTGTCCTGTGCCCAAAGATAGTGCATAGGATAGGGGAAAGGCGGTGAAAAATGAAGCGATGGGGCCAGGCGGCAAGCGGATCTTTACGAAGCTATACGTTTGATTGTGAAGGAAAGCTGACAAAAGGTGGCAAAGTGGAGAAAGGGCAGCCGATGCTGCCCTTTATAACGGATTACTGCCCGAATGGGTTACCGCTGGTTTTCATGCCTGCCGATGCTCTGGTTGGCTGGCTTAAATCGCGATCTGCTGCGGCGTCCTGCTGTGGGGTTTCAGGCGCGACGGCATCCGGCGTTGTGCCGACATCTTTGCCAAGATGATTATTCAGCGCGGTCAGGTCTTCCTCGTTGAGTGTACCCAGCGCGGATTTGATATTCAGCTGATTAATCATGTAGCTGTAGCGGGCATTTGCCAGCTGCTGTTTGGCATTGAACAGCGTCGTCGTTGCGTCCAGGACATCAACGATAGTACGCGTTCCCACCTGATAGCCGGCTTCCATGGCATCCAGCGAGCTCTGTGAAGAGACGACGGCCTGCTTGTAAGCGTTAATGCTGCTGATAGACGCGTTCACGTTGTTAAATGAAGAACGTACGGTCTGCACGGTGGTGCGGTGGGCGCTTTCCAGCAGTTCGCTGGAGGAGACAAACGCATACTGTGCCTGTTTCACCTGGGAGGTGACCGAGCCACCGCTGTACAGCGGCAGACTAAAGTTCAGCCCAACCTGATTGCTACCGCTGATATTGTCAGTACCGGTAGAACGATCGCCGTGGTAGCGATTGTTGGACAGACCGGTTGACGCGGTCAGGCCCACGGTTGGCATATGTCCGGTTTCGGCGGAGCGAATCTGCTCACGCGCCAGATCCTGAGACAGGCGGGCGGAGAGCAGGGTGAGGTTACGGCTTTCGGCCTCTTTCAGCAGATCTTTCACCGGCTGTGGCTTATCTGTTTTGAAACGATCGACGTTCAGCGACGCCAGGCTTGGGTAGTAATTGCCGGTGACCTGACGCAGAGACTCTACGGCGTTATCCAGATCGTTACGAGCGCTGACTTCGCTGGCCAGCACGCTGTCGTACTGTGAGCGAGCGTTCTGTACGTCGGTAATCGCCACCAGACCCACATTGAAGCGCTGCGTGGTTTGATCCAGCTGACGATAGATTGACTGCTTCTGCGCTTCGGTATAGGACAGGGTATCAATCGCATTCAGAACGTTGAAATACGCCGTCGCGGTGTCCAGAATCAGCTTCTGCTGTGCGGTCTGATAGGTGACATCCTGAATCCCGGCGGTTTTTTCCTGCAGGGTCAGCGCGCGCCATTTGGACATATCAAAAATGGTCTGAGTCAGCTGCAGCGAGGCGCTTTTTGTATCGCTGTTCGAATCTCTGGCATCGCGGTAACCATTCGTATAGGTATAGTCCGCTCCCAAACCAAGCTGCGGTAACAGCGGGCTACGGGCTTCGTTAATTTTCTCAAATGCGGCATCGCGATCGGCCGCTGAGCTACGAAGGTCAGGGTTAGATAAACGGGCCTGCTGATAGACCTGCAGCAGGTTTTCAGCCTGGCTGGCAACACTGAAGCCGCCCAGGCTCAGACCAATGAGTAAAGGGAGCAGTTTGTTCATTTGCATTCCTTGTAGTGCCGCAAAATTGCTATGGTAGCGCTGGCGTAGGCCAAAAAATTATCGCCGATTCTATCAGAGAGTGCCGATAAGGTAAGTTGGCTGAAAGTGCCATCTCGCTTTAATTTACCTAAATGATTCATCAGAAACTACAAAACTGGCGGTATTACTATTGTACTTATCGTCATTGTGATCATTTTCAGGAGAGGTTCCTATGGCAATCCGTAACACATTCCCGGTAACGTTCACCAAAGACGATGTAGAAATTATCGCACGAGAGACACTGTACCGCGGATTTTTTTCAGTGGAGCGCTATCGCTTTCGCCACCGCTTGTTTAACGGTGAAATGAGTGGTGAAGTAAGCAGGGAAATTTTCGAGCGCGGTCATGCTGCGGTGCTGCTACCCTATGACCCGCAGCGGGATGAAGTCGTGCTGATCGAACAGATCCGCATCGCCTCGTGGGACACCAGCCCGACGCCCTGGAAACTGGAGCTGGTTGCTGGAATGATTGAAGAAGGCGAAACGCCGGAAGACGTCGCCAGACGGGAAGCGGTAGAAGAGGCCGGACTGACCGCCGGGCGGACTAAACCCATTTCCAGTTACCTCTACAGTGCAGGCGGCACGACCGAACGGTTAATCATGTATGTAGGTGAAGTGGATGCCAGCGTGGCGAAGGGAAACCACGGCCTGGAGGAAGAGAATGAGGATATTCTCGTGCATGTGGTGAGCCGCAGTCAGGCTTATCAATGGGTGGAAGAGGGGAAAATCGATAATGCTGCTGCGATCATTGCCTTGCAATGGCTGGAGCTGCACTATAAACAACTGTGTAATGAGTGGAAGCCTTAATGATGAAGCGTTACGTCCCTGACTTTCCAGAAATGATGCGCGTGTGCGAAACTAATTTTGCCCAGCTGCGTCGTTTACTACCGCGTGATGACCAGACCGGAGTGTCAGTGGCGTACCAGGTGAACGGTGCCAGCTATCAGATTACCATTCTGGAATCGACGCGCTACACCACGCTGGTGGAGATTAAACAAACCGCCCCGGCCGTCAGCTACTGGAGCCTGCCTTCGATGTCGGTCAGGCTGTATCACGATGCAATGGTGGCGGAAGTGTGTTCAACACAGCAGATCTATCGATTTAAAGCACGCTATGATTATCCTAATAAAAAGCTTCACCAGCGTGATGAAAAACACCAGATTAACCAGTTTCTGGCGGAATGGCTGCGCTACTGTTTGTCCCATGGTGCGATAGCCGTTCCGGTTTGTTGAACCCGCTGCACACGTTACGAGAGAGCGGTAACCCTAAGGACTTTGATTGGATAGCTTGTTGAAACTTCCTGTGGCGAGTGGGTCCAGTATCAGGATTTTACAGATAACGGATTCTCACCTTTTTGCAGGTAAACATGAAACGCTGCTGGGTGTGAATACCTGGGCCAGTTATGAAGCGGTGCTGGAAGCCATCGTTGCACAACGTCGACATTATGATCTGATCGTCGCAACGGGCGATCTGGCGCAGGATCACACCACCGAGGCCTATCAGCATTTTGCTGAGGGCATTGCGCGCCTGCCTGCTCCCTGCGTCTGGCTGCCCGGTAATCATGATTTTCAGCCGACCATGTTCAGCACGCTGGCCAGTGCCCGTATCGCCGATGAAAAACACGTGCTGATCGGCGACCGCTGGCAGGTTGTGCTGCTGGATAGCCAGGTCTTTGGCGTGCCTCACGGCGAGCTGAGCGAGTATCAGCTGGAGTGGCTGGACAGAACGCTGGCTCAGGAACCGCAGCGCCATACGCTGGTGTTACTTCATCATCATCCGCTGCCTTCAGGCTGCTCCTGGCTCGATCAGCACAGCCTGCGGAATCCGCACATGCTGGACGCCGTACTGCAACGCTATCCGCTGGCGAAAACCCTGCTCTGTGGTCACATCCATCAGGAACTGGACCTCGAATGGCAGGGGCGGCGCGTGCTGGCATCCCCCTCGACCTGCGTACAGTTCAAGCCGCACTGCACCAACTTTACCATTGACGCGGAATCCCCCGGCTGGCGCTGGCTGGATCTGTTCGATGATGGTCGTGTAGAAACGGAAGTTTGCCGACTGACTACGCGTATTTTCAGCCCGGATCTGGACTCGGAAGGCTACTGATCGATGGCGACGCTGCTCTATTTGCACGGTTTTAACAGTTCGCCCCGGTCGGCTAAAGCGACCGCGTTTGGGAGCTGGCTGAAAGCACAGCATCCGTCGGTTAATTTGCAGGTTCCCCAGCTCCCCGCTTTCCCGGCAGAAGCGGCGGCAATGCTGGAAAATATCGTGATGCAGGCCGCAGGGGAGCCGCTGGGCATTATCGGTTCATCGCTTGGCGGATATTACGCGACCTGGCTTTCGCAGCGTTTTACGGTGCCAGCGGTGGTGGTGAATCCCGCCGTCAGGCCGTTTGAGCTGCTGCTGAATTTCCTCGGGAAAAATGAGAACCCCTACACCGGCCAGCAATATGTGTTAGAGTCGCGCCATATTTACGATCTAAAAGTGATGCAGATTGACCCGTTAGAGTCGCCGGATTTGATCTGGCTGCTGCAGCAAACGGGTGATGAAGTGCTCGACTACCGCCAGGCTCTGGACTACTACAGCGCCTGTCGTCAGACGGTAGAAGAGGGCGGAAATCATGCTTTTATCGGATTCGAACGCCATTTCTCCGCCATGTTTGATTTCCTGGGACTCACCCGGCAAGCGTAAGATGAGACGGAGTTTGGCCAATCATTTTTAGCCACTAATTCAGATTGTTACCATGACTCAATCCAGCTATAACGCTGATTCCATTGAGGTTCTCAGCGGCCTTGAACCCGTGCGTCGTCGCCCGGGTATGTACACCGATACCGCACGGCCTAACCATTTAGGCCAGGAAGTGATCGATAACAGCGTGGATGAAGCGCTGGCCGGTCATGCCAAACGTGTGGAAGTGATCCTGCACGCCGATCAGTCGCTGGAAGTTATCGACGACGGGCGCGGCATGCCGGTGGATATCCATCCCGAAGAGGGCGTGCCGGCCGTTGAGCTGATTTTCTGTCGCCTGCATGCCGGTGGTAAATTCTCCAACAAAAACTATCAGTTCTCCGGCGGCCTGCACGGCGTGGGGATCTCGGTGGTGAATGCCCTGTCAAAACGCGTGGAAGTGACCGTGCGCCGTAACGGCGAAGTCTACGAGATGGCGTTCGAAAACGGCGATAAGGTGCAGGATCTGTCGGTAACGGGGACGGTTGGCAAACGCAATACCGGTACCCGCGTGCAGTTCTGGCCGGATGAATCCTTCTTCGACAGCCCGCGCTTTTCCGTGTCGCGCCTCAGCCACCTGCTGAAGGCGAAAGCCGTACTGTGCCCGGGCGTGGAAATCGTCTTTAAAGACAAACTGAACAATACCGAACAGACCTGGTGCTACGCCGATGGCCTGACCGACTATCTGATGGAGGCGGTCAACGGGCTGCCGCTGCTGCCGGAAAAACCGTTTGTCGGCGCGCATACCGGCGACGTCGAAGCCGTTGACTGGGCGCTGCTCTGGCTGCCGGAGGGGGGGGAACTCCTGACGGAAAGCTACGTAAACCTGATCCCGACCATGCAGGGCGGAACCCACGTTAACGGCCTGCGCCAGGGGCTGCTGGACGCGATGCGCGAGTTCTGCGAATACCGTAATATCCTGCCGCGCGGCGTTAAGCTCTCGGCGGAAGATATCTGGGATCGCTGTGCCTACGTGCTGTCGGTAAAAATGCAGGATCCGCAGTTTGCCGGCCAGACAAAAGAACGTCTGTCGTCCCGCCAGTGCGCCGCCTTTGTTTCCGGCGTGGTGAAAGATGCCTTCAGCCTGTGGCTGAACAACAACGTGCAGACGGCGGAACTGCTGGCCGAGCTGGCGATTTCCAGCGCCCAGCGCCGTATGCGTGCCGCTAAAAAGGTGGTGCGTAAAAAGCTGACCAGCGGGCCGGCGCTGCCGGGTAAGCTGGCTGACTGTAGCGCGCAGGACCTGAACCGTACCGAGCTGTTCCTGGTGGAAGGGGACTCGGCGGGCGGTTCGGCCAAGCAGGCGCGCGATCGTGAATATCAGGCGATCATGCCGCTGAAAGGTAAGATCCTCAACACCTGGGAAGTCTCTTCCGACGAGGTGCTGGCATCGCAGGAAGTACATGATATCTCGGTCGCTATTGGTATCGATCCGGACAGTGAAGACCTCAGCCAGCTGCGCTACGGGAAGATCTGTATACTCGCCGATGCCGACTCTGACGGACTGCATATCGCCACGCTGCTGTGTGCGCTGTTCGTTCGTCATTTCCGCACGCTGGTGCAAAACGGTCACGTGTATGTGGCCATGCCGCCTCTTTATCGTATCGACCTCGGAAAAGAGGTCTACTATGCGCTGGATGAGGAAGAGAAGGCCGGTATTCTTGAGCAACTGAAGCGTAAGAAAGGCAAACCCGGCGTGCAGCGCTTTAAAGGTCTGGGTGAAATGAACCCACTGCAGCTGCGGGAAACCACCCTCGATCCCAATACCCGTCGCCTGGTTCAGCTGACGGTGGATGAGAGCGATGTGGACCAGACGCTGGCGGTGATGGATATGCTGCTGGCGAAAAAACGGTCGGAAGATCGCCGTAACTGGCTGCAGGAAAAGGGCGATACCGCCGAAATCGAAGTATAAAGCCGGGGGCGGTTCGTCATTTACGAGCCGCCTCAATGCCCTAATCGTTAATCAAATCTCCTTCCCCACCTTCTGCCAAAGGTCAGCACAGTGAAAATTACCCTTGAAGAACTGCGTGCGTGGGTGGTCGTGGTGGACTGTGGCTCGATCACCGCCGCCGCCGAACAGCTGAATCAGACCACTTCCGGTATCAGTCGGGCGCTGAGCCGGCTGGAAAAGAAACTGCAAACCACGCTGTTGCACAGAACGACCCGCCGTATTGCGCTGACCGAAGAGGGGCAGATTTTCCTGCTGCACGCCCGGCAAATTATCGCCTCGGTGGAGGCGGCGGAAGAACAGATCGCTCAGCGGCGAGAAATCCCGTCCGGCAGGCTGAGGGTTAACGCCGCGTCGCCGTTTATGCTGCACGTCATCGTGCCGTTGATTGACGGATTTGCGCAGCGTTATCCGCTGATTGAGCTTGAACTGAATACCGATGACGTGGTGATCGATTTGCTTGAGCAGCAGACCGACATTGCAATTCGTATTGGCGAGCTGCGGGATTCGACCATGCACGCCCGCGCGCTGGGCAGCAGCAAGTTAAGGATTATGGCCAGCCCGGCATACCTGGCGAAGCACGGCACGCCGCAGAGCGTGGCCGATTTGGCGCATCACCGCCTGCTGGGCTTTAACCAGCTGGATCAGCACAATATCTGGCCAGTTCGTCAGGCCGATGGTGAACTGCTACAGATCAAGCCCACCGTTGCGGCATCAAGCGGCGAAACGCTGCTGCATCTTGCCCTGCACGGGCAGGGGATCGTGCGCGTTTCGGATTTCCTCTGTCGGGAAGCCACGGCAAGCGGGCAGCTGGTGCCGGTACTGGCGGCGGAAACCTGTGAGATGCGGCATCCCGTTAATGCGGTTTACTACCGTAACAGCACCCTGGCCGCGCGCATTAGCTGTTTTCTGGACTACCTCAGCGAGCAGCTTGCCAGCAAAAACTTGCTGTAAGCCGCCCCCCGGTTTTTTTACGCAGGTTCCAGCACGAAGATCTTCACGTCAACGACGTCATCCTTGATGACCGCACGGTGGGTTTCCATATGGTCCGCCTGCTGATGCAGTTCCAGATGGCGCAGGGATTCCCAGTGTTCCACCATAAAAATCGAGTCTGGTGAGTGCTGTTTCCAGGGCACCTGCGCTTTATGATCGATCAGCGCCTGATAGCTGCCGCAGCCTTCTTCCTGCAGCACCAGCGGGATCAGCCGTTCAATCGCCTCAAGCACTGCGGCACGACGGCCCGGTTTAATACAAATTTCAGCAACGACGGTCAACATAGCGCTTCCTCAGATCGATGAATTGGGTGACAGACTAAGTTAAGCAAAGATTGTACTCAGATGAGTCCGATAACGTGAAATTTCTCCAGCAATATCAGGCTGCTTAATCACATCATTACAAATAAAGGTTGGCAGGCCTTCCATGCCCAGGAACTGATTGGCCTTATGGAAGTGCAGATAAACGCCGTCAACGCCAACGCCTTCAAAGAACTGCTCGGGGTCGGTAAAGGCCTGCAGTGGGGCATTCCACGTCAGGGACAGCATATATTTTTTACCCTGCAGCAGGCCGCCGGATCCGTATTTTTTTGCCGCGTCTGAACGCGTACGACCGTCGCTGGCGTACAGCTTGCCGTGACCTTCGGTGAACACTTCATCAATGTATTTTTTTAGCGTCCACGGCTCACCCATCCACCAACCCGGCATCTGGTAGATGATGGTGTCGGCAGCGAGATATTTTTCAATCTCGTCAGCAACCACATATCCGTCATCCACCACCGTGACATCAACGTGATGACCCGCATCGCGCAGCCAGCTGGCGGCGATACCGGTCAGAGTATGGTTCAGTTCACCCTTAGAGTGCGCGAAGGTTTTACCGGCATCGATAATTAAAATATGCATGACTTAATCCTGATTCAGTGAAGTTGACGCAAGTCTACAGCAGCAAATCGCGGTGTTAAATGTGGCCTGGGTCACAACACTCTTGCCTGGCAGGCAACAATCCGGAAATGCCCGTCTGGATTGCGGCAAAACCTGTCAACCGGCCCACGCGTTGATATGCGGAGCCGGAGACGTTTACTCTTCAAAGCGGATGGCTTTGGCTACGGAGAGGCTGACGTTTACTGATAGGGGGTTTGGAAAGGGGTAAGAGTCACCTCAGAGGCTTCTCCGGTGTTTTCAAACTTATCACTCTGGATCTCAATAGGCTTTGCTGATGCGAGTTCACCTTTGATATTCAAAACCTCGGGTGCGCTAATCATTAACTTCTCATCGGCAGAAATTTTGCCGCTGGTATTTGTCAGCGTAGCGCTGGCTTTGAACACTGCCTGTTTGGCGCTGTTGATGATATTGCGATTTTCGATGTTATCGGCTTTAACAACCAGTTCATTACCGGACTGGATGTTTCCCGAGTTAATAAACGATCCTTTGCGCTCGTAGCTGAATTTTTTTCCTGCTTTTAAGCTACCCTCATTCGTGAACTGGATGCTGTCCAGGCTTCCATTACTGCCGAATGTGAGGTTGTTACCGGCTTCAACGGAGGTATCAGTATCGAACAGGCCGGGCGTACTCGCCTCGATAACCATGTCATTTTTGGCCAGAAGCTTGCCTGAGCTGATGCCGGAAACCTTGCCTGACAATCCTTCTGCATAAATATTAATATCTTTCGCCGAAATGTCTGAATTATCCAGGTTCATGTCCTGCTGAGAGGCCAGAGACACCGAGTCATTTTCAGAGTGGATAATACCGGCGTCATTATTCAACAGGCTCCATGCATTAATACCGATATTGCCTTTAGCCAGTATTCCCCCTGCCGGTTTATCGGCTTTCAGGGTCTGAACAACGTCCTCCCCATCTACATCGCCATATTTTTTACTGTCTTTATTCGTTATCTGATTAGCGACCAGGCTTACCGAGTCACCCTGAATCAGCCCGGAGGTGTTATTTAAAGTACTGCCGTTAAGGGTGATGGATTTCGCACTGGTAATCGTACCCTGGCTGTTACTGAGTTCGTCAGCGGCGATCATATACAGGTCGCCTGCCGCGGAGACAGAGCCAGAAGCGTTATCAATATTCTCCGCAAAAATGCTCGCATCTCCCTTAGTGGTACTTATCTTACCGCTGTTGTCGATGTTGCCCATGGTGGAGATACTCAGGTCGGAATCAGCCGTTATCAACCCTTTATTACTAATGCCGGGGCCACTCTGATCGATGACCAGCGTGATTTTATTGGCATACATGCCGCCGAGTGTCGCGATATCAAGCCCCACCGTTCCACTTTCACTCCCAGCCCGGGAACCAGACTTACCCACGTTGATGTGTAGATCTTTAGCGCGCAGATCCGCACTCACCTTGACGGTATTGGCCAGCAGTGAGGTGAAATCAGCTTTATCGTCCATTCCTTTACCGGAAATGGTAATGTCACCTTTTTTAACGTTAATACTGACCAGTTTATCATTCTGGATTTTTATCTTACCGGTGGTCAGGGTACTTTTAGAGGTGTTAATAAAACCACATCCATCGCAGGCTATTCCTGAAGGGTTGGCAATAATAACATCAGATTTTTTTCCTGCGACTTCAATCAGGCCGTTTAACTGACTGGAATTATTTGAAATGACTTCATTAATGATAAGTGACGCTGGTCCTTTCGCCATGTTGCTATTTCCAGCAACTTTTCCAGCAAGGGCGGTCGTACTTTCAGTTGCGTTATTGTTAAGGATTACGCCGCTATTATTGACATCGAACTGAGTGAATTTATTATGGGATATTCCAGAGGGTGATGCCGCGTTGATGTTTATCGTAATAGAATCGTTAGGATTTTTATTGACTGTCGGATTGCCATTTTGATTAGGTGACAAGATGATTTCAGCGTTGGCCGTTGCGATGTACCCCAGGGCTAACCCTGTCATTAAGCATAAAGGCGCTATGCGAAATATTTTATTTATACTGGTTGTTTTTCTATATCCGTATGATGAGTTTATCCGGCTCATGAGTCTTCCTTATTAATGGTGGGGTGTTTTTTGATACGTACTATTTTATGATGTCTTCTTTTATATAAGAATAGTAATCTATTTGTTTTTTAATAAATAAAAACCCGCTGCTGGGCGGGTTTTTATTTGGTGCTAATTACATATTCGGTTTGAAGTCGTATTTATTCAATTCCCCGAATGCGGAACCGCTGTTGCTGAACGATCTGGCGTAAATGTCAATGCCTTTTTGTCCGGTTAATTTCCCACGATAATTATTGATGGTTGGTCCGTTAAGTGTGAGTTTTTTAAATGAAATAATATCACCGTTATAATCATTGAAGATGGAATTTGTCGCGCTAATTTTTACGTCACCATAACCAGAAATGGTGTTGTGGTTTAAAAGTTTTTCAGTTTTTATATTGATTTCATTGCCCGCAATAATTTTACCGTAATTGACGACGTCTCCATGATTGTAGGTAATATTATTACTTGCAATCAGCGTCGCATAGTTCAGGAACGTCCCGGTATTCAGGCCGTCAAGACTGTTAAAATTAATATCATGATCGGCATTCAGCACGGTGGTACTATCAAACTTACCGAGATTGCCGACGTTAAAGTTAATATCATTCCCTGCCTTCAAGTGGGCATCAATCGGATCGGGTTTACTGGTTGCTGGAAAATCAAGCGTATTCGATGAGACTAAAATATCTTTTTTTGCGTTAATTCGGGCATAGTTTAAAACGAGATCGGAGTTCGATACCAGAGATATACTTCCTGTATCGGTGTTTACCCAACCCGCTGAGTTATTGAGCAATCCATTAGTATTGATACTGACGTCTTTTGCAGCATGGATGCCCCCTTCGAGTTGTGATTTAGGATTATCACTGTAAATTTTGCTGTTAGTGTTAACCAGGCTGCCTGAAACGATGCTGACCTCATCGCCGGTTATGTAGCCACCCTCGTTGTCTACTCTTGTTGCATTGACTGCGACCAGTTTTTGGGAGTCAATCCGGCCTTTTTTATTATAAAGTGAATCTCCAGCAACAATATCGATACTATCACCCGAGAATATTTTCCCATTTGAGTTTCCTATGCTGTTGCCATTAAGACTCATTTTCCCTTTCTTGGATTCCAGCGTGCCCGAGTTATTCATAATGTAACCCTGAGAGCTAATCTCGAGATCGGTATTTGAAGAAATTATCCCTTTGTTATTAAAAATATCAGCGTTGTTAGTAGCGATCAGGGTGATTTTATTTGCGTACATGCCCCCTAATGCGGCCACATCAAGACCTAATTCTGAGGTTGTATTTCCGGTATAACCAATATTGACCAGGTTTTTTCCGGAGGTAACGATATTGCTATTTACACCGGTCATGACTTGTATTTCATTTGCATTGATTTTTCCATTCACATTTATTACGTTTGCAAGTAATGTGGTGTAATCAGAAGCATCTTTCATTCCCAGACCCGTGATAACTATCCTTCCTTTCTGAACGTTAATTCCGGTCAGCTTACCGTTGCTAACGTTCGGCGTGCCGGTAGTTAACGTGCCGCGGCCGGTATTGATGAAACCGCAGCCGCTACAGGTCACTCCTGAAGGGTTGGCAACAATCACATCTGCTTTTTGCCCTGCCACTTCAATTTGCCCGTTGAGCAGGCTTGGGTTACGCGATGTGACCTCATTGATAATCAGGCTTGCTTTCCCCCCGCTGAGCTTACTGTTTCCCGCGACCTGTCCCGCTAACTGAGTGGTCGAGTTCACTGTGTTATTATTCAGCACAACACCCTGTTTCGTTACATCAAACTGAGTGAATTTATTATGTGAAATCCCGGAAGGTGATGCTGAATTAATATTAACCGTTACAGAGCCGTTAGAATTGGCTTTTACCCAGGGTTTTTCTGCCTGTGTAATATCTACCACTACAGCTGCCTGTGCTGAGGCAATGTATCCCATTGCCAGCCAGGTCATCAGGCAAACTGTCGTGGTCTTGAATTTTTTTGATGATTTTCCGTTGCTCATTGTCAATCTCCATATCTTTTAGAATGGGCACCTGAATAAGTGCCTGATGCTAATTCTAGTTATTTTAATTATTACATATATAGTAATTTATCTAATATTATAATGGTTGGTGTAATATTTATTGGTTTGTTTTCTTGCTGTATATATAAAGTTGAATGATCCTGTCATTAAAAAATAAGACATTATGTCGGAAGGGTTCTTTTCATAAAGTTAACTCCTCACGCCAAAGCGTGAGGAGTACAATATTAATTGTTAGGGAGGACGTCTACCTTGCCTGTGATTTTTCCATCATTTCGATAGAAGTTACTAAAAACTTTAGTGCCATTAACAGAGGAAATTGAACCGCTGTTTCTGAACAGCGATTTTGCACTGAGGGTTATTCCCGTTTTACTCGAGATCAGACCACTTTCCCGGTTGTTAAATCCTCTGGATGAGCTAATGCCGATCAGATTACCACTAACGTTTGAAAAATTAATAAAATCACCGCTGGTGATATTTGCTGTTTTTCCAGCTTTCACGTCACCATAGTTTGAAAATACGCCGGCGCTTTTAAACGTCAAATCATTTCCGGCAGAAAGGGTGCCTAAATTATTCAGGTTTCTGAACGCGTCACCCTGAGAATTAATGTTCATATTCACATCATTTCCAGCGCTGATGACGGAATCTGAGGTGATTGCTGCAAGTGAACCCAGCGTCATATTGACGTCATTTTCAGCTTTGATAAGGGTTCCATCCAGCCCGTTAACCGTTGGACTGTCAGCATATGCGGCGTTAATGATGATATTTTTCGCATTGATTTCAGTGGCGTGAATATCCAGACCCTCACCGGCAGACAGGGAAACGGTCCCCTGGGCAGCCGCGATTTGCGCTCCGCCATCGCCGAGCATCATTTCTCGTTCAGACACGATCGTTACATCACCTTGTTTAGCAACGATTTCGCTCTTTTTATCCGAAAGTGAAGTCCTGTTTTTGCCTTTCCCGGCATTGTTGATCGATCCTGCCTTAATGTTTATCTCTGCGGCAGAGAGAGTGCCGTGATAGTTATTCAGACTGGCGCTGGCTGTAATATCGGTGGCTCCTTCAGCAAGGATCTGGCCCGATTTGTTTTCAAACCTTGTTGAATGAGATGTGAAGTTCCCCCCCGCCGTCAGGGTACCTCTGCGGTTGTTTATATCATCAGCTTCGATAATCATATTGTTCCCGCTGGATATTTCCCCTGTGTTCCTGATAGCCCCATTATTTTGGATCACCAGATCGGTATCTGCGGAGATAATGCCGCTGTTTTTTATCGACACCCCTTTTTGACCCGCGACCAGGGTGATTTTATCGGCATACATGCCGCCAAGTTTAGCAACATCAATGCCCACCAGGCTTGTGCTCTCATCACCGGAAGCCACGCGTTGCAGCACACCATCAACGTCAATGACGTCTGAACGATCGCCAGCCATGAGTGTCAGGTCATTCGCTGAGTTTTCTTCCGCCACCACGCTGATGGTTTGCGCGATCAGTGCCGTGTAATCAGAGGAATCCTGTAAACCGTCACCTTTCAGGAGAATGCTTCCTTCTGAAACGCTGAACTTCGGCTCGTCTGTGGCATCGAATTTTCCGGTAGTCAGGATACCGCGTTCAGCATTAATAAATCCGCAGCCATCACAGGTGATACCCGATGGGCTGGCAATAATGACCTTCGCTTTTTTTCCCGCAACTTCAATCATGCCATTAAGTTGTGTCATGTTTTTTGAGACAACTTCATTGATAATGATATTAGCAGAGCCATTAGACAGGTTACTGTTCCCCGCTATTTTTCCACCCAGGGTCGTTGTCGCGTCGCCAACGCTATTATTCAGTATCAGACCGTTTTTGTTAACGTTGAATTCCGTAAATTGGTTATGTGAAATCCCATTTTGAGCTGCGGCGTTAATATCAACAATTGTTGGGCCAGTTGCATTAGCATGAATTCCCGGCTGATTTGCCATCGCCGGGTCGGCAATAACGGCCGCCTCCGATGAAAACAAACCGCCCAACGTTACCCATGTCATAAGACAAACCGGCGCGACTTTGAAAAACTTCGCTATTTTTCTGTTTCTGTATCCGTAATGGACGATCTTAACTGATAACATAACTGATCCTTGTTTTTTAAATGAGCTGAAAAGTACAACGGTGTTATTTTTTTGAAAGTCAGGTGTTCTTCAGTTCCTGCACGGTCGGGTTACCGTTCGCTAATACATCCACTGCAGGTTAAATCCTAACGTAAGGCGATCCGTAATTAATCCATCGGGCTTCGAAAAAGGCGTTCCGGCAAAGATGTCGTACCCGGTTCTCCACTGCACTCCTCGCAACCCTACCGTGCCGCCGGTAATCGATTTTCCGGTAACCCATTCCTGATTAATATGTGAAACTCTCCCGTAGTCAACGCCGATATAAAATTGATTATTCCATGACTGAGGCATATCAATATTGATTGAATTACTTAAATACCAGCCGCGATCGCCCATAATCGTGTTTTCACCGTTAAAACCACGAACGCTCCAGCGATTACCTATATTGAACTGGTCCTGTGTAATCAGCTCATCCGGGCTATACTGCTGGTAATAGTGTGGCTGCCAGCTCATTGTCATTCCTGCCAGCTCAAAAGGAACCACGGCCTGTAAATCCAGCGTTACGATCCTGCTTATATTGCTGGCATCTCCGGATTTAGCACTCGCCGTCTTCTCACTCCCGAGCCAGCGTACATTTCGCTGGAAACTCACGTCGGCATCAAACACGATGCTGTTTATGTAGTGTCGGTGAGCCAGGTCAAAACGCAGATTGGTCACATTTATTTTCTGTAAATCCATCTCCGTGTCGCCGATGTGGTAATGCGCATCACGCTTGATCACCTGGGTGCTGAACAGGGTTTTCTGCTGAGCACCGCGATGGAGGACGCGGCTGACTTTTCCAATGACAATCTTGTTATTTCCACGATACTGATATTTCGAGAAGTTACCGACCAGCGCCTGATGATACTTATTCTGGCTGGCATAAAGGTTAAAAGACCAGTATCCGTAGGGAACGCTGTAATTAAACGATCGGCTTTCACTCGCGAATTTGTGGCTGTTCTGCAGATCGTGTGACGCCGAGATATAAAAAAGGTCGCTCAGTGACGTTGGATTATCAAGATAGAGCGCCACCCCCGCCTGATAGCGCCCGGTGCTTCTACTGCCAGAGTCATCGGTCCAGCCCGCCACGCGCCAATATGATTCCTGCGAGCGGTCAATAATCACATCGCTTTTCCCGGCTTCAGAAGAGGGGAGGAGATTAATATGCACATCCGTAGTCGGAATGCCCTGCATATTTTCCAGCCCCTGCTCAAGATCGCGTAGATCGAGGATGTTTCCTTTTTTCGTTGGGAACGTATTGGCGATATGCACATATTTATTCGAGCCGTCCTCCAGAATAATGTTCCCAATCAGGCCTGAAACCACCTTGATAATTAAATGGCCCTCTTTGACATTTTGCTCCGGCAGCGCTGTGCGTGAGGTAATATACCCTGATGCAATAAGCTTGTTTTGTAAAATGATGGCCACGGTTTTGATATTATGCGCATTCATACAGTGGCCTGTTGCCCGGTTGGCTATCCGCTGCAGAGGGATCCAGTGGGGAACCGCATCGTCTTTATCAACGCTTACGCTGTCAATTTTTAAACAGTCTGGCGTGTCGAGATAAATTAGCCCTTTATAAACATCAGGCGCAGGCTCGGAGCGAACGTCCTTACCCGCAGTATCCAGCTGATTCTGTAACGCCTTTTGCTGTTCCTGTTGATTAACGTTCTGCTGCTGTATATCCCTCACCGGATTGGCTGAAAATGTACCCCCCGAAAAAAACATCAATAAGACTGTCAGGAAATGAATCTTATAAAAAGACGGCGCCACGTGAACTCTCCATTGTACTTCCTGAATCCAGCAAGGGTTTATTGTCCCTGGAACGCAGGCAGGCTTTCCTTGTCTTTATTTTTAAAATAAAAACGAATTGGCAATTTATTATCTAATTTCTTAGTCGGTTAGCGAACAACCAGACGGGGTTAGACCCTATCCGGCAGGTGAGTTTTTTCATGATTATAGTGGTTCGCGTTATACGTTTTGAGCAGTATAGAGCCTGGAGATTTTAGGGGGAATAGTAATTGCCCTATTATTTTTTAAGATAAATTAGATTTTTTTGGAAGTTTGTTTTTATTTTTTTCAGTTTTTAATTATCAATACGGCCTGTTTTTGGCACCGTGAGCTGCAGCGCGCCCTGCTGAACCCTGTGACAGCCCCCAACCGGATAAGGTACTATCCTCGCCAAACTTACCGCGATGTGGGGCGGAGTTGCCTGACGGAGTAAAGCCAGCTATTAACAAGATAGCAAGGTGGCAGAACGATGAGGTCGGGCCAAAGCGCTGCAATGTGAGGAAAAGAGAATAATGAGCGATC
The DNA here is from genome assembly GCF_037450285.1 of Erwinia sp. SLM-02. Taxonomy (NCBI): domain Bacteria; kingdom Pseudomonadati; phylum Pseudomonadota; class Gammaproteobacteria; order Enterobacterales; family Erwiniaceae; genus Erwinia; species Erwinia sp. SLM-02. The sequence goes on along the minus strand of NZ_JAQISN010000002.1, from coordinate 360,030 downwards.
AGATGCAGGATGGTGCCGAGCGCCTTGCGCTGCACAAGTTTACAGAAAATGCGTACCTTAACTACTCCATGTACGTCATCATGGATCGTGCGCTTCCCTATATAGGCGACGGACTGAAACCGGTTCAGCGCCGTATCGTTTACGCCATGTCCGAACTTGGGCTGAGCAACAGCGCGAAATTCAAAAAATCCGCACGTACCGTGGGTGACGTGCTGGGTAAGTATCATCCTCACGGCGACAGCGCCTGTTACGAAGCGATGGTGCTGATGGCGCAGCCGTTCTCCTATCGCTATCCGCTGGTTGATGGCCAGGGAAACTGGGGCGCGCCGGACGATCCGAAATCCTTTGCTGCGATGCGCTATACGGAGTCGCGCCTGTCAAAGTATGCCGAAGTGCTGCTGGGCGAACTGGGGCAGGGGACGGTCGATTATATTCCGAACTTTGACGGCACCATGCAGGAGCCTAAAATGCTGCCTGCGCGCCTGCCTAATATCCTGCTGAACGGCACCACCGGTATTGCGGTCGGTATGGCCACGGATATCCCGCCGCATAACCTGCGTGAGGTCGCGAAGGCGGCGATTGCGCTGATCGACAGCCCGAAAACCACGCTTGATGAACTGCTGGATATCGTGCAGGGGCCGGATTATCCCACCGAAGCTGAAATCATCACGCCGCGCAGCGAGATCCGCAAAATTTATCAGAGCGGCCGTGGTTCGGTGCGCATGCGCGCCGTGTGGAAAAAAGAGGATGGCGACGTGGTGATCACCGCGCTGCCGCATCAGGTTTCCGGGGCGCGCGTTCTGGAGCAGATTGCCGCTCAGATGCGCAATAAAAAGCTGCCGATGGTGGAAGACCTGCGCGATGAATCGGATCATGAGAACCCCACCCGGCTGGTTATCGTACCGCGTTCCAATCGCGTCGATCTTGAACAGGTGATGAATCACCTGTTTGCCACGACCGATCTGGAACGCAGCTACCGAATCAATCTGAATATGATTGGTCTGGATAACCGTCCGGCGGTGAAAAACCTGCTGGAGATCCTGAGCGAGTGGCTGGTTTATCGCCGTGATACCGTCCGTCGCCGTCTGAACTATCGCCTTGAAAAGGTACTCAAGCGCCTGCATATCCTTGCTGGTTTACTGGTCGCCTTCCTGAATATTGATGAAGTGATCCACATCATCCGCAGTGAAGATGAGCCTAAGCCGGTGCTGATGTCTCGCTTCGATATTTCAGAAACTCAGGCCGAAGCCATTCTGGAACTGAAACTGCGCCATCTCGCCAAGCTGGAAGAGATGAAAATCCGCGGTGAGCAGGCGGAGCTGGAAAAAGAACGCGATCATTTGCAGGGGATCCTCGCATCCGAGCGCAAGATGAATACGCTGCTGAAGAAAGAGCTGCAGGCCGATAGCGACACCTACGGTGACGACCGCCGTTCACCTCTGCGTGAACGCGAAGAGGCGAAGGCCATCAGCGAGCATGAGCTGGTGCCTTCCGAACCGGTCACCATCGTTCTGTCGCAGATGGGTTGGGTGCGCAGCGCCAAAGGGCACGATATCGATCCGGCCGGGCTTAATTACAAAGCCGGTGACAGCTATCGCGCCGCGGCGCGCGGCAAGAGCAATCAGCCGGTGGCCTTTATTGACTCCACCGGGCGCAGCTATGCGCTCGATCCGGTCACCCTGCCGTCGGCACGCGGGCAGGGCGAGCCGCTGACCGGCAAGCTGACGCCGCCGCCGGGTGCAACGATTGAACAGGTGCTGATGGAGGCCGATGAGCAACGCCTGCTGATGGCGTCGGATGCCGGTTACGGATTCGTCTGCACCTTCAGCGATCTGGTTTCCCGCAACCGCGCGGGTAAAGCTCTGCTGACCCTGCCGGAAAATGCCAAAGTCATGACCCCACTCGCCATCCATGGCGATGACGATCTGCTGCTGGCGATCACCGCCGCCGGGCGTATGCTGATGTTCCCGGTTGGCGACCTGCCGCAGCTTTCCAAAGGCAAGGGCAATAAGATTATCTCTATCCCGTCCGCCCAGGCGGCATCCGGGGAAGATAAGCTGGCCTGGCTGCTGTTGCTGACACCACAAAGTGCCATTACTCTGTATGTCGGCAAGCGTAAGCTGACGCTGAAAGCGGAAGATCTCCAGAAGTTCCGGGCAGAGCGTGGCCGCCGTGGTACTCAGCTGCCGCGCGGATTGCAGCGTATCGATCGCGTGGATGTCGATGGCCCGTCACGTCCAGCGGCGGATGACAGCGAAGAGTAATTCGCCATCGCTGATGGCAGGCTGGGGCCGTGAATGTCGCCAGCCTGCCGATATCAAAATAAAAAACGGTTAAGCCACTCTTTAGTCAGCGTATGATGCCGGATAAATCCCGTCTGAATACGCTGTCTGTATGCCATAACGAGGTTGTGATGCTCTCTATTTTACGTATCATCGTGGTCATTATTTATTCGATACTGCTGTGCGTGTTTGGCTGTATCTGGTGCCTGTTCAGTCCAAGAAACCCGAAGCACGTTTCTACCTTCGGCCGGCTTTTCGGCCGCCTTGCGCCGGTGTTTGGCCTAAAGGTTGAACTGCGTCGTCCCGAAGGGCATAAAGACTTCCCCAACGCGATTTACATCTGTAACCACCAGAATAACTACGACATGATCACCGCGGCGAATATCGTTGAGCCGACCACCGTCACCGTCGGTAAGAAAAGCCTGCTGTGGGTGCCGTTCTTTGGGCTGCTGTACTGGCTGACCGGTAATCTGCTGATCGACCGGGACAATCGTGCCAAGGCGCACGGCACCATCGGGGAGCTGGTAAGCGAATTTCAGAAGAAAAAAATCTCGTTCTGGATGTTCCCGGAAGGCACGCGCAGCCGCGGTCGTGGGCTGCTGCCGTTTAAAACCGGCGCGTTTCATGCCGCCGTGGCGGCCGGCGTGCCGATCATTCCGGTCGTCGTCTCCAACACCCATGACAAGATCAAACTGAACCGGCTGAAAAATGGCCTGGCGATCGTTGAAATGATGCCGCCGGTGGATATCAAGGCGTTTGAAAATCAGTCGGTGCGCAAGCTGGCAACCCACTGTCGCGAACTGATGGCGGCGAAACTTGAAGAGTTAAATGCTGAAGTCGCTGCAAGAGAAGCATCAGGTAAGCTATAAATTACTGGGGTGAGCGTGCCATCATGTTCACGCCGGTAGTTGTTCATGCGGCAGCACAGCCCGCAGATAATGATAACAATGGATCTCGGCCGCACTGTTGGCCGTTTTGGCTTACGGAGTCGGGTATGTCCCTCAGTCGTCGTCAGTTTTTTAAGGCCTCAGGCATTGCCCTTTGTGCTTCATCATTACCGTTCAGCGCGCGGGCGGCTGGCCCGGGCACGCCGCTGCCGGTTCCACCGCTGATTGAGTCCCGTCGCGGGCAGCCGCTGTTTCTGACGATGCAGCGCAGCCACTGGTCTTTTGACGGCAGCAGCAAGGCGCAGGTATGGGGGTTTAACGGCCTTTATCTTGGCCCGACGGTGCGCGTGTGGAACGGAGATGACGTCAAGCTTATCTACAGCAATCGATTGAATGAACCGGTCGCGATGACCGTCAGCGGCCTGCAGGTTCCCGGTGCGCTGATGGGGGGCGCGGCCCGCCTGATGTCGCCGGGCGTAGACTGGTCACCGGTGGTGCCGATCCGCCAGGCCGCCGCCACCTGCTGGTATCATGCCAATACGCCTAACCGCATGGCCCCGCATGTTTATAACGGGCTGGCGGGTATGTGGCTGGTTGAAGATGAAGTTAGTAAGTCCTTACCTATTCCAAAACACTACGGCGTGGACGACTTCCCGGTCATTATTCAGGACAAGCGGCTGGATAACTTCGGCTCGCCGGAATATGACCCGCCGGGCAGCGGTGGCTTCGTCGGCGATACGCTGCTGGTCAACGGCGTACAAAACCCCTTCCTTGAGGTTTCACGCGGCTGGGTGCGCCTGCGCCTGCTGAACGCCTCCAATTCCCGCCGCTATCAGCTGCGCATGAGTGATGCCCGGCCGTTTAACGTCATTGCCAGCGATCAGGGTTTCCTTCCCGCGCCGGTGGCGGTAGATCAGCTGTCGCTGGCCCCGGGTGAACGCCGGGAAGTGCTGATCGATATGACCCAGGGCGATGAAGTCTCGATTACGGCAGGGGATGCGGCTGGCATTGTCGACAGGCTGCGTGGCATCTTTGAACCATCCAGCATTCTCATCTCCACTCTGGTGCTGACCCTGCGCCCAACGGGGCTGTTACCGTTAGTAACCGATAACTTACCGATGCGTATTCTGGCGGATCAGATGATCCCCGGCACCGTCAGCCGCACCCGTGAATTCCGCCTGGGTGATTCCACGCCGGGCATTAACGGCGCGCTGTGGAATATGTCGCGCATTGATACCCAGGCGCAGCAGGGCAGCTTTGAACGCTGGATGATCCATGCCGATACGCCGCAGGCATTTCATATTCAGGGCGTGATGTTCCTGATTAAAAGCGTCAACGGTGCACAGACCATGGCAGAGGATCGCGGCTGGAAGGATACGGTATGGGTCGATGGCGACGTCGATCTGCTGGTGTCCTTTACCCAGCCGTCCTCCGAGCACTTCCCGTTTGTCTATTACAGCCAGATGCTGGAAATGGCCGATCGCGGAACGGCGGGGCAGATGGTGGTGAATCCTGCCCAGCAGTATTAAGCATTTTGCCCGCGGGGCCGCGGGCAAACGTTCAGGGTTTAGTTGAAGCTTTCCGGGTCCGGGCCCAGGCGATTATTACGATCCAGCGAAGCAATCTCACTGACTTCGGTTTTCTCCAGGCGGAAATCAAACACCTCAAAGTTCTCTTTAATGCGAGACGGCGTGACGGATTTCGGGATCACCACCAGACCGCTGTCCAGATGCCAGCGAATCACGATCTGAGCCGGGGTTTTGCCGTATTTCTGCGCCAGCCGCTTGATAATGTCCTGCTCGAACACGCCTTCCCCGCCCTGCGCCAGCGGGCTCCATGATTCTGTCTGGATGTGATGCATCGCATTCCAGGCATGAAGCGTGCGCTGTTGCAGCATCGGATGCAGCTCGATCTGATTGATCACCGGAATGACGCCGGTCTCATCGAGCAACCGCTTGAGGTGCGGCTCATTAAAGTTACACACGCCGATACTTTTGGTCAGGCCCTGCTGCTGCAGTTTGATCATTGCCTGCCAGGCGGCCACAAACGTATCTTTCTCCGGGCAGGGCCAGTGCATCAGATAGAGATCAACGCTGTCCAGCTGCAGTTTTTTCAGGCTGGCTTCCAGCGCCTTTTCGGCATCCAGCTGATCGTCATTCCACAATTTGGTGGTGACGAAAATATCGTCCCGCGCGACGTCGGTTTCGCGCAGCGCCTGGCCGATACCCTCTTCATTTTTGTATATCGCCGCGGTGTCAATCGAACGGTAACCGACCTCAAGTGCGGTCACCGCCGCGCTCCGGGCCTCATCCACGCTGGCCTGCCAGACGCCCAGCCCAAGCTGCGGCATCATATTGCCATCGTGCAGTTTAATGATTGGTTGATCTGCCATGTTCGCTCCTTTTGTGCGGAAAAACCGGTGCAGTGGCACCGGTTGATGGAAGTAAGTCTAGTCGATAAGCGGAGGATTGGTGGGGGCTAGCGTGCGTCCAGATAGATCTGACGGCTGACGTCCAGCGTAATATCCTGGCGTTCGCCCAGCGCGGTGAGCCCTTTTTCTGCCAGTTTTTCCAGCAGTGCCGGGATCGACGAGCCGTCCAGCTGATAGTCCGACAGGCGGGTGGCAATGCCCATCTGCTCAAAGAAAGCGCGCGTGGCGGCAATCGCCCCATCGATGCGTTCCGCTTCGCTGCCGTCGGCGATCCCCCAGACGCGCTCCGCGTACTGCAGCAGTTTTTCCCGCTTGGTGTCGCGCTGGATGTTGAGCAGAGACGGCAGCACGACAGCCAGCGTCTGCGCGTGGTCGATGCCGTGCAGCGCCGTCAGCTCGTGGCCGAGCATATGGGTGGACCAGTCCTGCGGCACGCCGGCACCGATCAGGCCGTTCAGCGCCATCGTCGCGCTCCACATCACGTTGGCGCGGACGTCATAATTTTCCGGCTCGGCCAGCGCGCGCGGGCCTTCTTCCACCAGCGTCAGCAGCAGGCCTTCGGCAAAACGGTCCTGGACGCGGGCGTCAACCGGGAAGGTAAGGTACTGTTCTACGGTATGCACAAAGGCATCCACCACGCCGTTGGCGATCTGGCGCGGCGGCAGGCTGTAGGTGTAAACCGGGTCCAGTACGGCGAAAAGCGGGAACAGATAGTTGCTGCGAAACGCCCGCTTATCCTGGGTCGCGCGGCGATTAATTACCGCGCTGCGGTTGGACTCGGAGCCGGTCGCGGGCAGGGTCAGCACCGATCCGACAGGCAGCGCCTGCTCAATTTCAGCACCGCCGGTTTCCAGAATATGCCACGGGTCATGCGGATAAAGCGCCGCCGCGGCGATAAACTTGGTGCCGTCCAGCACCGACCCGCCGCCCACCGCCAGCAGGAAGGTGATCTTATCCCGTTTAACGATTTCCACCGCCTGCATCAGGGTGGAGAAATCCGGGTTAGGCTCGATGCCGCCAAACTCCTGAACATCAAAACCCTGTAATGCGCTGTAAACCTGATCCATCACGCCATTTTTCTTGACGCTGCCGCCGCCAAAGAGGATCAGCACCTTGCTGCCGGCGGGTATGGAGGCGGCCAGCTGGGCAATTTGCCCCTTGCCAAACAGGATGCGGGTGGGCGTATGCAGTACGAAATTATTCATCGCGTTAATCCTGGGAATAGGATGGTTATCAGTGGGATCATTGTGCGCAGCAGGCGAATTTTGCTCAATGCACATTTCTGCCTGATTCTTGCCTGATCCTCCAAACCTCTGGAGAAATGTCGGGCAGCAGGCGATGATACTGGCGTAAAACTTTCAGCGGTGGGAAGAGTGATGGACAGAAACGCGATATGCGAACGGCTTGCCCGCCAGGTGATTGGCCTGGTGACGCAGAACAAAGGGCTGTCGTCGGTGCCCGGTATCAGCCTGATCTATGCCGACAGGCATATGGCGCGTACCCCGGTCATGTACCAGCCGGCGATTGTGATCCTGTTTCAGGGGCAGAAGACCGGCTACCTGGGCAACAGCGTATTCAGCTACGACGCCAATAAATACCTGATGCTGACCGTTCCGCTGCCGTTTGAGTGTGAAACCTTTGCCACGCCGGAAGCGCCGCTGGCCGGAATAACGCTGCGGGTCGATCCGCTGAAGCTCCAGGATCTCCTGATGGATATTGGCGATGACGACGGCTTTCATCCTGAACCGAAAACCTGCGGTATCCACTCGGCGCTGCTGACGGAAGAGATGCTCTGTGCAACCGAGCGTCTGCTGGACATGATGAACAATCCGCGTGATGCCCGCGTGCTGGGGCCACAATTGGTACGTGAGATCCTCTACTACGTGCTGCAGGGGCCGTGCGGCGGTGCGCTGCTGGCGCTGGTGAGCCGGCAGACGCAGTTCAGCCAGATTGCCCGTGCACTGCGGCGTATTGAGCATCACTTCACCGATAACCTGAGCGTTGACCTGCTGGCAGCGGAGGCCAATATGAGCGTCTCGGCGTTCCATCATAACTTCAAGGCGGTGACCAGCACCTCCCCGCTACAGTACCTGAAAAGCTACCGTCTGCATCAGGCGCGCATGATGATGCTGCAGGAGGGGATGAAGGCCAGCGTGGCGGCAATGAAAGTGGGATATGAAAGCGCGTCGCAGTTCTCGCGCGAGTTCAAACGCTACTTTGGCGTCACGCCGGGGGAAGAGATGACCCGGATGCGGCAGCCGGGATAAAACCGGCCCGGATTAACGGGCCTTTTTACGCCTCAGCACCAGCACCACGCTACCGGTAAGTCCGGCACAGAGCAGCACCAGCGGCAGGATCATCAGAATCGCCATCACCTGATCCTCATGACGCTTGATAAACGGCACCTGGCTGATGCCATAGCCGAGCGCGACCAGAATCGTCACCCACAGCAGCCCGCTGAGCCAGTTAAACAGCTGGAAGCGGCCGCTTTTCAGCCCGGAAATACCGGCCATGGTAGGCAGAATCGTCCGTACAAAGGCGAGGAAGCGGCCAACCAGCAGCGCCAGCAGCCCGTGGCGGTTAAACAGGTTCCATGCCCGCTGGTGGTACTGCGCGGGAAGGTGCAGCAGCCAGCCTTTCACCAGCCGGGTATTGCCCAGCCAGCGGCCCTGCAAATAGCTCAGCCAGCAGCCAATACTGGCGGCGGCGGTCAGGATGATCATCGTGGGAAAAAATGCCATGACGCCTTTGGCCACCATGGCACCGGCCAGCAGCAGCAGGCTGTCGCCGGGGAGAAATGAAGCCGGAAGCAAACCATTTTCAAGCAGCAACGTGATAAACATAATCCCGTAAACAACCCAAATCACATCCGGATTGGCCAGCGCGGTAAAATCCTGATGCCAGAGCGCCTGAACAATCTCGTGTAAAACACCCATTCGTTATCCCGTTAACTACAGCTATAGCTATACCCCTATACTACTCGCAAATCGTGCCAGATATCTTGATCAAAGGCGCGAACAGCGCGCCTTATTGATAATTTGTTGAAGCAGCAAAGATTACTGGCTCAGCCTGTCGAAGCCCGCACGCAGATCCTCGATCAGATCGTCAACGTGTTCCAGGCCGATATGCACCCGAACCAGCGTACCGGTGAAATCAATGCCGCCTGCGGGGCGGATAGCGGCCAGTTCTTCAGGCTGATTGGCGAGGATCAGCGACTCATAGCCGCCCCAGGAGTAGGCCATGCTGAAGTGGCTGAAATGATCCAGGTAGTGTGCCAGGCGCTCACTGCTCAGGCGTTCCTTCAGGATAAAGGAGAACAGGCCGCTGCAGCCGCTGAAATCGCGCTGCCAGAATTCGTGCCCTTTGCACTCCGGCAGCGCCGGATGATTCACCCGCTCAACTTCATCGCGCCCGGCCAGCCACTGCGCAACCTGAATGCTGCTCTCCTGATGCTGACGCAGGCGCACCGCCAGCGTGCGCAGCCCGCGGCTGGTGACGTAAGCGGTGTCGGCATCCACCATCTGGCCCATCAGATACGAGTTTTCCCGCAGCTGCGCCCAGCAGCGCGCATTGGCTACGGCGGTGCCGATCATCGCATCCGAGTGGCCAACCAGATATTTGGTGGCCGCCTGAATAGAGATATCCACGCCGAAATCCAGCGCGCGAAACAGGATCCCGGCCGCCCAGGTATTATCGACCATGATAATGGCCTCAGGGGCTTTGCTGCGCACCGCCGCCACGATGGAGGGGATATCCTGCACTTCCATAGTGATCGATGCCGGAGACTCCAGGAAGACCACGCGGGTGTTGGGCTGCACTAAATCGGCAATTTCAGCGCCGATGCAGTGATCGAACCAGGTGGTGCTGACGTTCAGCTTGCTGAGGATTTTGGTGCAAAAGTCCTGAGTCGGTTCGTAAACGCTGCCGCTCATCAGTACGTTATCCCCGGCGTCAACAAACGCGAGAATGGCGTTGGCCACCGCTGCAGCACCGCAGGGATACAGTACGCAGCCCGCGCCGCCTTCCAGTTCGGTCATCGCATCCTGCAGCGAAAAGTGGGTGAGGGTACCCCGACGGCCATAAAACAGTTCGCCGTTGGCGCGCCCGGCGGTGGCTCGCTTTTTATCGGCAACGGTGTCAAAAACCAGAGAAGAGGCGCGCTGAATCACGCTGTTCACCGATCCCTGGGTGTATCGTTTGCTGCGTCCGGCGGCCACCAGGGCCGTTTCGATCTTTTTGCTGGTCATTAAAACGGTCTCTTTATTCAGTGTTGTTTTTACGTTAACACGGCTACCTCTCCTGAGGTATTCAGCCTGAAGGTAAGTGATAAAATTTCACTGTGAGCGCCATCACATCCGTAAATGAGAAAAAAATTGTTCAAAAAATGTCTTATAGGGTGTAAATAGTAATGAGAACTACTATCAATTCCTAACGGGTTTGGTATGATCTGGCCTGAATTTTTTCGCTATCAGCAATTAGATGTTGGAGACACAGCGTGACAAATGATTTGATGCAGATGGACCTTTCCGTCTGGGGCATGTACCAGCATGCAGACATCGTGGTTAAAGCCGTAATGATTGGACTGTTGTTGGCATCCGTTGTCACCTGGGCCATCTTCTTTAGCAAAACAATCGAATTGAGTTCCGCACGCAGACGTCTGAAGCGCGAGCAGCAGCAGCTGGCAACCGTACGTTCGCTGGATGAAGCATCAAAAACCAGCGCCAGTTTCACCGGTCAGAGCCTCAGCGCATTGCTGATTAAAGAAGCCGAAAACGAGCTGGAACTGTCCGCCGGTACCGATGATAACAACGGTATTAAAGAGCGCACCGGTTTCCGCCTTGAGCGCCGCGTTGCCGCGTTCAGCCGCCACGCCGGTCGCGGTAACGGTTACCTTGCGACCATCGGTGCGATTGCGCCGTTCGTGGGTCTGTTCGGTACCGTATGGGGCATCATGAACAGCTTCATCGGTATTGCGAAAACTCAGACAACCAACCTGGCCGTTGTGGCGCCGGGCATTGCGGAAGCGCTGTTGGCCACCGCGATTGGTCTGGTAGCGGCTATTCCTGCGGTAGTGATTTACAACGTGTTTGCCCGTATGATCGCCAGCTATAAAGCGTCTCTGGGCGATGTGGCTGCACAGGTTCTGCTGCTGCAGAGCCGCGATCTTGACCTCGCCGCCAGCGAAAGCTCTCACCGCGTTCAGTCGGCGCAGAAACTGCGGGTAGGTTAAGCGCTATGGCAATGCGATTAAACGAAGACCTCGATAGCAACGGTGAAATGCACGAAATCAACGTGACGCCGTTTATCGACGTGATGCTGGTGCTGCTGATTATCTTTATGGTCGCCGCGCCGCTTGCCACCGTTGACGTTCGCGTCAATCTGCCTGCCTCAACCAGTACTCCGCAGCCGCGCCCGGAAAAACCGGTTTATCTGTCGATTAAGGCCGATAATCAGCTGTTTATCGGTAATGATGCGGTATCGCAAGAGACGCTGGTGGATACGTTGGTTAAGCAGACCGAAGGCAAGAAAGATACCACTATCTTCTTCCAGGCCGATAAGTCAGTGAGTTATGAAACGCTGATGGGCGTGATGGATAAGCTGCGTCAGGCGGGTTATCTGAAGATTGGTCTGATGGGCATGGAAACCGTATCGAAATAACCGGGTCGCGGTGCCCGGATTTAACGGGCTGCCGATTCAGGTGATGTTTCTTCGGTTCAAACGTTAAAACCGCTGTCTTTCAGATAGCGGTTTTTTTATGCGTATCGCTGGTGGCTGCGGTGTTTGCCGCTCCCCCTGCTTAAACCGTGCTCGCTTCTTGCCAGCTGCCATCCCCTGTATCCGCTCATTCCCTCTTTTCACCTGATCTCTGCGGCCCCGCTGTCAGTGCCTCAGTGCTGAGGATTACCCATCTGCCACAGAGACTGCTCCCCCGATCGGATTTACCCGCCTTACAGCCTTCTTTTTCTTTATCTCGGTGACAGAACGATATTGGGCAGGCCAGGACAGCTGTTGTGATTGAAAACTTCGTAAAGGCAACTCATGCCAGGCAAAGCAGACGGGCTGTGTCCGCCCACCCGGCAATCCGCAGCGCTGAACGAAGAGAGGAAGCCAGGATTCGGCCGCATGGACGCGGACGAAAAGCACAGCCGCGCAGGACGCGCGTCTGTGCTGGTCCGTGAGGCTGACGAGCGGAGTGATGGCACCGCGAAGCGGCGCGAGGACCGCCGGATGAGCGGGGACAGCCCGTAGGCGAGATCGCCGAACTGCCAGCCGACGCCAGCAACCCTCAGCTAAACCGTAATCGCCGGCTCTGACAACCGCCGAACCTGATACTGCTTCACCAGCCGCTTAATAATCAGCGTTCCGACCAGACCACACACTGCCGCCACAGTTAACCATACGCCCGGCATCGCCTTGTCGCCGGTGGCATGGATCAGATAACTGCACACCGCCGGCGTAAAGCCGCCAAACAGCGCCGTGGCCAGACTGTAGGCCAGCGAGAACCCGGTTGCACGCACCTCTGCCGGCATCACCTCGGCCAGATACACCACCATCGCGCCGTTATAGCTACCGTAAAGGAACGACAGCCACAGCTCGGCCTCCAGCAGGTGGGCAAAGCTCGGTGAGCCGACCAGCCAGTGCAGCACCGGCCACGCGGTCAAAATCATCAGCACGGTAAACAGCAGCAGCAGCGGGCGGCGGCCAAAACGGTCCGAGGCGGCTCCCATCAGCGGCAGCCAGAACAGATTGGAAATACCGATGCACAGCGTCACCAGGAAACTCTGCTTATCGCTCATCATCAGCACCGTTTTACCAAAGGTCGGCGTAAACGCGGTGATCATATAGAACATCACGGTGGTGGTGACCACCATCAGCATACCCGCCAGCACCAGCGCCCAGTTGCGCGCCACGGAGCGGGTAATCTGCCCCATGGTGGGATGATGCTTACGCTGACTGAAAGCCTCTGTCTCCTCCAGCGCACGGCGGATCCAGAACAGGAACGGCACGATCATACAGCCAATAATAAACGGAATACGCCAGCCCCACTCGGTCACCTGACCCTTATCCAGCAGATGGTTCAGCCCCAGCCCCAGCAGCGCGGCGAAGATCACCGCGATTTGCTGGCTGCCGGACTGCCAGCTGACGTAGAACCCTTTCTTACCTTTTGGCGCAATCTCGGAGAGATACACCGACACACCGCCCAGCTCCACCCCGGCGGAAAAGCCCTGCAGCAAACGCCCCAGCAGGATCAGTACCGGCGCGGCCATACCGAGCGTGGCATAACCCGGCGTCAGCGCGATGGTCAGCGTCCCGATGGCCATCAGGCCCAGCGTCAGCAACAGCCCTTTGCGGCGCCCCTGGCGGTCGATATACGAACCGAGAATAATCGCCCCCAGCGGGCGCATCAGGAACCCCGCGCCGAAGGTCATCAGCGTCAGCATCAGTGAAGCGAAGGGATCGTCGCCGGGAAAGAAGGTTTTGGCGATGGCGGTGGCGTAGTAGCCGAACACCATAAAATCGTACATCTCGAGGAAGTTACCGCTGGTAACGTTGAAGATGGTTCGGGCACCGCCCTGCCGCGATGAGGTGCTGACTGTCTCAGGGGTCATGAGGATATCCTTAGTGTGATTTCCCCCGTTTTAGCCTGCCGGTAACGGTATTAATGTGATACACATCACCGTTACCGGGCACAGGATATTTATATTGGTAACAAATAATTAACAATGCACATAGGGGTTAAAATTTGTACATTGATTTAAAACGTAACGTCCACCGACACCGAATCCAGGTAGCTCCCCGCCGGCTGTGGCGTCTGGGTGCTGATAATCAGCGCGCGATAGCTGAAAGTCTTGGTCAAGCCATCGCTACTGATCGCGCTGGCCGTGCTGCTGTCAACGCGATCGGTGCCGGTCGGGCCCCAGTAGGTGGTGCCGGTGGTGCCTTTATAAATCTGGTAGGCCAGCTTGTTACTGCCTGAGATCATATAGCGCTGGTTACCCACCGGATTGCCGCCGTTGGTAATGCCCACGGTATAGGTGCTGCCTTTGGTGCAGATCACATTCAGCGACTGGCTGACCGGCAGGAAGTTGGCGGGCAGCGGCGCGCTGCCGAAGTCAATGCCCGGCGCGGTAATGGTGGTGCAGTCGCGCGTGACGGTCATATTCAGGGTAATCGGTAAAGATAAGGTGCCCTGCTGGCGGTTCCCCAGCACACAGAGATTACCAATGCCAATAGCGGTACAGATGTCATAGGTAAATGTCACCGTCAGTACCACGGTATAGTTACCTGCCGCCACTACCGCGCCGGGCATCTGGCGCACGTACAGCGGGATCGGAAAGCGATACCCATTCAACAGCCCGGCGAGGTCCAGCAGAGTACTGCGGGGAATAACCACCCCCGTGCCGCCCAGCGTGACCACCGATGTGCAACTGGGGTCGGTACATACCTGCAGCGGTATACGATCGGTGCCCAGCCCAAGCGCCGCCTGCGTTGTGCTGGAGCTGAAGGTCGCTGTCGTCAGTTTAACGGTGATATTGTCGTTGCCAAGTAACGTTAATACCCCGGCACCACAGTCGACAGTGTAGGTGCCATTCAGTGTGGTTTGCGCGGTGGTGACCGCAAACGAGGTCATGGTACCAAAGCTGGCCGTCGCACTGGTCGGGCTAAGCGTACAGGCGGCCTGCGCCAGCCATGACCCGCTCATCAGCAGGAGAAAGGTCAGGGATAAAAATACTCTTTTCATGGCGTTGTTCCTGAAGGGGACGACAGCGGACAGACCAGCGGACCGTAGGTCACCAGCGTATCAGGCAGTTCTTTCGGCAGCGTCAGCTCCGTCTCGCAGGTGCGCCCGTCCGGCGTACGTGCACGAATCGGGTTACGCTGTTCGAGGTTATCCATCCATACGATGCCATCCCAGCCCACCACTTCGGCCGGTGGAGCGGTGCGCGTAATCGCGGTGCCCACCGGCAGCGGCTGGCCGTGTTGGTCGTTGATGATGACGCTGGCGGCGCGCAGCGGTTTGATTTCCATATCCAGCAGATAGCCACTCTGGCGCTTCACCGAAACGCGTTTCTCCACGTCCTCGGTACCCAGATTAGCCGGCAGGTCGAGCGTGTCGATATCATATTTAGCGGCATAGTTTGAGGTCACGCGCGGTACCAGGAAGTAGCCTTTACTGTTGGTCTGGCCCTGCAGCTGGTTCTCAAAGCGCACGCCGACATTCGGGTAGCCCGTTTTGACCAGTACGAAGGAGTCGGTGACCTGATTGGCGGCAAACAGCTGGTTGTCCATCAGCACCAGCGAGCCGTTAACCTGGCCCCATTTGGTCATGTAATCACCGTCACCGTAGAAGCCGCCGGAGGTTTCCACCTGCTGATTACGCCAGCGCAGACTGCCCTGACGGTAGTCACCGCCGCTGCTCTGATTCGCCCAGGAAGCATCCCAGGCGAAACCGCCGTCGCTTGGCATGGAGCGGGAGACAAACAGCCGCTGGGAATTTTTACCCTGTGCATCACGCTCTACGCTGGCTCCGCCGCTCATCAGGGTACTGAAAGGCATGCTGAACGAAATGGCTCCCGCCCAGTTATTGTCCAGGTTATCCCGGCTGGCAGAGACATAAATGCTGCTGCCTCCCCACAGGCCGCGGCTCCAGGTCAGGTTGAGCAGCCGGGTGCGCTCACCGTTGCCGCTGGTGATATCGATCAGCGCGGCGCCCAGACTGCCGTAGCGGTCCAGCGACAGGCTGGCGCTGTACTGGGCGCTGCGGCGGCTCAGCGTGTAGTAGTCCGGTTCCGCGTTATTCAACGTCTCGGCATTCTTGCGGTCACCGTACAGTGCGAGGTTGCCATAGCCGCTGGAGCGCAGCATTTGCTGCACGCCCACGGAGAACCGGCTTGTGCTGTACTGATAGCCCCAGCTGTACTGATTGCCGCTTTGCCCCATCATCTGGCTCTGGCTGACGGATCCGTTGATCACGCCCAGCGCGCCGACCCGCAGCTGACCGCCGCCGCCCAGCTGCGCCAGCGACTCGGCCGCTTCGCCGTGGCTCTCCAGAGTTAGCCAGTCGGTTAACCCATAGCGATATGACCCGCTGGCGGTCAGCGGGCCGTAATCAAAGTTCTTCAGGCCGTAGTTCTCACGCAGTGCTCCGGAAGAAACCGCAAAGTCCGACAGGCCGCTCTGCAGGAGGTTACTGGCGACGTAAAACGGCAGGGTGGTGGTCACCTGCCGTCCCTGGGCATCGGTGGTCACCACCACCGCGCTGCCCGCACCGTTCACGAACGGCAGATTGGTCATCGACCAGGGGCCGGGCTGCACGCTGTTCGTGCTGGTACGGTAACCGTTCACAAACAAATCGACGGTGGACGGCACGGCCGCCTGGCCCGAGAACGCGGGCAGGGGATAGGTGATCAGGTCGGGGCGCAGCGAGAAATCGCGGGCCAGCTGAATGCCACCGACGCGAACGCTGCTGCTCCATGGCAGGGAATCGGTGATCAGATCGCCCACCCGCAGGGTCAGCGCATTATCTTCATTTTGATTCGACCACCAGGTGTCATAGCGGGTATAACCATCGCCCAAATCGGCGTCGCCGGACAGCTGGCGTTGCACGATCCCACTGTTGGAAAACTGCCCCCAGTTGCCAAACAGGCGTAGATCGTTCCAGGCTGAAATACGGCTGCCGCCGCCGTTGGTCTGGCTGCCGTAAACATTGTAGTTAAACAGCGCCCCTGAGCTGCTGCGGCCGTCATAGCGGGGGCCATTATGGGTGGCTTTACCGAACGTTTGCTGCGGCAGCCATTCCGGCGGAACCGTCAGCTGCAGCCGCTGACCCCGGCGGTCATACTCGGCCTTAACGTTTTCCATCGCCGAGACGTCCATCATCGTTGAGTTAATCTTCGAACTGGGGATACCCACCTTCAGTAAATCTGCCGCGCGCATGACATAGTGATCGCCCTGGAACTGAACGCTGACCACCTCACCGGTATCATAGCCGTTTAACTCCAGCCCCAGCATCCAGCTTTGCGCCTCGCCCGTAGTGGCCTGCACCGCCGGCGGCGGCGGCAGTGAATTCCACGTTTCGGCAACGACGGACAGCGGCAGGAGGCAGCCGTTCAGGCCGAGAATAGCCAGCTTCAGGGGAGTTGACGCCACAAAGTCAATCCTCATTGATTAGCGGGAACTGCGGCCGCGCCAGACGGTTTTATCACTCAATTGCGCACTCAGTTCGGCATTCGCCGTGGCCGGGAAACTGAGGGGGAAAGTATTACTGGAGTGCGGTAAAACGTAGCCGAGCAGGCTGTCGGACACGGTGCGACCGCCGAGCGAGACGTGGCTCAGGCGCGCATGCCCGTTACCCTGGTTGGTAATTTCCAGCGCCTGATGGCCATCTTTGTTGACCAACTGCCAGGCCAGCTGCGGCTTATTGCTGGCCGCGCTGGCGCCGTTACCGTAAACGAACAGCGGCACGGTATAGCGCATCTGGAAATTCAGCCCGGCCTGGTTTGGCGCCGTATTTTGCGCCTGAGGCGACGGGATTTCGTCGATCAAAATACGGAACGCCGTTTCTTCACCGGCGGGGACCGGGGTCTGTTTCACCAGGCGGATCAGCTGTTTTTTTCCCGGTTCGATGCGCACCATCGGCGGGCTGGCCAGCACCTGCTGCTGAGTCTGATACTGATCCTGGCCGTTCTTCTGCTGCCAGAGGAACACGCGAACCTGCATCAGCGTGGTGTTGTCTCCCCGGTTTTCCATCCACAGCTCGGTGGCTTTCTCATCGCTCGCAATTTTCGGGTCGATCGGCCACAGCAGTACCGAGTTTGCCGCCAAGGTGTTCAATGTTGTTAAAGACGCTAAAAGCAGGAAGCCAGAGCCGATGATGTGCGCGCGTTTCATAATAAGCGGTTCCTTTTTTAAATATAAATCACCAGCTTAACGTTACCGTCAGCGTATCGGTGTAGGTGCCAGCCCGGTTAACTCTCGGGATCTGCGCCAGGCCATAAATCGGCAACGTAATATTGTTAGCATTGCTATAAGTGACGGCCAGAGCCGTATTCAGTGGGATCGCCGTGGTGTGTGCGGCATTGGTAAACAGGCCGTAAGACACAACGTCGGTATTATTCGCGATCTTCATATTGCGGGTGCTGTTGGCGTAGTTAAGCCCGCCGTTGATACTCATATACAGCGTGGTGCCCGGCGTGCAGGCCAGGGTGATGGTGGTATTGTTGGCAAAAACGGCGTTAGCCGTGGTGGCGGCAGAATTGATACCGGGCAACGTACCGAAATTTAGCGTACCTATTGCGCCTGGGTTAGTACCGGAAACCACGCAGCCATTAACGATACTGGCTTTCACCTCCACGGGGACGGAGGCCGGCATTGACCACCCGCTGCTGCTGAACAGCAGCAGCGGAGTGAGTAAGTGCCAGTAACACAAAACTGACTTGATGCGGTCCGGCACCATACTTTATTTTCCAGTTATCAGTAGTTTACGGCCACGTTAATCGTATCGACATAAACTCCGACGGGGACGAGGGTGCTGTTACCGCCGGCGATTTTCCCGAAGATGGTGTAGTTATCGCCGTAGGTCTGATCGGCAGTACCCAGCGGGGTTACGGTGGTGTTATTCACAATCGGCGTGGTGGATGCCGCTGAAGGGTAAAGACCGTAAGCCACGCCGCGCGTTGGGTCGGTGGCACGAATCAGATAGCGCGCGCCGGTTGCGGGTGCGGTGCCGAACACGGTGGTGGGCGCCGTGTTGGTACTGCCGGTGATTTGCAGATTGTAGTCTTCACCGGCGGTACAGCGGACGAAAATACCCGCCCCCTGCGAACCGGTGACCGCCGCCTGCAGAGCCCCGAAGGTGGCGACCTGGCTACCAAAGTTCAGCGTACCGAAGTTGGCGTTGGTGAGGGCCGGTTGTCCGTTGACCAGACAGCCGGCGGTTAAGGTCAGTGTTGCAGCGATGGTCCCGGTGGTTGCAGCAATCCCCGAGGTGGCCACACCCATACTCAGACCACAGCCCAGCAGAAAAAGCTTTATTTTCATAACCATTCCTTAATGATTAAAGAGAGTAAAGAACTTTTTCGCCTGATGAAATTCCGCGAAAGCAACGCTAAACGCAGCAAGAATAATGGAAAAATTACGATATCATGGCTGAATTTTACAACAGTCATAATATGTTACCTGTCTTAACAGGTTAGATTATTTGAATTAACTATAGGCAGCTTCTTTCGGCGTGTGAAGATGGCCGGGGAAAAAAATAATGTGTTCAGACGATTAAATATGCAAATTGCAGCGCCCGTCACTCGGGAGCGTTTTATACTTTTCAAGAATATTCTTAGGCTAAACTAGGCGAAATAGGGTGGTGATGCTATTTTCACACTGCAAAGAGTGGATGATTAATAAACTTTATAAATTATAGGGATATTCTCAATGGTCGAATCAGACTCTTTACATTATTTTTCATCCCGTAACAGCGGCTAAACCCCGACACCGATCCGGGCGCGGCTGAACTGCCATACGGGGAGATTTCACGCTCAGAACCACAGCTCCCGAGATCGTCTTATGTTAATGAGTTCCTACAACCAACTGCTGGTTATCATCTCGTTTATCGTCGCCTTCCTGGCTTCTTATACCGCGCTGGATATGGCCGGACGGGTCGCCACCGCCAGCGGTAAAGTGGCCCGGCTTTGGCTGTTCGGCGGTGGCTTCGCCATGGGCGTCGGCATCTGGTCGATGCATTTTATCGGCATGCTGGCGATGAGCCTGCCGATGGTGATGAGCTACGATGCCACGCTGACCGTGATCTCGATGGTCATTGCCGTTGCCGCGTCGATTTTCGCGCTGTGGACGGTGTGCTATGGCGAACTGCCCTGGTACCGGCTGATGGTGGGGGCGGTGATTATGGGCAGCGGCGTGGTGGCGATGCACTACACCGGCATGGCCGCGCTGATGGTCCAGCCGGGTATCGTCTGGCACTGGGGCTGGGTTGCGCTGTCGGTGCTGATCGCGCTGGTGGCCTCCGGTGCCGCGCTGTGGCTGGCCTTCCATTTGCGGCAGGGAACCGGCCGCCTGACGCTGATGCGCGGCGGTGCATCGCTGATTATGGGGGTTGCCATCGCCGGCATGCACTATACCGGTATGGCGGCGGCGAGTTTCCCGATGACCAGCCATGCCACCCATCTGGGCGTTAACAGCAACTGGCTGGCGGTTCTGGTAGTGGTGGTTACGCTGTCAATTCTCGGTATTACGCTGCTGGTCTCCATGCTGGACGCGCGCCTGCAGGCGCGGACTTCACTGCTGGCCAGCTCGCTGGCGGAAGCCAACCGCGAGCTGGCCCAGCTGGCGCTGCACGATAACCTCACGCGGCTGCCCAACCGCATCCTGCTGGAAGACCGGCTCGATCAGGCGATTAATAAAGCCACGCGCGAAAACTCGAAATTTGCCCTGATGTTTATGGATCTGGACGGCTTCAAGGGCGTTAACGATGCCTTTGGCCACCATATCGGCGACAGCCTGCTGATTGCCGTCACCGAGCGAATGAAGTCGCTGCTGCTGGGGCACCATACTCTGGCGCGTCTGGGAGGCGATGAGTTCGTGCTGCTGATGGAGATTGAGGATCCGAACGATGCGGCGGTGGTGGCCGGTGCGCTGGTCAAAAGCATTGAACAGCCGTTCGACATTTCCCGCTATGAGCTGCAGGTGTCGCTCAGTATCGGCGTGGCCGTCTACCCCGGGGATGGGGTTGATGAACGTGAGCTGATGTTTAACGCCGATGCGGCGATGTATTACACCAAAAATAAGGGCCGCAACGGCTTCAGCTTCTTCCAGCCCTCAATGAATATTATCGCGCAGAACCAGCGCCAGCTGATTAACGACCTGTGGATGGCGCAGGACAATGACGAGCTGCGCCTGTTCTACCAGCCAAAATTCCGCGCGCCGGACGGCCCGGTGGTCGGCTTTGAGGCGCTGCTGCGCTGGCAGCATCCACAGCGTGGACTGCTGACGCCGGATGTCTTCCTGCCGCTGGCGGAAAAAACCGGGCTGATTATCAACATCGGTAACTGGGTGATCAATGAAGCCTGTCGCCAGCTTCGCGTCTGGCATCTGCAGGGGAACGCGCAATGGTCGGTGGCGGTGAACCTCTCGGCGCTGCAGTTTGAACAAACCGGACTGGTTGAGACGGTGATCAAGGCGTTAACCACGCATCAGATCCCGGCGGAAATGCTGACCCTGGAAGTAACGGAAACCACGGCGATGCGCGATCCGGACGAAAGCATCCGTATCCTCACCCAGCTGACCGAGTTGGGCGTTAAGGCATCGATTGATGATTTCGGGACCGGTTACTCCAGCCTGCTTTACCTCAAGCGGCTGCCGGCCAGCGAGCTGAAAATTGACCGCGCCTTTGTCAAAGAGCTACAGGAACAGACCGAAGACGCCACCATTGTTTCTGCTATCGTGGCGCTGGCGCAAACCCTGAACCTGAAAGTGGTGGCCGAAGGGGTGGAAACGCCGGAGCAGCAGCAGTTCCTCACCAGCCTCGGCTGCAATACGCTACAGGGCTATCTGCTGGGGCGCCCGCTGGCGGCAGATAAGGTTCCCGAACTGTCGGACTTTTTCACTGGCGATAAGCCAGTTGAGACTTTCGGCAGCACGCCGGAGAAGCCAAAAGCGGCGGATGTTGGGTGATTGTACTGTGTGCAAAGGGTGACCTATAATAGTTTACTTTTTGATGACAATGGCCTGTAACAGTCGTGGCGAAATATGAACAGCTGGTGGCCCAAATCCGCCAGCAAATTGAAACGGAAATCTGGCTTCCGGGGGAAAAACTGCCCTCGCTGAGGGAGCAGGTCAGCCTCAGCGGCGTCAGCCTGATGACGGTGATGCACGCCTATCAGGTACTGGAAAGCCAGGGATGGATTATTTCGCGCCCGCAGTCCGGCTACTACGTTGCGCCCCGCGCCGAATTTCTCAGCCAGCCGGTCAGCCATCAAAAGCTGCAGCTGGCCGAGTCGGTGGATATCAATGCGTTTATTTTTGATGTGCTGCAGGCCTGTCGCGATCCGCATATCGTTCCCTTTGGCTCCGCCTTTCCCGACCCGGAACTGTTCCCCCAGCGCCAGCTGATGCGGGCGCTGACCACGGTCTCCCACAGCATGAAACCGGTTGATGCCCTGCACAATCTGCCGCCGGGCAACGAGGCGCTGCGTAAAACCCTTGCCCAGCGCTATGCCCTGCAGGGCGTACAGGTTTCGCCGGATGAAATCGTCATCACCAATGGCGCAATGGAAGCGCTGAATCTCAGCCTGCAGGCGGTGACCGAGCCGGGCGACTGGGTGGCGATTGAGAACCCCTCGTTTTACGGCGCGCTGCAGGCGATAGAACGGTTAAAACTGAAAACGGTCGCCATCGCCACCGATCCCCAGACCGGCATCGATCTGGATGAACTCAGCCGGGCGCTGGAAAGCTGGCCGATCAAAGCGATGTGGATGATGAGCAATCAGCAGAACCCGGTCGGCTGTACGCTGAGCCGGGAAAAAAAGCAGCAGCTGGTGGCGCTGCTGGCGCAGCATAACGTGACGCTGATTGAGGATGATGTTTACAGCGAGCTTTATTTTGGCAATGAGAAGCCGCTGCCGGCCAAAGCCTTCGATCGTGATGATAACGTCCTGCACTGCTCGTCGTTTTCTAAAAATCTGGTGGCGGGTTTTCGCGTGGGCTGGGTGGCGGGCGGCAAGCATGCCCAGCGCATTCAGCGTATGCAGCTGATGAGTACCCTGTCGACCAGCGCGCCGATGCAGCAGGCGCTGGCGACCTACCTCGGCACCCGCAGCTACGATCGCCATCTGCGGCGGCTGCGCCAGGTGCTGGAACAGCGGAAGAATCTGGCGCTGCAGTCGCTGAAACGTCATCTGCCCGGCGGCGCGAAAATCAACGAGTCACGGGGCGGTTACTTCCTGTGGATCGAGCTGCCGAAACAGGTGAATACCACCGAGCTGTACTATCGTGCGCTGGCGCAGAAAATCAGCATCGCGCCGGGGAAAATGTTCTCTTCCAGCGAGCAGTACGCCAACTATTTCCGGTTTAATACCGCGTGGTGGGATGAATCGCAGGAGGCGGCCGTGGCACAGCTGGGAGCGCTGATCGGCGAACTGTTATTATCGCGACCGGCCTGAGTCAGGTGAACCGATCGCGACGGGCGGCCATCAGACGGTGGCGGCGTTTCTCTGACCCCAGGCGAGGTGGAAGACGTCGTAGAAATCCACTTCGCCCTTGAGCGACAGCAGCTTGTTGATACCCTGTTTGACATTATCCGGCACTTTTTCGCTGACGAGAATATCGTTTACCGCTTCAGGCGACAGGGTGCGGATGTAGTACCACTCGCCGTTGTAGCAGACGCGCAGGTCGAGGGTATCGATATCTTCGAAGCGATATTTCGGATTGATATCCATCAGCATCAGCCCGCTCATCAGCAGGACAAACAGCGTAGCGCCCCAGAACGCGGGCCAGCCCAGAAAGTCGGTGGTAAAGATCAGCGCCACGGTCAGCACGTAGCAGCCATACATAGAAGCCCAAAGGCCCGGATGGGTTTTCAGGAATTTAAAGCTGAAACGCGGCTTATTATCGCGCCGCTCCTCGCGATTGAGCGTATCAATCTCGCGCAGCAGAATTTGTTTAACGTCTTCCATTTTTTACCTCTGTTCAAAGAGTCCGGGCAGAGTGAAAGTAAATCACAGTTTTCGCTGTAACAGCAGACACAGTTTAGGGCGATTAGGCTATAACAGTTGTCCGTAGCGGGGAGCGTGTAGCGACCCTGCGCCGCACAGTGTAAAATTTTACCTATCCCCCGGAAGGGCCAACGACAGAGCGAATGGACAGGCATTATGGTTAACCACTCCCGAGCTTTACTGATTATCTTACTGTTCATGCTTGGCACATCCACGGCCCGGGCACTCGACTGCGGGCGAGCCTCTACGGTGGTTGAGAACACCGTCTGCGACAGTAAAGAACTGATGTGGCTTGACCGCCAGCTTACCGATTCATTTCGCGATGTGGTGGTCGGCAACCCGCAGCGGGCCGACGGCATCGTCAATGAGTGGACCCGCGCCCGCGATGCCTGCACCAGCTATACCTGCCTGCGACGCGCCTATTTAAACGGTATTGGCCAGCTCTACGGTGTGCCGGATACCTTTGACTGGCAGGGCGTCTGGTGGAATACCACCGCCACCCACGGCAACGGCGGAAAAATCCTGGTCCACAGCGCCGTCGACTGGGGCTTTCAAATGGACGCCACCGTCTGGGGCGGCGTCTACAGTTCGATACTGAGCGGCCGCGTGAATGAATTCTACGGCGTGGGCTACACCAATGAAATTGTCTGGGGGGGCCACTGCGCCATCATTATGGTGCCGCGTGCCGATGGAAAACTGGAGGTCAGGAGCGACAGCAGCGGCAGCTGCGATATGCTCCTGCCGGGAGAGATGGCGATTGACGGCGTGTATGTTAAAGCCGCCAGCGATCCCCGCCCGCCCGCCACGCTGCTCACCCTGGGTATTTTCCCGAATAAAGCGATCGACGATCGCTTTCGTGAGCTGGTGGGCGACGATTATCAGCAGTATCTGGACACCGCCACCAGCTTCGTTTACAACCAGGACGAGGACAGCCTGGGGGCAACGGTAGTCACGCTGTGGGTGAAGGGCATGGCCAATCGTCAATCGGCGATGATTATGTTCACCCCGGAGGGAAAAATCTGGGCGCTGCGCGTGGAGCCGGGTAAAAACAACAAGGGCATTCAGCTGCACTATGTCACGACCGAAAAAGAGAAAACCATCATGCCGAAAACGCTGGCGAACTGGCGCTCAAGGTTTACCGACCAGTAAGCGCCAGCGCGGCTAGTGGTAGTTGAAAATCTGGCCTGACGGAGTGATCAATAACTGCTCCTTGCCGAATTCCAGCGTTTCAAAACGCACGCCGTTGGTCTGCGCGTAGCCGAGGATATTTTTAATCATCCGCGCCGCGCCGCTGTCGGCATAGTAAATCTGATGAAAGTTGAACGCCACGCTGTGCGCGGTGACGTTCTTCTGCTCCAGACTGACCCTGGCAATAAAGCGGTTATCGTTCGGGCTGGTCATCGTCATGATTGCCGTATTATCCCGGATGACAAAACGGGTGTCGTAAATTTCCCGCTGGCGGGCCAGCAGATCGTAATAGCCCAGCTGCAGGCTCGCCCCGGTAAAATCGCGGCTGAACAGATCCCGATTACCGATCGGCAGCAGTTTCAGGCTTGTTCCCGCCAGCACCAGCAGCAGCGTTGCCGCCAGCAGGCTGAGTGACACATTTCGCCATTTCATTGATTTTTCTCTCGCCTTCCCGGTAGATCAGCGCGCTCAGCTGCAGCCCGTCCGTCCGCCAGTTGATAATATTCATCGCCAGCTGCCTGCGGTCGCAGCGATTGGTTAACGTCATGGTGTAGTTCAGCGAGGAACCGGAGGTAAAGAAGAACACCTCCATGTTAACCTGGCGATTTTTCAGATACTGATTTAAAGAAAACAGCACCGGCCCCAGCTGCTTATTCAAATCATCGGAGGCGGAAGATCCGTCCCAGCCCCGGCGAACCTCCACCATGCGGATATTGCTGTAGGCCACCGAATTTTTTTCCTGCAGCACCGTCGGGGAAGCGGAGAAATAATTGCGGGCGATAATCAGCAGCAGGACAGCCAGCAGCACAACCTGACCCAGCACCAGCCAGCGCCAGAACGGAGCTTCTGCAGCCGGCGCGGGGACCGGTGGAGGCAGCATCCGATCGGGGCTGACAAGCGTGGACGTTGCGCCAGATTCGTCCGACGTAACCGGCTCTGCCGAAGACTCGGCATCCGCAGACTGCACCTGCGGCAGCATATCTGCCAGGGTAATAAACTGACAGAACTCCGCTTCAAGAATGTAACCCTTTTTCGGCACGGTCTTGATAATGCGCTGCTGTTTGCCGTCATCTTCCAGCGCCAGGCGCAGGGCGTGAATGGCGTTGGGCAGGCTGTTATTGCCAATGACCCGGCGTTCCCACACCAGATTGGTCAGCTCTTCCCGCGTCAGCGTTTCACCCGCGTGTTCGGCCAGAACCTGCAAAAGCTTAAGCTGGTACTCACCCAGCCGACGCTGTTCACCGGTCACCTGGTGGATCAGCGAACCGGAGGCGTGGTCAATCAGCCAGTGATGAATGATAAGGGATGGAGTCATAAGTACCGATAGGTCAGGGTTTGTCACTGAATAGTATGACGGTTGGCGGCCAGTTAGCGCAACTGACCCGTCTTATTTGTGATCGCGCACCGTTCTGGTGCGAAAGAAAGTGCATGCCTCATTTTCAGGCATTTTGCTAACAAACCTGGCGTAATCCCGCTGTAATCCGCTGCGGTGCCTCGCGGGGTCCCTCCCGGGTGCGGATACTGGCACGCTTTGTGCAGCTTTGATCGTGGGTTCACAGACAGCGGTAGGGAAATCATGAATCAAAGCTATGAATTAGCGTCGCACTTTTATGATGAAATGTTGCTGAGCGATGGACACTATCGTCAACACTATCGGGAATACTGGCAGTGGCTCCAGCAGGCTGACCAGCAGGCGATTGCGCGCAAGCGCGAAGAGGCGGAGCTGCTCTTTCACCGCGTGGGGATCACCTTTAACGTTTATGGCGAAGACGGCGGTGCGGAACGGCTTATCCCGTTTGACAGCGTCCCGCGCATTATACCCGCTGCGGAATGGGCGATGCTCGACAAAGGCATCCGCCAGCGCGTGCAGGCGCTGAATGCCTTCCTGCACGACATCTACCACGATCAGCATATCCTGAAATCCGGCATCATCCCTCCCGAGCAGGTGCTGGTTAACGAGCAGTATCAGCCCTGCATGCAGGGGATCAACCTGCACCGCAATATCTATGCGCATATCACCGGGGTGGATATGGTGCGCAACGGCGACGGCGAATACTACGTGCTGGAGGACAACCTGCGCACCCCGTCCGGGGTGTCCTATATGCTGGAAAACCGCAAAATGATGATGCGGCTCTACCCGGAACTGTTTGCCGATCAGCGCATTGCGCCGGTTGAGCGCTATCCGTCGCTGCTGCTGCAAACCCTGCGCGAAAGCTCCCCGGTCAACGATCCGGTGGTGGTGGTGCTCACGCCCGGCCGTTTCAACAGCGCCTATTTCGAACACAGTTTCCTCGCCCAGCAAATGGGCGTGGAGCTGGTGGAGAGCGCCGATCTGTTTGTGAAAGACGGGGCGGTGCTGATGCGCACCACCGCCGGGCCGTGCAAGGTGGATGTGATCTACCGCCGCGTCGACGACGCCTTCCTCGATCCGTTAGCCTTCAACCCGGATTCGATGCTCGGCGTCCCCGGCCTGCTGTCGGTCTACCGCAGCGGCAACGTGGTGCTGGCCAACGCCATCGGTACCGGCGTCGCCGACGACAAATCCATCTATCCCTACGTGCCGGATATGGTGCGCTTCTACCTGGATGAAGACCCGATCCTCAACAACGTGCCGACGTGGCAGTGCCGCCGCCCGGAGGATCTCTCCTGGGTGCTGGCTAACCTTGAAAAGCTGGTGGTGAAAGAGGTCCACGGAGCCGGTGGCTACGGCATGCTGATCGGTCCCGTTGCCAGCCGGCAGCAGCTGGAGGATTTTCGCGCGCTGCTGAAGGCGCGGCCGCAGAACTACATTGCCCAGCACACGCTGGCGCTTTCCACCTGCCCAACCTTTGTCGAGCAGGGGCTGGCACCGCGCCATATCGACCTGCGCCCGTTTGCCCTCAGCGGCGCGGAGATCCGCCTGGTGCCCGGCGGCCTGACTCGCGTGGCGCTGACCGAAGGCTCGCTGGTGGTCAATTCCTCGCAGGGCGGCGGGACCAAGGACACCTGGATTCTGGAGGATGACGCATGCTGAGTCGCACGGCTACTGGCCTCTACTGGATGGCGCGCTATCTGGAGCGCGCGGAAAATATTGCCCGGGTACTCGACGTAACCAATCGCCTGTCGCTGATGCCGGTGCGCGGCAGCCACAACAACGAACTGCGCGTACCGCTGAATCTCACCAACAGCAGCGAACTTTACTGGTCGGTCAGCGACGCGCTGGCGATGCCGCAGCTGTTCAGCTTTTTTGCCCTCGACGATCGCAACCCGGCCAGTATCTATAACTGCTGGCAGGCGGCGTGGAACAACGCTCACGCGGTGCGCGGCAGTCTGTCCTCGGAAGTGTGGGAGAGCATTAACTCCAGCTGGATCGAACTGCGTAAGATCCGCCGGCGCGGCGTCGGCAGCGGCGGGGCGGATGCGTTCTTTGACTGGGTGAAAGAGCGCTGCCATCTGTTTCGCGGCGCGATGTTTGGCACGCTGATGCGCGGCGATGCGATGAATTTTATCCGCCTCGGCACGCTGCTGGAGCGGGCGGACTGTACCGCACGCCTGATGGATACCTGGCAGTACCTCTCGGACGCCGACGACGACACGGTACGTGAATATTACCGGCTGGATACGCTGCTGCGCTCGGTCTCGGCCCGCGAAGCCTATCACAGCATCTACAAACAGCAGTTGGCGGCGGAGGGCGTCAACGAGATGCTGATCCTGCGCGAGGAAAGCCCGCGATCGCTGCGATCCTGCGTGGAAGAGATCGCCGGGCTGCTCGAACAGATCGGCAGCAGCGGCGAGGATCGTCCGCGCTATCTGATCAGCGTCCTGCACGCGCAGCTGCGCTTCAGCAGCCGGGAATCGGTACTCGATCGCGGACTGCACGCCTGGCTCGGCGCTTTCCTGAGCGAACTGGCCACCCTGTCCGACAGCATTCACCACACCTATCTGGAGGCGAAATAATGCAGCTGACCATCGCACATAAAACCTGTTTCAGCTATCAGGATCCGGTAATGCAGAGCACCCAATATCTGCGCCTGACCCCGCAGGACTCAGCGCATCAGCGCATTCTCTCCTGGGAGCTGCGGCTGCCGGGCGAGGCGGTCTGCACCACCGATGCCTGGGGCAACGTGCTGCACGTGCTGACGCTGGATACGCCGCATCAGGCCATTGAAATTGAGGCTCGCGGGGTGGTGGAAATTATCGACGGCGGCGAGTTTGCCGCCGACCTGGTCAACGCGCTGTCGCCACTGGTGTTCTTACGCCAGAGCGCGCTGACTCTGCCGGACGAGGCCATCCGCGACTTCGCCCGCCGCTATTACCGCCCGGCGGCGCCGCTGGAAAGCCTGGAGCGCCTGATGGACGAACTGCTGCTGAAAATGCCTTACCAGCCGGGCAGCACCCGCGTCACCGACTGCGCGGCGAAGGTTTTCGCCGCCGGCAGCGGCGTGTGCCAGGACCACAGCCACGTATTTCTTGCCTGCTGTCGCAGTTTGCAGATTCCCGCACGCTACGTAAGCGGCTATCTGTATACTGACAACGTTGAGCACGTGGCGACTCACGCCTGGGTGGAAGCGTGGATCGAGAACAGCTGGCACAGCTTCGACATCACTAACAACACCCGCAGCACCCGCCAGCACCTGAAGCTGGCCGTCGGCGTGGATTATCTGGATGCCTGCCCGGTGCGCGGTATGCGCCTCGGCGGCGGCAGCGAGGATATGCAGGCGTTCGCCGCCGTGCAGCAGGTGAATTTGCAGCAGTAATCTAATCGGGAAAACTATGACCTATTGTGTGGCAATGCGCTTATCGTCAGGGATGATTTTCGTTTCCGACTCTCGTACTAATGCGGGCGTGGACCATATTTCCTCTTTCCGTAAGCTCCATGTATTCCAACAGGATGATGAGCGGACGCTGGTGCTGCAAAGCGCCGGCAACCTTGCCACCACGCAGAGCGCGCTGAGCCTGCTGCGCCGGGGCTGTGAAGACGGTAAAAAACCGAATCTGATGAGCTGTAGCAATATGTACGACGTGGCGCTGCTGGTGGGGGAAACGCTGCGAACGGTGATCAGGCGCGACGGCGAAGAGTTTGGCGGCACGCTGCTGCTCGGCGGGCAGATTAAAGGCGAAGAGCCGAGGCTGTTTCAGATCTACCCGCAGGGCAACTTTATTGAAGCCAGCACCGACACGCCGTACTTCCAGATTGGCGAAAGCAAATACGGCAAGCCGATTATCGACCGCGTGCTGCGCTACGACACGCCGCTGGATCAGGCGATGCAGTGCGCGCTGATCTCGATGGATTCCACCCTGGCGAGCAATATCTCCGTTGGTCTGCCGCTGGACGTGATGACCTACCCGGCGGACAGCTTCAGCTGTGCGCAGCAGCACCATATTACCGAGAAGCATCCCTACTTCTCGCAGATCCGCCAGCTGTGGAGCAGCGGTCTGTTAAGCGTTTTCTCCCAGCTGCCGTCGCTGCAGTTAGAGGAGTAATTTTCCCGCCCGTTTGACTCCCCCGCCGCGCGGTGAAACTGGCCGCGCCACGCTGTCTTCTTTTCGTCATTTTTTTGCCATGTTGGCGTCATTCCCGGTGGTTAGTGTGCGGATAAAACACCCGGGAGATAAGCCTGTGTTTACCATTGAAACCGTACTTGAAGACCTCTGTCCTCAGCGTGAAACCCCTTCCTGGCAGAAAAGCGTCCTGCGCCGCCTGCTGCATGAAAAAGAATTCCAGCAGTTTAATCAGCGCTATAAACACCTGAAAGGGCTGGATATGGTCGAGCAGGTGCTGGAATACCTCGATGTCAGCTGTGAGCTGAGCGAACGCGATCTGGAGCAGATCCCCAGCCAGGGACCGGTGGTGATTGTCGCCAATCACCCGCTCGGCACGCTGGACGGCCTGGCGCTGCTGCATGCGGTATCGCAGGTGCGGCGCGACGTGAAAATCGTCACCAATCGCCTGCTGAACTGCCTGGAATCGCTGAGCAGCCTGATGGTGCCGGTGGACAACATGGGCAACCGCACCAGCCGCCAGCAGGTGGGCCTGATGCAGGACCAGCTGGAAAACCAGGGCGTTCTGATCTTCTTCCCGGCGGGGGAAGTCTCGCGCTTCGGCAGCAAAGGGGTGAAGGACGGCAAATGGAGCCACGGTTTCCTGCGGCTGGCGGCGCGCTACCGCGCACCGATCGTGCCGATCCACGTCAGCGGCCGCAACAGCGCGCTGTTCTACCTCACCTCAAAAATCTACCAGCCGCTGTCGATGCTGCTGCTGGTGAAAGAGATGTTCGGCAACGGCGGTGAACGGCTGAAGCTGAAAATCGGTGCGCGCATCCCCTACGCCAGCTGGCACGATGGCCGCACCCCGGCGAAGGAGCTGGCCGCGCGCTTTCGTCGCCACCTCTATCGCGTGGCGCAGGGAAAATCCGCGCTGTTCCAGACCGAAGCGGCCATTGCCCGCAGCGAAGACCGCGCGGTGCTGAAGCGTGCGCTGGCCGGCTGCGAAGTGCTGGGTAAACTGCCCGATGGCAAAACCATTTACCTCTATCGCCGCAACGGCGAGGACTACGTCCCCATCCTCCGTGAACTGGGCAGGCTGCGTGAAATTGCCTTCCGCGCGGTGGGCGAGGGCAGCGGCACCCGCCGTGACCTCGACGACTATGACGATGACTATTACCACCTGATCCTCTGGGACGAGGAAGCGCTGGATATTGTGGGTGCCTACCGCTTTATCCCCACCGCCGAGCAGTTCGAACGCCGGGGGCTGGAAGGTATCTACAGCCACAGCCTGTTCCACTACGATCACCAGATGAACCCGGTACTGATGCAGGGCATCGAACTCGGACGCAGCTTTATCCAGCCCGCCTACTGGGGTAAACGCGGGCTGGATTATTTATGGATGGGCATCGGCGCGTATCTGGCGAAATATCCGCAGTACCGCTATCTGTTTGGCCCGGTATCCATCTCCGGCGGGCTGCCGCTGGCGGCGCGCGATCTGCTGGTGGCCTTCTATCGCCTCTACTTCGCTCCATTACTGCCGCTGGCCACCTCGCGTCGCCCCTATCCGGCCTCGCTGCCGGACGTGCTGGCCCAGTTCAGCGGCGATAACTACAGCGAAGATCTCAAGCGCCTTAAACGCCTGCTGGCCAACCTTGGCACCGGTATTCCGCCGCTGTACAAGCAGTATTCCGAGCTGTGCGTAAGCGGCGGCGTACAGTTCATCGACTTCGGCAGCGACCCCGATTTTAACCACTGCATCGACGGCCTGGTGCTGGTGGACCTCACCCGCCTGAAAGAGAGCCGCTTCCAGCGCTATATCGCCATTCATCAACAGCCGGAGCAGGAAGTCGCCGTCGGCTGACCCCATTCCTTCCCGCCACAAACGTTCAGGTTAATAAACTGGCACACGTTTGTGGCATTTTTGATTCCGCCTGCTGGATATAAACTGAATACATTCCGTGCGTTAGCGCTAATCCTCTGAACTACGGGCGCTTTATTTTAATCGTTACTCTCAGAGTAACAATCAGGCACAAAGCGTAATTGATGCCCAATCCATTACGGTACAGACTGGCTACCATACTGAAAGCATCTTCAGAGGATGCACTTACAGGAGGTTAACCATGTTATCTACCCCGTCACCCCAGGTCTGGGATACACGTCGGCGCGAGAAACAGCGCCGTATAGCCAGCCTCGGTATTCCGCATAAAGTCCTGCCCACCGACGACATCGTCGCCATGCTTGAAAAACTGATCTCCCCCGGCGATCGGGTGGTGATGGAGGGCAACAACCAGAAGCAGGCTGATTTTCTCTCCCGATCGCTGGCGCAGGTGAACCCGCAGACGCTGCATGACCTGCATATGATTATGCCCAGCGTTGGGCGCAGCGAGCACCTTGATATCTTTGAAAAGGGCATTGCCCGCAGGCTGGACTTCTCGTTTTCCGGCACCCAGAGCCTGCGTATTTCGCAGCTGCTGGAAGATGGCCTGCTGGAAATCGGTGCCATTCACACCTACATCGAACTTTATGCCCGCCTGTTTATCGACCTCTCTCCCGATGTGGCGCTGGTCGCCGGATTTAAAGCCGACCGCAAAGGCAACCTCTATACCGGGGCCAGCACCGAAGACACCCCGGCGCTGGTCGAAGCGGCGGCCTTCCATAACGGTATCGTCATTGCTCAGGTTAACGAGCTGGTGGATGACGAATGCGACCTGCCGCGCGTGGATATTCCCGGTTCCTGGATAGATTTCGTGGTGGTGGCCGACAAGCCCTTCTTTATCGAACCGCTGTTCACCCGTGACCCGCGCCTGATTAAGCAGGAACACGTGCTGATGGCGATGCTGGCGATCAAAGGCATCTACGCCGAACACCAGGTGCAGTCGCTGAACCACGGTATCGGCTTTAACACCGCCGCCATCGAGCTGCTGCTGCCCACTTACGGTGAAAAACTCGGCCTCAAGGGCAAAATCTGCCGCCACTGGGCGCTGAATCCGCATCCGACACTCATCCCGGCGATTGAAAGCGGCTGGGTGAAAAGCGTGCACTGCTTCGGCGGCGAGCTGGGTATGGAAAACTACATTGCCGCCCGCCCCGACGTGTTCTTCACCGGACACGACGGCTCAATGCGCTCTAACCGTGCCTTCTGCCAGATGGCCGGGCAGTATGCGGTGGATATGTTTATCGGCTCGACCCTGCAGGTGGACGGTCAGGCGAACTCCTCTACCGTCACCCGTGGCCGTCTTTCCGGCTTTGGCGGTGCGCCCAATATGGGCCACGATCCGCACGGTCGCCGTCACGCCACCCCGGCCTGGCTGGCGATGATCAACGAACCCGACCCGCTGGCGCGCGGCCGCAAGCTGGTGGTGCAGATGGTGGAAACCTTCCAGGCGGGCGTCAAACCGACCTTCGTCGAAAAACTGGAAGCGATAGACGTGGCGAAAACGGCCGGCATGCCGCTGGCTCCGGTAATGATTTACGGCGATGACGTCACCCACGTGCTGACCGAAGAGGGGATTGCCTATCTCTATCGGGCTAAGTCGCTGGAAGAGCGCCGCGCGATGGTGGCCGCGGTTGCCGGTATCACCGACGTGGGTCTGGGCGTGGATGCGAAGCGCGTGGCCCAACTGCGCCGCGAAGGCAAAGTGGTGTTCCCGGAAGATATCGGTATTCGGCGTACCGATGCCAGCCGTTCACTGCTGGCAGCGGGCAGCGTCGCGGACCTCGTCGAATGGTCCGGCGGGCTGTATCAGCCACCGGCTAAATTCAGGAGCTGGTAATGAGCCCGCAGCGGCAGCTCGCCGCGATCGTTGCAGAGCGCCATGCGCGACATCTGGCCGTGGTGGCGACCCACTGCCTGCTGGAGGAGGCGAACCTGACGCCCAAGCCCGGCCTGGTGGACCGTCGGGGAAGTGGGGCGCATCAGGATCTCACCCTGGCGCTCCTTGAACGATCCGCCCACAGCCTGACGCCGACCTTCTACGCGCTGGCGCTGCAGTGCTGGCAGCGACCGGTCGATATTGCCCTGCGCCAGCTGGTCGGCCGGCTCGGTCGCGAAGGTGAAGCGCAGATGATGCAGACCACCGGCGGGGTTAACACCCACCGGGGGGCAATCTGGGCGCTGGGCCTGCTGATCGCGGCCAGCGCGATGCGCGGTGGCGAAGGCAGCGTGCAGCAGGTAGCCGACGATGCGGCCGCGCTGGCGAGGCTGCCCGATGACGCGGCACCGAAACTGTTCAGCAACGGTCACCGTGCCAGCTCGCGCTATCGCCTGCCGGGCGCGCGTGAAGAGGCCCAGCAGGGCTTCCCGCACGTGGTTAATCTGGCGCTGCCGCAGCTGTACCGCAGCCGTCGGCAGGGGGCCAGCGAATGCGAAGCCCGGCTGGATACGCTGATGATCATGATGACGTCACTCAGCGATACCTGCGTGCTGTCGCGGGCGGGCATGGAAGGGCTTGAGGCGATGCAACAGGGGGCCAGGGCGGTGCTGGACGCGGGCGGCGTCAGCCAGCCTGCGGGGCAGCGTGCGCTGGCGCAGCTGGATGCGGACATGCTGGCGCGAAACGCCTCACCGGGTGGGGCGGCTGACCTGCTCTCCGCTGCGCTGTTTCTTGACCGTATCTGCCCGGCATAGCGCGACGTGATGCATTCCCCCCCTTCGGGGCGGTGAGACCCATCCGTCAGCGTGAATGCCTGACATTCCGAAACAAGGATTTTTATTTAAAGAGGATCTTATGCAACAGATAAGCCTTTATTTTCCAGCCTCGCGACGCCTTAACGGCAGAGCGCTGGCGGGCGTTGTAGGCTCAGGCGACATGGAAGTGCTGTTTGTCGCCAACGGCAGCGACACCCTGAACGTTGAAATCGTCACCTCCGTGGATAACAGCAACAAGCGCTGGACGGCGCTGTTTGAACGGTTGGGCACCTTCGGGGATCTGCCCGCCGGTCAGATGACCATCCACGACTTCGGTGCCACGCCCGGCGTGGCGAGGATCCGCATTGAGCAGGTATTTGAGGAGGTAGCCGATGCGTAACGATCTCAGCTTTATTGAACTGAATGCGCGTCAGCGCGCGCGGCTGCTGCTGGATCAGGGCAGCTATCGCGAACTGTTAGATCCCTTTGAGGGGATCGTCTCACCGTGGCTGGCAATGCAGGGGATCGTCCCGCAGGCCGACGACGGCATGGTGGTGGCGAAGGGCACCATCGACGGGCAGCCCGCGGTAGTGATTGCCATTGAAGGGGCGTTCCAGGGCGGCAGCATGGGGGAAGTGTCGGGGGCCAAAATGGCGGCGGCGCTGGAACTGGCGGCGGAAGATAACCGCAACGGCATTCCGACCCGCGCGGTGCTGTGCCTGGAAACCGGCGGCGTCAGGCTGCAGGAAGCCAATCTCGGCCTGGCGGCCATTGCCGATATTCACGCGGCCATCGTCGATCTGCGTCGTTATACCCCGGTGGTAGGCATTATTGCCGGTACGGTTGGCTGCTTCGGCGGTATGTCGATTGCCGCCGGACTGTGCAGCTATCTGATCGTCACCCGTGAAGCGCGACTGGGGCTGAACGGCCCGCAGGTTATCGAGCAGGAGGCGGGCATTGATGAATATGACTCCCGCGATCGTCCGTTTATCTGGAGCATGACCGGCGGCGAAACCCGCGCGGCCAGCGGGCTGGTGGATGCGCTGGTCGGCGACGGCCAGAAGGCGGTGAAACAGGCCATGCTTGCTGCGCTGGCGAAAGGCGTACCGGCGGTGCATCGCTCCGAAAATTACCAAAACTATCTGCCGCGGCTGACGAAGTTTGATACCCGCCAGCAGGCGGACCCGCAGCAGATTACACGGATTTTCAGCAGGGAGGATCGGTCATGAAACAGCAAACAGGACGCGGTGAAATCTGGCTGCAAAAACTGACGGCGGGTGCGCGCCGCCTGCCCGGACTTTGCCCGTCCGTTCAGGTCGCCGACGGTGAAGTCCACGGCGAGGCCGCCCGCTTTATCGCCGTAGTGCCGGATGAAAAAAATCACTATCCGCGTGCCGCCGGCGGCGAAGTCGGGCTGCTTGAAGGCTGGACGCTGGCGAAAGTGGTCAGTGAAACCGTGGCGGAAGATGCCGGGAAAGCCCAGAAGCGCATTATCGTGGCGGTGATTGACGTGCCCAGCCAGGCCTATGGCCGCCGTGAAGAAGCCTTTGGCATTCACCAGTCGCTGGCCGCCGCGGCCGGCGCCTACGCCAGCGCACGGCTGGCGGGCCATGTGGTGATTGGTCTGATCGTTGGCAAGGCGATGTCGGGGGCGTTTCTGGCCCACGGCTACCAGGCCAACCGGCTGATCGCCTTTGATGACGGCGGCGTAATGATCCACGCCATGGGGAAAGCGGCGGCGGCGCGCATCACTCTGCGCAGCGTCGAAGCGCTGGAAAAACTGGCGGAAACCATCCCGCCGATGGCCTATGACATCGGTCACTATCAGACTCTGGGCCTGCTGGAGTCGCTGCTGGATATCAGCAAGCCGGACGCGCCGGACGAGGGCGATATGGCCCAGGTCCAACAGGCACTGGCCGCCGCCGTGGCCGCTGCCCGCCGCGATCCCGGACTGCAGTGCCGCCTGCAGGCAGAGAACCGCAGCAGTTCTAAACGGGTTCGCGAACGGATGCGAGCGGCCTGGTAATACCGATTAGTTAAGACAAACCTGCCGGGTTATCTGCGGGGGGCAAACGGAATCCGTCCCCCGCAGCAATGGCCTGAAAAATAAAATAATAATCATCGCACCGGTGCTCAATCTGACGACCAGGTGATGTTATGACTTATATAATTATTCATGCGCTAGCCCCTATTTTTGTGATTATGCTGCTCGGTTTTTACGCCGGGAAAGCGAAGATGGTAGACAACAAAAACGTTGCTCTGCTGAATGTATTTGTGATGGATTTTGCTCTGCCCGCCGCGCTGTTCAGCGCAACGGTAAAAACCCCCTGGCTGGGGATTGTCCAGCAGTCGCCGCTGATCGTGGTGCTGGTCGTGTCGATGTGGGTAGGCTGGTTCGCCATCTATTTTACCGCCACGCGGTTATTCCATAAGTCACCGCAGGATGCCGCCGTACTGACGCTGACCGTCTCGCTGCCGAACTACGCGGCGCTGGGACTGCCTATTCTCGGCAGCGTACTGGGCGAAGGGCCGTTGACGTCACTCTCCGTTGCCGTCTCCATCGCCTGCGGTTCGGTGCTGCTGACGCCGTTCTGCCTGCTGATCCTTGAGCGTGAAAAAGCGCTGGCGGCGGGTAACAGCCAGCAGTCCGGCATTGGCATGCTGCCGATCCTGATGTGGCGTTCGGTGACTAAACCCATCGTCTGGGGTCCGCTGCTGGGCGTGGTGCTTTCCGGGTTGGGGATCGGCATGCCGGAAATTGTCCTGGCCGCGATTAAACCGCTTGGCCTGGCCGCCACCGCCGCCGCGCTGTTCCTGACCGGGGTTATCCTCTCTGCCCGCAGGTTGAGTATCAACGGTGCAGTGATCCTCGGCAGTATTACCAAACTGCTGATCCAGCCGCTGATCGCCTGGGGCGTGGTGCTGGCGCTGGGCCTGCATGGCCAGGTGGCGATCACGGCGATCCTGATGATCGCCCTGTCGGCAGGCTTTTTCGGGGTGGTATTCGGCAACCGCTTTGGCGTGCAGTCACCGGATGCCGAGGCCGTGCTGCTGATCACCTCACTGTTGTGTATCCTTAGCCTGCCGTTATTTATCACGCTGACTTCCGGGATGTGAAATGAGTTCACCACACGATCTGATTTGGGTTTCCGACCGCACCGCACTGCAGGGTGACCTGCCGGAATGGGTGGCCAGCCAGTGGCGGTCTGCGCTGCCGCTGGTGGTCCGTCGGGACTACGATGAAGGCGGACGCGTGCCGGTTGGCGTGCGGGGACTGCGGCGCGATCTGCGCGCCGCAGGCTGGGTCGACCCCCGGCATATCCGACGTATTCTGTCGCCGGAAATGCTGAGCGATCCCGCACGGCTGCTGGCGTCGCCGTATATTTCCCAGCCGCCGCTGCAGGCCGCGCTTCAGCTGGCCCAGCAGGCGTGGACGTGGCGCTGGGGGATTACCGGCAGCGTGGGCTACGCGCTGGCGACCGAAGTGCCGGTGCTGCGCGCCAGCAGCGATCTTGACCTGCTGATCCGCAGCGAACAGCCGTTGGATCGCGCCGAGCTGTCGCGCTGGCAGACGTTTGTCAGCCAGCTACCCTGTCGGGTGGATACCCAGATTGGCACGCCGCGTGGGGGATTTGCGTTAAACGAATGGCTGCGGGAGGGACGGGTGCTGCTGAAAACGCCGCATGGCCCGTGCCTGACCGATCGGCCCTGGAGCACAGAATGAAAGTCCTGTTTACTTTCCCAGGCCAGGGCGCACAGCGCCCCGGCATGCTGCAACAGTTACCTGATGGCGATGTGCTGCTGGATGAAGCCAGCGAGGTACTGAATGAAGATGTTCGTTTGCTGGACGGCGCCGGTGCGTTACGGCACACCCGCGCGGTGCAGCTGTGTATTTTGATTAGCGGGGTTGCCCACGCCCGCGCGCTGGAACGGCAGGGCACCGTCGCCGATATTACCGCCGGACTCTCGATCGGCGCGTATCCGGCGGCGGTGATCGCCGGTGCGCTGCCATTCAGCGACGCGCTGCGGCTGGTTTCTCAGCGCGGGACGCTGATGGAAAATGCCTGGCCGCAGGGCTATGGATTAACGGCGATTGTTGGATTTCCGCAGTCGGAGCTGCTGCCGCTGCTGGGCGACGACTGCTGGCTGGCCAATGTGAACAGCCCGCACCAGATGGTTATCGCCGGATCGGATGCGGCCATGGCGCGGGTAGGGGCCGAGGCGAAGTCTCGCGGTGCCCAGCGCGCCTGTCGGCTGGCGGTGAGCGTGCCTTCGCACTGTGAGCTGCTGGCGAAGCCCGCGCAGGTGCTGGCGCAGGCCTTTCAGCAGGTCACGCTGCAGCGTCCACGCTGTGCGTATCTCAGCGGCAGCAGCGCCCGGGTGCTGTGGCAGCCGGAGCAGATTGCCAACGATCTGGCCTGGAATATGGCCCGCAGGGTTAACTGGTATGATGCGATGGTGGCGGCGGAAGAGCGTGAGGTGGGGCTGGCCGTTGAGATGCCCCCCGGCTCGGTGCTGACGGCCCTGGCGCGGCAGTCGTTCAGCCGCGGTGGCGAAGCGATCTCGCTGGAGCAGAGTGGGCCAGCGCTGGCATCCCGCCTGGCGCAGAGAGCCAGGAACGCGGGCTGAGATGACCGGGCACGTGGCGCAGAGAGCCAGGAATGTGGGCCGAGCAGGCCGACCTGCGCTGAGGATCAGGAGTGAGCGCCGCGCTGGCGGCTGTACATCCTGCCTTCTGCCACCAGCGCCAGCAGATTGGGGTCGTGCTCACGGTTGCGCTCAAAGACGATGGCGATGTTCTGGCGCATCTGGTACGGCTGCGCCAGCCTGAGTAGCTGCACCGAATTCTCGTATACCCGCTTCATGCGGCCCGGCAGCAGGGTAAACCCCACGCCCGCCTGCACCAGGCTCAGCATCGAAAAGATATCGTTAACCCGGGTGACAATCTCCGGCTCGTAGCCGGCAATGGCGAACGCTTCGCGAAAGCCCTGCCAGGTGGCAAACCCTTCATCAAGAGAAACAAATTTCTCCAGCCGGTAGTCGCGCAGATCGGCCTCCTGGCTGACGTCCAGCCCGGACGCGGCCGGGGCGGCCAGAAAAATATCGTCCTCGAAAAGCGGCAGCGTTTCCAGATGGCTGTGGTTAATGTGCTCACAGGAGGTGGCGATCAGAACGGCATCCAGCGATCCTTCCTCCAGGCGGCTCAGCAGCATTTTATTGGAGCCCATCGTCAGCTCCAGCTCCAGGTCGGGCCGGCGCAGCTTCATGCCCATGATCAGCTGTGGGATCGTCTCCAGCGTGAGCGAATAGAGCGTGCCCAGCCGCAGACGGCCCTGGCTCATCCCCGCGGTTTTGCGAGCTTCTTCCACGCCGCGTGACAGCAGATCCAGCGCATCCTGACTGTATTCCCACAGGGTATGCGCGGCAGGCATCGGCACCAGATTACGTCCCTGATGAATAAACAGCGGACAGCGCAGGCTTTCTTCCAGACTGTGCAGCGCGCGGTGCACGCTGACGCTGCTGATCCCCAGCGCCTCAGCCGTGCGCGCAAGATTACCGCGGGTCATAAAAGCGATAAAAATTTCCAGTTTACGAACGGTGATATCCGAATCGATGCTCATTGTGATCTGCTTGCGTTAGTCGCCATGTGATGAGTTTAACGAGTCTATGCGCAAGATACACACGGGCTTTTACGCTTTGATGCGACGCTCTCTGATTGGCACAATTTATCTTCCCGCCGCCCTCGCCGGCGACGGCGCACGGCGCGCCTTTCATTCCGTCGGCTGTCACCGCGCTGTCATCTTTGCTCAGTATGTTCTAAGCCGTTGCTTTAATTGAACGGAGTCCGAGTGCCTGATGTCTGCGATCCTGATCGAGAATCTGTGTAAATCCTTTGGCCAGCAGCCGGTGCTGCGCAATGTTTCGCTGCGGATTGAGCACGGAGAATTTATCGCCGTCCTTGGGCCTTCCGGCTGCGGAAAAACCACCCTGCTGCGCACGATTGCCGGGTTTGAAACCCCGGATTCCGGCAGCATCACCGTCGGCGAACGCTGCTACAGCGCGCCGGGCCAGCATCTGCCCCCGGAGCAGCGCGAGCTGAGCGTGGTGTTCCAGAACTACGCCCTCTGGCCACATATGTCGGTGGCGGAAAACATCGAATACAGCCTGAAGGTGAAGGGGATGGATCGCGCCAACCGGCGCATCCGGGTGGATGCCGCGCTGGAGCTGGTCGGTCTGGACGGCATGGACGAACGCCGCCCGGCGGACCTTTCCGGCGGACAGCGGCAGCGCGTGGCGCTGGCGCGCTGCCTGGTCACGCGCCCGCAGCTGGTGCTGCTGGATGAACCGCTGGCCAACCTTGACGTGCATCTGCGCGCCGCGATGGAAGAGGAGTTTACCCGTTTTCACCATCATGCCGGCGCCACGCTGCTCTACATTACCCACGATCAGCATGAAGCGATGGCGTTAGCCGACCGCATCGTGGTGATGCAGGCGGGGCAGGTGATGCAGTTCGCCAGCCCGCAGGAACTTTACCGCCAGCCCGCCTGCGAAATGGTGGCGCGCTTTATTGACGATGGCCGGGTGGTCACGGTTGGCGATATCGAACCCGACGGTCAGGGCTTTGCCTGGGTCACGCTGTTTGGGCTGCGGGTGAAGCTGCGCGCCAGCCCCACTCAGGCGGTCCTTCCCAAAGGAAAAATTTGCCTGCACGCGGGCGATCTGCAAAGGGTGGCGAACGATGCGCCCGGCTTTGACGGCCTTCTCCGGCGGGTGGTGTATCGCGGCGGCTACAGCCAGTTGGAGATCGAACCGCTCGGCGACGCACAGTGCCGCCTGACGCTGATGCAGGCCGATGGCGCGCCGCTGCGCGTGGGCGATCGTATCAGACTGGCCGCCACCGACGGCTGGGTGATCCCGCAATAACCTCTTTTTTCAATTCATTAAGGACTACAGATGCGTAGCACGGTAAAAATTCTGGGACTGCTGGCGTTCACCTCTCTGTCAGCCCAGGCGGCTGACGGCAAGTTGGTGGTGTATACCTCGCAGGCACCGGAGATCGCTCAGCAAACCATCGAAGCTTTTAAAGCGGCCAACCCCGGAATTGAGGTTAGCTGGACCCGCAACGGCACCACCCAGCTGATGAACGTGCTGCGCACCGAAATGATGAGCGGCGACGTGAAAGCCGACGTGCTGCTGGTGGCGGACTCCATCAACCTGGGCGCGCTGAAGAAAGAGGGCAAGCTGATGGCTTACGCGGATGCGCCGGTCAGCCATATCAGCCCGGATTTCTACGACAAGGATAAGACCTGGTTCGGTACCAAAATCATCGCCACGGTGATTGGCTACAACACCCAGAACGCCAAACCGGTTAACAGCTGGATGGCGCTGACCGAGGCCGGCAATCGCGGCCAGGTGGCGGTGCCCAGCCCGCTCTATTCCGGCGCGGCGCTCTACCATCTGCACACCGCCATCAATACGCCAACAATCGGCTGGGATTTCTATAAAAAGCTGGCGGCCAACGGCATTACGCCGGAAGGCGGTAACGGGCCGGCGCTGAAGGCCGTCGCCAGCGGCGTCGCCAAATACGGGATCATCACCGATGCTGACCTGATCCGCGCGAAAAAACAGGGCTCGCCGGTCGATCTGGTGTATCCGCAGGAAGGCGCTTCCTTTGTGACCGAACCGGTGGCGATCCTCGCCGGTGCGCATAATGTCCCTGCGGCGAAAGCCTTCGTTGATTTTATGCTGTCGGAAAAAGGCCAGCAGCTGGTGGCGCAGCAGGGCAACCGGCCGATCGATAAACGCGTGGCGGCGCCGGACGGCTTTGCGCCGATCGACTCAATCAAACTGCTGACGCTGGACAGCGATAAAGCGGTTAATGACGATACGCAGGTGCGTGAGAAATTCACTGAAATCTTTGGCGGTTAACCGATGAGCGTATTGCCCGGTATGATGCGTAGCGCCCGTCACCCCCGAGCTATCCGCTGGCCGGGCAGTGAACGGTGGATCCTCTGGCTGCTGGCGATAACGATCGGCCTGCTGTCGATTGCGCCACTGGCTCGGCTGATCTGGGCGGCGATTGCGCCGCAGGGCGTACCCGACAGCGAGCGCCTGCTGCGGCTGTTAAATACGCACCGGGTGCTGCGTGCTACCGGCAATACGCTGTTTATTGCGCTGGGTGCCACCGCGCTTTCTCTGCTGCTGGGAACTCTGGCGGCGTGGCTGGTGGCGCTGAGCAACATCCGCGCCAAAGCGGCGTGGGTCTTTGCCTTTATCCTGCCGCTGATGATCCCGCCGCAGGTGACCGCGCTGGCCTGGGTCCAGGCGATGTCGCCCTCCAGTCTGCTAATGACGCTGCTGTCCGGGCTGGGCCTGTCGCCCGTCGCCGGCCGGCCACCGCTCTATTCCATGAGCGGCATTATTCTGTTGCTTGGGCTGCACAATGCCCCGCTGGTGTTTCTGGCCGTGCGGGCCGGATTACAGAGGCTGCCGTCCGATCTGGTGGAAGCGGCGCGTATTGCCGGCGCTTCGCCGCTGCGGGTGCTGTTCACGGTTATCCTGCCGCTGGCGCGCCCGGCGATTTTCGCCGGAGCCGCGCTCTCCTTCGTGGCCGCCGCCGGTAACTTTGGCATCCAGGCCATGCTGGGCATTCCGGCGCGGGTGCCGACGCTGATCACCCTGATCTACCAACAGCTCAACAGCAGCGGGCCGGGCGCCCTGCCGGATATGGCGGTGCTGTCGCTGCTGCTGGCGGCGATTACCCTGGCCGGAATGCTGATCAGCAGCCTGCTGGGCGGCCGGCGCGATGTACGGGTGAGCGGGACGGCGCAGGCGCTGACGCAGCCACTCGGGCGCTGGCGTCTGCCGGTGGAAGCCACCGCTTGGCTGCTGATGGCGCTGATCCTGCTGCTGCCGCTGTCGGCGCTGCTGAGCACCTCGCTGACCCAGGGGTTTGGCCAGGCGCTGAATGCGCAGACGCTGACGTTGATTAACTACCGCAACGCGCTGTTTGACTATCCGGCGGTGCGCCATGCCTTCTTCACCAGTCTGTGGCTGACGGCGATTGCGGCGGC
This sequence comes from Erwinia sp. SLM-02, assembly GCF_037450285.1. Classification (NCBI taxonomy): domain Bacteria; kingdom Pseudomonadati; phylum Pseudomonadota; class Gammaproteobacteria; order Enterobacterales; family Erwiniaceae; genus Erwinia; species Erwinia sp. SLM-02. The sequence goes on along the minus strand of NZ_JAQISN010000002.1, from coordinate 316,352 downwards.
GATCCTGACGCTGATGGCGCTGTTTATGGCCTGCTACCTCAGCTGGCGGCGCAGCCGCCTGGTACGTGTGCTGCATCTTTCCAGCGAGCTGGCCTATGCGCTGCCGGGCGTGGTGACCGGCATTGCCGCGCTGCTGTTTTTCCTGCGGCCGCTGCCGCTGGTTAACGTCAGCCTGTACGGCACGGTGTGGATTATTCTCGCCGCCTATCTCTCCAACTTCCTCGCGCTGGTGCTGCGCCCGACGCTGGCGGGATTTGCCCGCGTTGAGCGCTCGCTCGATGAGGCGGCGCAGCTGGCCGGCGCGGGCTTCCTGCGGCGCATGCGTGACATTCTGCTGCCGCTGGTTGCGCCCTCGGCCATCGCCGGGGCAATCCTGGTGTTTCTCACCGCGCTGAACGAAATCCAGGTGTCGATCCTGCTGGTGACCTCCTCAACCCAGACGCTGGGGCCGACCATCGTCTTCCTCGATGAAGGCGGGTCGTCAACATTGGCGGCGGCGGTGGGCTGCCTGATGATTCTGGTGGTGGTGGCCCTGATGCTGCTGGCGTCCTGGTGCGCGCGCCGCCATAAAGGCGTGCTGCCGTGGCAGGTTTGAGGAAAACGCGGCCATTTTTCACCGTGTTTTATGACAGGACGCGGGAATCTGTATCGGAATATGTTTTGCAATAAAAGTGCCATAGAGCGGGGCTAGTCTGCGGGCGACAGGGTTAACGTGATAATAATGAGGATGATTTATGCGCTTTCGTCTTACGCTTCTTGCCGTTTCGCTACTGACTGGCCCACTGGCACAGGCTAAAACCACTGCAGAACTGCCGCAGATCGCGGCCATCGCCAACACCACCACGCCAGCCAGCAGCAGCCCGGCGGTGGTCGCGCTGGAAGCTTCGGTGCAGACCGCGCTGATTAACAGCATCAAAGGTGACAGCAGCACGCTGGCGCGCAGCCAGCTGGAAACGGCAAAACAGGGCGGTAAGCAGGTCGACAAAGCCTGGCTACAGGCCAGCGGCTATGACTTCGGTAAAAAGGCCAATCAACAGGCGGGGATTGAACTGCTGAGCGCCTTCAGTAAGCTACCGCAGGCGACGCTGGCGCAGAACCTGGCCACGGTAGAAAACATCAACCTGAACGCCACCGACGGCGCACGCCGCCAGGCGCTGGTCGATGCTGAAGGGCAGAACTACCTGTACTTCCTTGCCGATGCGCTGGGGCCGAAGCTGGGTGAGGCGTTTATCCGCGCCTATGATAAAGGCGAACTGGGCAAGGCGGCGGCGCTGCTCAAGGCCAGCGAAGTCAGCACCGGCGAAGCGAAAAAGCACTTTGACTACAAGCGCCCGTTCCTGATCCCCGGCAACACCATTCACCTGGTGCCGGACAGCGCGGTGGCGAAAGATAATCATCCCTACACCGCCGACGGCGGTTCGTTCCCGAGCGGCCACACCAATACCGGCTACACCGACGCGCTGCTGATGGCGCAGATGCTGCCTGAGCGCTACGTGCCGCTGATCGATCGCGGCGCGCGCTACGGCTATTCCCGCATCGTGCTCGGGGTGCACTATCCGCTGGATGTGATGGGTTCCAGAATGGTGGCCGAGCGCAACGTGGCGCACTACCTCAACGACCCGCGCTACCGTGAGCTGTTCGATGCGGCGAAACAGCAGCTGCGCAGCGCGCTGGAGAAAGAGTGCGGCATGTCGCTGCGCGACTGTGCGAAAGTGCCCGCGCAGGACGATCCGTATGCCGCTCCGGCGATGCAGACCTTCTATCGCTTTACCATGACCTACAACCTGCCCGCCGCGAAGGTAAAAGCCGCGCCGCTGGTGGTGCCGGAAGGGGCCGAAGTGCTGCTGGAAGCGCCATTGCCGAACCTCAGTGCCGCCCAGCGCCGTCAGCTGATGGTGCGCACCGCGCTGGCGAACGGTTATCCGCTCTCCGGCGATGCGTCGCAGAGCTTCTGGCAGCGCCTGAACCTGCACGATGCGGTGAAGTCGGCCGGGCGTTGAATGCGCCGATCGCCGGACGCGAATTAACCTGATGTTTTATCATGCTAATGATGTAGTCTGAATGGGCTGAAAAAGCAGGCGACAATCTGTTGTTGTCGTCTGCATTGACTAACCCTAATGCGGTCCGTGGCCGCCAGAGAGTACAACATCAATGAGCGAATCCGGCACAACCCTTCGTATCGAACCCTACAGCGCAAAACATCAGGCAGCGGTCTTCGATTTAATTCTGCCGATCCAGACTAACGAGTTCAGCATTCCCATCACCGCAGAGCAGCAGCCCGATCTTAACGATATCGAAAACTTCTATCAGCAGGGTAAAGGCCAGTTCTGGCTGGCGCTGGTGGACGATCGCGTGGTCGGCTGTATCGCGCTCAAGGATATTGGTCATCGCCAGGCGGCGCTGCGCAAAATGTTTGTGGCGGCAGAGTATCGCGGGAAGGCGTATGGCACCGGGCTGGCGCTGCTGAACATCCTGCTGGCGTACGGCCGTGAGCAGGGGCTGACCGATATCTTCCTCGGCACCACGTCACTGTTCCTTGCCGCGCACCGTTTCTATGAAAAAAATGGCTTTACCGAAATCGCCGTCCCCGAGCTGCCTGCCTCTTTTCCGGTGATGAAGGTGGATACCAAATTTTACCGGTATACCTTTTGAAACTGTCATTAAATGAAATTTTTTGACACATCTTGTTTTAACTTTCATCGCCACGTAGCATGCCCCTGCAGGATTTTAACTGAGAATAATAATCATTTTCCTTGTGGGGTTTTATTATGACGATTTGGGGTAAAACAGGCATTCTGCTGGCCGGGCTGATCGCATCAGCCAGTCTGTGGGCCGCACCGTTTGTGGTAGAAGATGTCAGCGGCCGTAAGGTCGAAATTAAATCGGAAGTGAAGAGAGTGATCCTGGGGGAAGGGCGGCAGATCTATCTGCTGGCGGCCTTCGATACCGGGGCACCTTTCCAGCGCGTAGTGGGCTGGCGCGACGATCTGCCAAAGGCCGATTTCGACACTTACCAAATCTACGCGGAAAAATACCCGCAGATCAAAAAGCTGCCGACCTTTGGCGGGGCTAAAGACGGCACCTTTAACGTTGAGCAGGCGCTGACCCTCAAACCCGATCTGGTGCTGATGAACCTGGAATCGAAGGCGGCGACCGACGAATCGAAGCTGACCGAAAAACTCGATAAGCTGGGTATTCCGGTGGTGTTTATCGATTTCCGCGAGAAGCCGTTTGAGAACGCCGAAAAGAGCATCCGCATTATGGGCCAGCTGGTGGGTAAACCCGAGCGTGCCGAAGAGATCGTCGCTTTCCGCCAGCGGCAGATCGATATCGTCACCGACCGCCTGAAAAACTTCACCGGCAAGCGCCCTGAGGTGATGCTGGACCGCGCCGGTGGCTACACCGAAGAGTGCTGCATGTCGTTTGGCGATGAAAACTTTGGCCGGATGGTGGAAGTGGCCGGAGGCAAAAATATTGCCAAAGGGCTGATCCCCGGCACCTTCGGCACGCTGAACCCCGAGCAGATTATCGCCGCGCGCCCTGATGTGGTGATTGTGACCGGCGCTAACTGGAAGAACTACAATACCGCCGGTGGCTGGGTGGGCGTGGGTCCGGGAGCGGATCTCGCGGAAGCAACAAAACGCCTGACGGCGCTGATGGCGCGCCCGGCGTTCCGCACGCTGCCGGTCGCCACCAACGGCAATGCACACGCTATCTGGCATCAGTTCTACGACAGTCCGTATCAGTTCGTGGCGATTCAGGCGATGGCCAAATGGCTGCATCCGGAGCTGTTTAAGGACATCGATCCGGATGCTACCTTCCGCGAATTCCACCAGCGCTTCCTGCCGGTGGCCTACCAGCCGGGCTACTGGGTTACCCTGCCGGCCAGCCACTGATCGGCAGACAAAGGGTGCTATTCGCACCCTTTGTCTAAATGACTAATAATCAGCGTCTTGCGCGAATAACATCCCGCTATTAGCCGTTTCACTCATATCCCCTAACACTTCACACCGGTTCGCTTTTTCGTTCTCCCTTATTTTATTCGCAGGTTCACAGCGGTGTCCTGCCGTCGGTGAGGTTTCGCCAGGCGGGGACAGCGCGTTGAGTTTCGGATACCGGCATAACAGGGAGTGAGCCATGAAACTTTATACCCGGCGGTGGTTATCAGCTCTGTTGATTGCGGCATCGGCCACCCTTCATGCAGGAAGCGACTCACAGGACGATGGGTGCCATGACGATCGCAGCATGGCTTCCGATCGCGCCCGCCAGGGCGAGCAGCCGAGCGCACCGCACCTGAGCAAGTCGGATCTGAAAGCGATAGCGGTGTATCTGAAACGCCTGGTCAGCCAGGCACCACCCGCCGCGCCGCCGCCGAAGGAAAAGAGTGATGGCGTGGGCATATAATGAAAAAGCCACTCCCTTTCGGGAGTGGCTCGGTGGCGAAGGATCCGGCGGCGTAGAACAAAACGCTGACGCCCGGCAACGCGAATTACGGTGCGGAGTGCGCGCCCGGCTCGCTCAGTTTTTTCAGGTCTTTGTCCAGGAAGAACAGAGCCTGACCGGTGTTGCCAACCAGCGCCAGCTTGTCCAGAACAGATTTGAACAGCTTCTCTTCTTCATGCTGCTCGGCCACGTACCACTGCAGGAAGTTGAAGGTTGAATAGTCCTGGCTGGTGATCGCCGAATGAGCCAGTTCGTTGATCTTTGAGGTGATCAGCTGCTCGTGCTGGTAGGCCTGCTCCAGCACTTCACTCAGTGAGTTAAAGGTCACCGGTGGTGCATCAATGGTGCCCAGCACCGGCATCGCGCCGGTATCGCTCAGGTAGTTGAACAGACGCTGCATATGCTGCATCTCTTCTACGGAGTGTTCACGCAGGAAAGCGGCAGCACCATCAAAGCCTTTATCGTTAGCCCAGGCACTCATCTGCAGATAGAGGTTAGCAGAGTAGAATTCGAGATTAAGCTGATCGTTCAGCTTCGCGGTCATTTCATTGGTCAGCATGGTGACTCCTTAAAATTATTATTTTCTGTGGATGACAGGTGATTTCTGCGCATTATGCACGCATCCTGATAAAATAAAAACCGTTTATTATAGCAAAAGCTAAATTTATTTTTATGTATTCAATATTATGATTTATATGTGTTTTTTATTTTAATTAAATATAATTCGTTTCGATTTTTAAATAAGTTTGATAACCATTCTTATTAATAATTACAGCCCTGAATATCATCGGAATGAGAATTAATCTCTTTAAGATTTATCTGCTAATCTATTAATTCTAGTTGAATAAGAAGCTTCTGCCACAGGGCAGAAGCCGGGTGGGACTGCCGTCAGCAAACCGGGCTGGCGGCCTCGGTGAGGATCAGATCGGCCGCGCGCTCGGCGATCATTATCGTTGGCGCGTTGGTATTGCCGCTGGGGATTTGAGGAAAGATGCTGCAGTCTGCCACCCGTAAACCCGACATACCGTGTACGCGCAGCTGCAGATCGACCACGGACGTTGCCGGATATGGGCCCATACGGCAGGTGCCGACCGGGTGATAGACGGTTTTAATATCGTTAAGAATAAAGGCAGTAATGGCCTCTTCATCCTCCTCATTCACCTCATCCAGCTGCAAAATATGCCCGACCACGGACTGCAGGGACGGGCTGCGCAGCAGGCGAAGCCCCGCTTTTACCGCCCTGATCTGGCCGGCGAGATCGGCAGGATCGCTGAGATAGCCGGCATCAATCGCCAGTTCATCGGCCGGGTTGCTGCTGGTCAGCCGGACTTCACCACGCGACTGGCTCTGCAGAAATCCTACCTTGACCGTCAGCCCATGCTCGCTGCCCGCCGGGTTCGCATCGGGTCCGTTCTCAAAATTATCCAGCACCGGCAGAAAATGGAACTGCACATCGGCCCGGCCGCGGCCGGTGGTATCGATTAACGCCCCGCCTTCCAGAATGTTGCTGGTCAGCAGGCCGCTGCGAAAACAGTGCCACTGCACGAAGTTTTTAACCGCGCGCAGACCCCGGTCCTCCCCCCACATGCTGTTTGCGGTGGTCACGGTGGCATTCAGCGACATATGCAGATGGTCCTGATAGTACTTGCCAACGGGTAAATCAGCGCAGACAGGAATACCCAGGCTGTCGAGCAGTTTCTGCGGCCCGATGCCCGACAGCTGCAAAATTTTTGCACTACCGAAAGCCCCCGCACAAACAATGATTTCCCGGCGGGCAAAGGCCTGGTGAGGATGGGGAATGTGCGTATGGTAAATCACACCCCGGGCATGGTCGCCTTCCACAATCAGCTGCTGCACCTCCGCGCCGGTGATCACGGTCAGTTGGGGATCGTTCTTGACCCGATCGAGGTAGGCCCGTGAGGTGCTGGCGCGTTCGCCATGGTGGGTGGTGGTTTGCCAGAGCCCGATACCCGAAGGGCTACCGTTATTGAAATCATTGACATACGTCAGCCCCTGCTCCTGCCCGGCGCGGACAAACGCCTGGGTTAACGGATGGTGGAACAGGCTTTCACTCACGCTGAGCGGCCCCTGCTGCGCATGATATTTGCCGCTCAGGCTGATATTTTTTTCCGCTTTTCTGAACCACGGCAGCAAATCTTCCCAGCCCCAGCCCTGGCAGCCGTACTGATTTGCCCAGTCGTCATAGTCCTGCGGCTGGCCGCGCAGATAGATCATGCCGTTGACGGCGCTGCCGCCGCCGAGAACCCGGCCCTGGCCGACCTGCATAATGCGATTATTCACGTATTGCTGGGGAAGGGTGCGATAGGGCCAGCGTGTATGGGGTGAGAGTTTTACCAGTCCGGCGGGCATTTTGTGGAACAGGCTGCTGTCACGGCCGCCCGCTTCCAGCAGCAGGACGCTACCTGCCTGGGCCTCAATCAGTCGGGCGGCGATAACGCAGCCTGCGGAACCGCCGCCGATGATAATATAGTCAAATTGCTGCTCTGCCATAGTGAATCTCCTGAAGGTAACGACTGGCGTCGTCATAACATCCGATGTACTTCAGGAGTTAAACTACGTTTTACAACGGGATGAACGCTAATTTAAACGTGCGGATTAGAAATCCATTTTCACCGTGAACTGCACCTCACGCGGGTCGCCAATCTGGTTAGAGAGATTATTGGTCGCGATTGATGAGGTGTAATAGGTTTTGTCGAAGATATTCTTCACGTTAACCTGCAGCGTAACCGGATGTTCTGCCTTGATTTTGTAAGAGGCAAAGGCATCGGCGACCGCGTAGCCCTGCAGGGAGTAGTCTTCACCGTTGTCACCGGAACGACGGCTGACCGCATGCCCGCCGCCGCCCACGGTCAGCGTATTGCCATCAAACACGTTGTGGAAGTCGTAGGTCAGGAACAGCGATCCGGTATGGCGCGGCACGTTTGGCAGCATCTTCCCCTGGTAATCGGGATCTTCCATCACTTTGGCATCGGTATAGCCATAGCTGGCGATGACGTTGATGTTCTGCGTCAGCGCGCCGGCCACATCCACCTCGACCCCGCGTGAACGCACCCGACCGGCGGTTTTCGCTACGCTTTCATCATTGATGGTTTCGGTATACAGCACGTTGTTTTTATTGATGTTAAACAGAGTCACGTTGGCCGTAACGCCGTCAAACAGATCGAACTTGGCACCGGCTTCCCACGCGGTGGCGGTTTCCGGCGGCAGCTCGCCGATGTAGCTGGCAATCGAGTACTGCGGCATAAACGAGCGTGAAACGTTAGCGAACAGCGAGATACCCGGCGTGGCTTTATACACCAGGCCAAACTTCGGTACCCAGGCATTGTCGGTGCTGTCGGTATTGACGTTGAACGGACGACCCTTACCGGCGTATTCGGTAAAATACTGATAGCGCAGGGCGCTGACCGCAATCCACTTATCGGTCAGATACAGTGAGTCCTGCACATAGGCCGAGTAGCTGACCTGCTGAATAGTCTGATCGCTGTCCGACGCGGATACCGTAGTGCATTTGCCGGTCGAGCCGTAGGACGGATTGTAGATATTGAAGTCCTGCACGTTCTTACAGCGGATCATATCGGTGCGCAGCAGATCGTAGTTTTCATACGCCACCCCGGTCAGGATCTCGTTGTACAGGCCGCCAATCACCACGTCGCCCTGCAGATCGAAGCGTGCCGAGTGCTGGCGCTGGGTCGATCCCTGCGTGGCGTCAACGCGGCGGGTCAGGTTGCCGGTGGTGGCGTCATAGGCCATCACGCGCGCCTGGTTATCGCTGTATTTATCCTGGCTGAAGCTGTAGTCAAACTTCGCCGTCCACTGGTTATTAATACGGTATTCGGCGTTCAGCTGCGCGAGGTCCGATTCGCCGTCGGTGATGTTGTACTCTTCATCAAAGCGGGTTTCGCGATTCACATTGACCGCGTGCCCGGTATTCAGATCGAAAATGGTGCCGCGATCGAACGGGGTGCTGTAGTTACGGTGGGAATACGCGATGTTAATCGTTGCATCGTCGCCGAACCAGGTCAGAGACGGGGCAATAAAGCTGCTGCGCTCTTTGCCGAAATTGCGCCAGTAGTCTTCGTGCTGGTAGGAGCCAATCAGACGATACGCCAGGTTGGTACCTTCGATCGGGCCGGTCAGATCCACGGTTCCGTTACCGCCGCCGAAGCTGGTGGACGTTGCCGAGATCGAGCCGCCAAAGGTGCGCTCCGGGCGCTTGGTGACCACGTTGATCAGCCCGCCCGGATCGAGAATACCGTACAGCGTTGAGGCCGGACCTTTCAGCACTTCAACCCGCTCGGTGGCGGCGTTAAAGCTGCGCGGCAGAACGGTTTTCAGGCCGTTGGTCATTACCGAACCATCGCGGTTGCTGCCGAAGCCACGGCGCACAAAGGCGTCCTGCGTGCCGCCCAGGGTGTTGGTTTGCACCACGTTGCTGACGTTATTAAGCACTTCATCCAGCGTGGTGGAGTGCTGATCCTCAATAACCCGATCGCTGACGGTATTCACCACCTGCGGAATATCCAGCAGCGGCATATTGGTCAGCGTGGCCGTCGTGGAGTTCAGCGGCTGATAGCCGGACGTCATCGGTTTATCGGCATCGGCGACGCTGGCGTCTACCGTCATGGTGCCTGCATCTTTAACGGTTTTGTCGCTGGTGCCGGTGGCATCCGGGGTGGGGGCCGCTATCGCTACTGAAGATGACAGCGCACCAATGAAGATCGCTGAAAACAACGCGTAACCTTTTTTTCCCAGAAAAGAAGGTGTTAACTCACTCATTTAATTTTTATCCCGCACGTATCCCATCGTCATTTGGATCGATGAGAAGAGGTTTCTTATTTCATTGCCCGATTGATTACGTTACCGCTGCCTATCCGTTAGCCCGTCTTGCGGGGTCAGATATGTAATTGAGAATCATTCAAACATGCGGTTATGTAGTAGTAAACGCAAAAATCAGGAAAAAATCATGCAGGTTTTTTAACACCGATTTGTCACATTTATCGTCGGGTTATTGTTTTTTAACCTGTTGATTTTATTTTGTGTTGAGTAATTTCAGGTTTCCTGATAACTCCATAAAACATTGCAGGGCGATGTTTTAATAAGCGCCGCGTTATTTCTTGACTACTACATCCATTCTACGCATGATCGAGAAAGATAATGAGAGTTATTTTTATTTAAGACTTACGCGCGCGCTGGCCCGGAGCCACGCCGTTGCGGTGCAGGAGTAGTGAATGCCACAGCGGGTGGAGCAGAATACCGGCGATCGTATCGCTCAGCAGCAGCAGGGGATCGTGCTGGATCGGCTGTCGGCCGGATACGGAAAGCAGATCATCGTCGATGATATCAGCCTGACCATTCCGGCGAAGAAAATGACCGTGCTGGTCGGCGCCAACGGTTCGGGAAAATCTACCCTGTTGACCACCATCGCGCGCATGCTGGCCCCGCTTGGCGGCAGCGTGATGCTGGACGGTAAAAGCATTCATCAGCAGCCCACCAAAGCCGTGGCCCGCCAGCTGGGCATGCTGCCGCAGTCGCCGCTGCTGCCGGAAGGGCTGACCGTATTTGAGCTGGTTTCACGCGGGCGCTACCCGTGGCAGAACTTTATGCGCCAGTGGTCTGACGCGGACGAAGCGGCGGTAGAGGAGGCGTTACGGCTGACCGGCACCGCCGAATTCGCCCATCTGCCGGTGGACAGCCTCTCCGGCGGTCAGCGGCAGCGCTGCTGGATTGCCATGGCGCTGGCGCAGCAAACCCAGACCATTCTGCTGGATGAACCCACCACTTTCCTCGACCTGCGCTATCAGGTGGAGATCCTCGAACTGCTGCACGACCTGACCCGCCTGCACGGCCGTACCGTGGTGGTGGTGCTGCACGATCTTAACTTCGCGGTGAACTACGCCGACCGGCTGGTCTTTTTAAAGCAGGGGCGTCTGCTGGGCGTCACCGGCGAAGATGAAAGCTGCACGCCGGAGATGATCAAAGCGGCCTTTGACGTTGACGTGCAGATGTCGATTAACCCGCTGACGCAGAAACCGTTCTTTATGCCGTTCCGCCGCCGCGATGGCCAACGCTGATGCGCAGCCGGCTCCACTCCGTCGATCGCCATCCGCTGCGCCCCGCGCTGGCGCTGCCGCTGCTGCTTGGTCTGCTGCTGGCCGGGTCGGTGGTGCATCTTGGCCTGGGCGCGCGCTACATCGGCCCTTCAACCGTACTCCAGGCGCTGCTGCACTTCGATCCGCGCAGCTTCGACCATAAGGTCATTGTCGAGCTGCGCCTGCTGCGGCTGGTCGCGGCCCTGCTGACCGGCGCGGCGCTGGGCGTGGCCGGGCTGCTGCTGCAGTCGGTGATCCGTAACCCGCTGGGTGAACCGCATATTCTCGGGCTGAATGCCGGGGCGGCGCTGGCGGTGGTGATCGCCTCGGCGGCCGGCGCAGGGTGGGGCGGTTTGCTGGCCAGCCGTCCGCTGGTTGCCGCCTGCGGGGCCGCCGCGCTGTTTGCCGTGGTGATGCTGCTGGCTTCCGCCGGGCGCACGGGAATGACGCCGCTGAAGGTGACGCTCTGCGGCGTCGCGCTCTCGGCTTTTGCCTCCTCGGTGACCGCCGCGATCCTGATCCTCGACGAGCAGACGCTGCTGGAAATGCGCACCTGGCTGGCCGGGGATCTCGCCGGGCTTAGCTGGTCGGTGACCGCCGCCGCCGCGCTGCCCGCGCTGGTCGGTATGCTGCTGGCGCTGGCGATTGCGCCACGGCTGAACGTGCTGGCGCTGGGGGATCAGGTGGCCAGCGGGCTGGGGGTACACATCGCCCGGACCCGACTGATCGGGCTGATCGCGGCGGCGCTGCTCTGCGGGGCCGCGGTGTCGGTGGCCGGCCCCATCGGCTTTATCGGGCTGGTGGTGCCGCACGTCGTGCGGCGGCTGATGACCGACGATATCCGCCTGGCGGTGCCGCTGTCCGCGCTGGGCGGGGCGCTGCTGCTGCTGCTGGCCGATCTGGTGGCCCGCGTGCTGATCGCGCCCCAGGAGCTGGCGACCGGGGTGATGACCGCCCTGGTCGGTGCGCCGGTATTTATCTTTATCGCTGCCAGGTACTTCAAATGAAAAAAGCCGCGCAACGACCGGGCTTTCGGCGGCTCAGGCTGGGGCCGTTCACGCGGCTGCTGCGCCCGCGCCTGCTGGCGACGGGCGTGCTGCTGGCCGCGGTTGCGCTGCTGCTGGCGCTGTTCGGCCTGACGCAGGGCACGCTGCCCGTTCCCGCTTCGGACATCGGCCGGGCGCTGTTTTACCCGCAGCAGCTCACTGCGCAGCAGCACTATATCGTCTGGGATATTCGCCTGCCGCGCCTGCTGATGGCGCTGCTGAGCGGGGCGATGCTGGGAATGGCCGGAGCGGCAATGCAGTCGATCACCCGCAACGGGCTGGCCGATCCGGGGCTGATCGGCGTCAAGGAAGGGACCAGCGCCGTCGTGCTGGTGCTGATCCTGCTGTTTCCCGCGCTCAGCCTGCTGTGGCGGCCGCTGGCCGGTATGGCGGGTGGGCTGCTGGTGGCGCTGATCGTGGTGCTGCTGGCGCGCGATTTCTCAAGGCCGCGCTTTATTCTGATCGGCATCGGCGTGTCCTGGGCATTTGCCGCCGGGATCGGGGTGTTTATGACCACCGCCGACGTGCGCGACGTGCAGACCGCGCTGGTGTGGATGGCGGGCAGCCTGCACTCCGCCACCTGGTCGCTGCTGGCGGTGGCGTTCTGCTGGGCGCTGCCGGGGGCGCTGATCCTGTTTCTGACCGCCCGGGCATCGGACGTGGCGCTGCTCGGCGACCAGTCCGCCACCGGGCTGGGTGTTCGCCTCCGGCGGCTGTCGCTGGTGCGCTTCTGCGCCCCGGTATTGCTGACCGCGGCCAGCGTGTCCTGCGTCGGCAGTCTGGGCTTTGTCGGGCTGATTGCGCCGCACATGGCCCGCTTTCTGCTGCGCGGCGGCCAGGTGGCACTGCTCAGCGGCAGCGCGCTGCTGGGCGCACTGCTGGTTCTGCTGACGGACTCCATCGGGCGGCTGGCCTTCGCCCCGCTGCAAATTCCGGCGGGTATTGTGATGGCGCTGGTGGGCGGTCCGTTCTTTCTTCTGCTGCTGTGGCGTCGTCGTGACGCGCTGTAAAACCCTGAGGATGGCTATGCGCCTGCTAATTTCCCTGTTATTCCTGACCTGCCTGAGCGCCACCGCTGCCGAACCAACGCAGCAGTTCACCGACGATCTGGGCCGTACCGTCACCGTGCCGCTGCATCCGCAGCGCATTGTTTCGCTGCACGATCTGGATATTACCATCCCCCTGATTGAGCTGGGCGTGCCGCCGGTGGCCAGCCATGGGCGCACGCGGGCGGACGGTTCGCACTTCCTGCGCTCCAGCGGGCTGCTGACCGGGGTGGATTTCGACAATTCATCGATCCAGTTTATCGGCACCGCCGATATGGATATTGAAGCCATCGCCGCCGCAAAGCCCGACCTGATTATCACCGAGCCCAGCCGCAACACCGCCATCGAACAGCTGGAAAAGATTGCCCCAACGGTCAGTATTGACCACCTGGTGGGCGGTGCGCCGCGCATCTACAGCAAGCTGGCGCAGCTGACCGGCAGCCAGAAGCAGTTGGCGATCCTTGAGCGCCGTTACCAGGAGCAGATCAAACAGCTGAAGCTGATGGTGGATACCCAGCACATCACCGTCTCGGTGATCCAGGCGAACAAGGGCAAAATCACCGTCCATCACACCTACCGTGCGCTGGGCCGCGTGCTGCGCGATGCCGGTTTCCGCTTCCCGCCGCTGATTGACAGCATTCCCGACGGCGATCGTATTGAGGTCAGCGCCGAGCGGCTGCCGGAGCTGGACGCCGATTTTATTTTCGATACCTGGCGTTCCGATACCGGCGGGAAACCGCAGGAAGAGCTGGATGCGATGAACGCCATTATGCCCGGCTGGTGCCAGTTCCTGAACGCCTGCCGCAGCGGTCATTACATCCTGCTGCCGCGTGAAGAGACGATCTCTAACTCCTTTGCGGCGCTGAGCCTGATGGTGGCGCAGGTGCAGTCGCATATCGCCGGGCGCCCGATGCCGGTGGCGAAATAATCCATGACGCGTTCGCGCCTTATTCTGCTGAAACTGCACTGGCTACTGGGGATCACCCTCGGCGCCAGCCTGTCGTTTATGGCGCTGAGCGGCGTGACGATGAGTTTTGAAGATGAAATTATGCAGGCGCTCAGCCCGCAGATGACCGTCAGCCCGCCGCAGGATGGCGTGCCGATGTCGGCGGCGGCGATGATTGCCGCGCTACGCCAGCAGCGGCCCGGCGAGCGGTTGATGTCGTTACAGATTGAGCAGCAGGCAGACCGCGCCTGGACCGCCGCCTTTCAGCGCGGTAAAGGGCAGCGCAACCTGCGGGTGCTGATTAATCCGTACAGCGGGCAAATCCTCGGGGAAGCCACCGGCGCGGTGTTCTTTGCTACGGTGCGCAACCTGCACCGCTTCCTCTCCCCGAACGGTGATAACGCCATCGGACGGGCGATCACCGGTGCCAGCGCCGTCAGCCTGATCTTCTTTGCCCTCTCCGGGCTGTGGCTGCGCTGGACGGCGGGCAGCCGCAGCGCGCGGGAGTGGCTGCGGCCGGACTTTCGCCTCAGCGGCCGTGCCCTGTACCGCATGCTGCACCAGGTGGCGGGGAGCTGGCTGGCCGTGCTTTATCTGGTCAGTGCGCTCTCCGGCCTGTGGTGGTCATCGCAGTGGTATCGCCAGGGCGTGACGTGGCTGCTCGGCAGCGCCCCGGCAGAGGTGGTGAAGAAGCTCCCCGCTGAGAAAAAAACGGCGGCAAAGCCCGTGGAAGCGGACTGGGATCGCGTCTGGCAGCAGGTGGTCCAGCGCTACGGCAGTCACTACCGGTCGGCGCTGCTGTTTATTCCCGCGCCGGGGAAAGCGATTCGCGTCCGCGTTCTGCCGGTTGATGCACCCCACGCCCGCGCGCTGGATGAGCTGAGCATCAACCCCCGCACCCTGAACGTTACCCGGCAGACGCTTTACCGCAGTCTGCCTGCCGGTGAACGTATTCTGACCGATATGGACCCGATCCATACCGGCGCGCTGTTTGGCATCCCGGGCCGGTTGGCGATAACGATCTCCAGCCTGAGCATGCCGCTGTTTTTTATCACCGGGCTGCTGATGTACTGGAAGCGGCGGCAGCGCCGCAAAAATCCGACATCTTCTGAGGAGCATTTGTGAATTCTTTAACCGAACGCACCGGATGGGTTCCGCGCCCGCTGGATGCGGAACTGACCGACTATCTGCCGCAGCCGCTGACGGCGGAAGCCCGCGTCGGCTGGCTGACCGCTGACGGAGCCGTGCGCCTGAGCGGCTCCGGCCACGCGCGTTATATCCTTGAAAAATTGACCGCCGGGTTCGCGCACTATCACCCTGAGGTGCGTTTTGCCATTGAGCTGAAGGGCACCCCGACCGCGATGGCCTTCGCCATCAACGATAAGGCGATGCTGAGCGTGATGGGGCGTGAAATCACCCCGATGGAAAGCGTCCCCTGGCGCAAACAGCGCGGTGCGGAACCGCTGGCGGTTCGGGTGGCGTGCGCCGCGCTGGATACCCGCCAGCATCTGGCAACCTCGCTGGCGGTATACGTGCATCACAGCAGCCCGCTGGCGCGGATAAGCCTCAGCCAGCTGGCCCGGATCTTCACCGCCGGTCACCCCGCTGGCGACTTCAACCGCTGGGGGCAGCTGGGGCTGACGGGGGAGTGGGCGGACAGACGCATTGTGCCGCTGACCACCCAGCAGTTCAGCGGTTTCGGCAGCTATATGCAGAAGCACCACTTCGGCGGGCGGGCGCTCAGCGCCGACTGTGAATATCTGGTCGGCACCGATCGCCTGCTGGCGCGGCTGGAGCAGGAGCCGTCGGCCATTTGCGTGGCGGCCATCGGCCGGGAAACTGCCCTGCTGCGCGCGCTGCCGCTGGCCGCTGACGACAGTGGACCGTGGCTGAGCGGCACCGTGCCGGAGATGACGGCGGGCGAATACGCGCTGGGGCGCTACCTGTGGTTCTACCCGGCAACGCGCTACGGCGGCGGGCTGGATGCGCTGCAGCGGGAATTTCTGCGCTTTACGCTGTCGCGGCAGGGGCAGCAGATGATTGCCTCCCAGCCCGACGGTTATCTGCCGCTCAGCGCGGCGGATGCCCGGGCGGAGCGGCTAAAGCTGGATCTGGCGGAGGGAGCCTGATGTCTGAATTCTTTAACATTACCGGCAATGACGGCATGGCGTCGCTGATCGAGCCGTGGTGCGCGATGCTGTCCGCCGAGCGGCCGGAGCAGTGCTTTCAACTGTCTCTGGCCGGGTCGTCTACCGCAATCATGGCGCTGGCGGCGGATGCCTGCCTGCTGGCCCCGATGTCGCGCGCGCCCTGGGCGCAGGAGCTGGCGGCTTTTCGCAACGTTAAGGGGTATTCGCCGACCGGTATTCAGGTGGGCTGGTGCGGATACGGCCCGCGCGCGGGGGCGAAAACGCCGCCCGCCATCTGGCTGCATCGTGATAATCCGCTGGCCGGGCTGAGTATGGCGCAGCTGGCGGCGGTGTTTTCATCCGGTACGCCGCAGGGGGATATCACCTGCTGGTCCCAGCTGGGGCTGAGTGGCGCCTGGCAGCACCGGCGCATTCATCTCTACGGCCTGCGCGATGACGGTAAATATGCCAGCGGTTTTCGCCGCGCCCATCTCGCCAACCGGCAGTTCCCCCACCACTATGAACCGCTGCCGGACCGCCGCGCGGTGCTGGAAGCGGTGGCTGCCGATCCCTTCTCGCTGGGCGCCGTCGGTTGGTTTAATGCCGCCGAATTCGGTGATGGGGTGCGCGTG